>JAEUHQ010000164.1 GCA_016794565.1 Planctomycetota bacterium | reverse complement strand
CAGAAGCTGCTGTAGTCGCGGCTCGGCGCCCGGCTACAACGCGCGTGTGCCGGCACCCCGCGCGCTCCTGATCGACGCCTCCGAGTGGTTCCACGATCCGGTGTGGCGCGAGCACCTGTCGAAGCGCCACTGGCGTCGTCTCGACTCGCGCGCCGCGATGGCAATCGAACGCGCGGCCGCCCTCTGCGAACGGCGCGGCGCGCGCGCGACGTTCTTCGCGAGCGGTGCGTTCGCCGAACGCTGCCCCGACGTCCTGCGGCATCTCGTCGGGATGGGGCACGAGGTCGGCAACGCAGGCCACGAGCCCGTCGACCTCGACGCCGTGCCAGTCGAGTCGCGCGCGGCGGTGTTCGCCGCGTGGGAGCGCAGTCGTCAGGCGATCGAAGCGGCGACCGGACGGCGCGTGCGTGGCTTCCGCGCGCCGTGGCCGCCGAGCGGGGCACCGTGGTGGCGCGAGGGACTGACCGCTGCGGGCTACACGTACGACGCGACGATGGCGGGAGGCGCCGCGAACGCGGGTGTCGAGCTCCTCTCGGCATCGCGCGCCGAACCGGCTTCCGCCGTCGCGTCGTTCGCGGCGTGGGAACTCGACACGGAGCAGCCGCGCCTCGGCGCGCTCCCGCCTCTGGCGCAGCGGGCGCACTACGAACGCCTGCGCGGCGCCGAACGGCGCCTCGAGGCGGCGATCGGCGCGGGTGCCCGGGCGCCGATCGCGGACGTGCTGCTTCTGCCGACCGAACGTGTGCAGGTCGCGATGCCGGTGCGCGAGACACCGCGCCTGCCGGCTCCCGTTCCTGGGGTGCCGCGTGTGGCGATCGTCGTCCCGATGAAGGACGAAGAGGCCGGCGTGCCCACGCTCGTGGACGAACTGGATCGTCTCGCCGCGAATCTGCGCGATCGCGCCGCGTGCGAGTTCGTCTTCGTCGACGACGGCAGCACCGACCGGACGTGGGAACTGCTGCAGCAGCGCACCGCCGGCCGTGCCGACTGCAGGGCGGTGCGGCATCCGCAGAACCTCGGCGTCGCCGCTGCGATCCGCACCGGCATCCTCGCGACGGATGCGCCGACCGTCGTGTCGATCGACGCCGATCTGTCGTACGACCCCGCGGAGATCGCGCCGATGCTCGCGCTGCTCGATGGCTGTGACGTCGTCACCGCGTCGCCGTACCACCCGCGGGGATCGGTGCGCAACGTGCCCGCGTGGCGACTGCTCCTGTCGCGAACGCTGTCGGCGTTCTACCGCGTGCTCGTCGGCCGAGCAGTGCGGACGTGGACCGCGTGCTTCCGTGTGTACCGGCGCGCCGCGGTGGTCGACCTGCCGCTCGCCAATCCCGGGTTCCTCGGCACCGCCGAACTGCTGGTCCGCGTGCTTCGTCGCGGCGGCGTCGTGCGCGAACACCCGTGCGAACTCGAAGCGCGCCTCTTCGGCCAGTCGAAGATGAAGCTGCTGCGCACGATCCGGCAGCACTGCGGCCTGCTGTGGCAGGTGGCGCTCCGTCGCATCAACTGAGCTTCGGCACCTCGCGCGGGCGACGGCAGAGATCGCCGACGAGACCCGGTCGCACCAGCATCGCGAACGCGGCGGCGTAGAGACCGACGCGGCTCTTCTTGCCGACGAGCGCGAGGGCGCACCACATCAGGAGGCGCAGTGTGACGCCGAGCAGCAGGCAGAGTCGCACCCATTCCGTCGCGGCGCGGCCGTGCCACGCGGCGTGGTAGAGCAGGCGGCTCTCGCGGAACGCGAGGAACGTGCGCCTCGCGGCCTGGCCGGCCGACAGTCCGCCGACGTGCACGAACGCGGCGTCGGGCAGCCAGCGCACGCGCTTCCCGGCGGCGCGCACCCGTTCGCAGAAGTCCGCCTCTTCGTAGTACATGAAGAAGCATTCGTCGAAGCCGCCGACCACCGGCAGCACGTCGGCACGGATCAGGAACACGCAGCCGCTCACGCAGTCCACGTCGGCAGCTCCCGTCGGTTGCGCAGGCGCGACGAAGCGGTCGAGGAACAGCGCCTCCGCGAGAGCGTGCCGCGGCAGGTGGCGTCGCCACGTACTGGCCTGCGTCCCGCCGTGCTCGTCGGTGATTCGCGGCCCGAAGACCGCGGCGTCGGGGCAGCGTTCGGCGCCCGCGAGGAACGCTTCGATGTCCGGCCAGGCCGCCTCGGCGTCGGTGTTGAGCAGCATCACCCACTTGCCGCGAGCCCGCTCGAGGCCTCGGTTCACGCCGTACGCGAAACCGCCGTTCTTCGGCTGCGGCAGCACGATCGCCTGCGGGAACGCGGCGCGGGCGGCCGCGACGCTGTCGTCGGCGCTCTGGTTGTCGACGACGATCACTTCGCAGCGGAGGCGCGGGCTCGGCAGCAGGCGGCCGAGCAGCACGAGCAGCAGATCGCGCGTGTTCCAGTTGACGACGACGATCGAGAGTTCGGGTCGATCCTCGGGTTCGCGCGCGGCGGCACTCATCGGCGGCGCGGATGATGCAGCAGTCGGCGCGCGATGTCTCGTGTCGCGTCATCGCGCCGTGGCATGGCGGCGAGCGCGCAGATGCCAGGCACGTTCGCCGGACCGAGGTAGTCTCCGTCCGAGACCCCATGCCCCGCTTCACCCTCGCCTCCATTGCGCTGTTCGCGACGCTCGCTGCGTTGCCGGCGCAGGTTTCGACCACGGCCGTCCTCGTCGGCGGCAGCGTTCAGGCGGGTGCGGCGTCCTCGCCGATGCCGCTCGGCAGCGCGGTCGCGACCGGGCTCGTGCGCAGCTGCGCCGGTTCGACCGGCTCGGCGGGCCTCTCGTTCGGCCAGGTCGCGACGATGACCGCGCTCGACATCGGGTGGTCGCTGTCGTGCCAGGCGAACAACACCGGCGCGTCCGTCGCCGAGGCGACCGTGCGCTACACGTTCGTGTCGCCGTTCGCGTTCACGGGACGCTTCGTCGTCGAATGGAATCCGACGTCGAACGGCACCGGCGCGTCGCTGCTCGAGCTCGATCTCGGCGGCGACGGCACCGTCGACGCGAACGGAGCCGCCGTGCTGCCGGTGACGTTCGGTCCGAACGCCTGCCAGCTCGACGTGCACGTGCGCTGCGACGCGACCGCAGGTGTCGTGACCAACCCGTTCGGCGGGCTGCTGCCGTTCTTCGGCGCGGCGAACGGCGTGCTCACGATCCGTCTCGAGCCGACGCACTGCGTCTCGCAGGTCGTCGCGCCTGCGTGCGGCCAGGCGACGTTCCAGGCGTCGGGCACCTTCCTGCGCGGCGTCGAAGCGCGCGGCAGCGTCCCCGTCGGCACCGAGATCGCGATCCTCGCACTCGGCTTCGCGCCGGCGGTGCAGACGATCCCGCTGCCGCCCGGGTGCACCGTGAACCTCGACGCGGCGGCGCTCTACTGGCAGCCGCTGAACGGCGTGCCCGAGGGTGTGTGGACGATGTCGCTCGGGCCGTCGCTGCTGCCGGTGTCGTTCCGCGCCCAGCAGTTCGCGCTCGACATCGAAACCGCGTCCGTGCTGGGCAGTCCGACGCTCGCGATCGACTGGCACTGAGTCCTGGGCTTCGCCGCGGCCCTGGCTATCGTGCGCCCTCCCCCGAGCGCCCGATGACCGAAGTACTGCAAAGCCACGTCAAGACCGCTTCGCCCGAGTTCCAGCAGAACCGCGAACACCACCTGCGCACGATCGACGAGATCAAGGGACTCGTCGCCAGGGCGCAGCAGGGCGGCGGCGAGGAGGCGACCGCGCGTCACCACAAGCGCGGCAAGCTGCTGCCGCGCGAACGCATCACGGCGATCCTCGATCCGGGTGCGCCGTTCCTCGAACTCTCGCCGCTCGCCGCACACGGGCTCTACGGCGGCGACGCGCCGAGCGCCGGCATCGTGACGGGCGTCGGTCTCGTGCAGGGCCGCGAGGTGATGATCGTCGCGAACGACGCGACCGTGAAGGGCGGCACGTACTTCCCGATGACGGTGAAGAAGCACGTGCGCGCGCAGGAGATCGCGCTCGAGAACCGCCTGCCGTGCGTCTACCTGGTCGACAGCGGCGGCGCGTTCCTGCCGCTCCAGGCCGACGTGTTCCCCGACCGCGACCACTTCGGCCGCATCTTCTACAACCAGGCGCGCATGTCGGCCGCGCGCATCCCGCAGGTCGCCGTCGTGCTCGGCTCGTGCACCGCGGGCGGCGCGTACGTGCCGGCGATGAGCGACGAGAGCATCATCGTGAAGGGCAACGGCACGATCTTCCTCGGCGGCCCGCCGCTCGTGCGTGCCGCGACGGGCGAAGTGGTGAGTGCGGAGGATCTCGGCGGCGCCGACGTGCACACGCGGCTGTCGGGCGTCGCGGACCACTTCGCGGAGGACGAGCCGCACGCCTTGCAGATGTGCCGCGAGATCGTGTCGCACCTCAACACCAGCAAGCCGAGCCAGCTCGCGATGCAGTCGCCGGAGGATCCGGCCTACGACCCCGAAGAGCTGCTCGGCGTGCTGCCGCGCGACACACGGACGCCGTACGACGTGCGCGAGGTGGTCGCGCGGCTCGTCGACGGCAGCCGCCTGCACGAGTTCAAGACGCGCTACGGCACCACGCTCGTCACTGGCTTCGCGCACATCCACGGCATGCCGGTCGGCATCGTCGCGAACAACGGCATCCTGTTCTCCGAGAGCGCGCAGAAGGCGGCGCACTTCGTCGAGCTGTGCAGCCAGCGCAAGGTGCCGCTGCTGTTCCTGCAGAACATCACGGGGTTCATGGTCGGCAAGAAGTACGAGACCGGCGGCATCGCGAAGGACGGCGCGAAGATGGTGCAGGCCGTCGCGTCGACCAACGTGCCGAAGCTCACCGTGCTGATCGGCGGTTCGTTCGGCGCGGGCAACTACGGCATGTGCGGCCGTGCCTACCAGCCGCGCTTCCTGTTCACGTGGCCGAACTCGCGCATCTCGGTGATGGGCGGCGAACAGGCGGCGGGCGTGCTCGTGCAGGTGAAGAAGGACCAGCTCGAGGAGAAGGGTCAGAAGCTGTCGGCCGACGAGGAGCAGAAGATGAAGGCGCCGATCCTCGAGAAGTACGAGACGGAAGGGCACCCGCTCTACGCGACGGCGCGGCTGTGGGACGACGGCGTGATCGATCCGCGCCAGACGAGGGCGGCGTTGGCGCTCGCTCTCTCGGCGAGCCTCAACGCTCCGATCGAGGATTGGCGGGCTCCGGTGTTCAGGATGTAGGCGGCGTTTCCGTCTCGGATTCCGCGCTCGCGCCGAGAACGTCGTTCTCGGGTGGCTGCCGTCGGACAGCACGCGGCCCGAGCGGGCCGGCGGTTCCTCATGGCTCCGCGTGCGCACAGACTGGCGTCGTGCAGTCGGGGTCGCGACGATCGAGCCATGCGCATTGCCGTTCCGTTGAAACACATCCATCGCCTGCTCAACCACGGCCCGACGACGCTGATCACGACGGCGCACGGCGGCCGCCGCAACGTGATGGCGGCGGCGTGGGTGATGCCGATCGACTTCGAGCCGTGCAAGCTCGCGGCGGTGGTCGCGGCGGACACGTTCACGCGCGAGCTGCTCGAGGCCTCGAACGAATGCGTGCTGCACGCGCCGACGACCGCGCAGGTCGACCTCACGTACGCGGTCGGTTCGCACTCGGGCAGCGACGGCGACAAGTTCGAACGCTTCGGCATCGCGACGTCCACGGCGAGCAAGGTCGGTGCCCCGCTTGTCGACGGCTGCGCCGCGTGGCTCGAATGCCGCGTGCTCCCCGAGCCCACGATCCAGGAGCGCTACGACCTGTTCGTGCTCGAATGCGTCGCCGCGTGGGCGGACGACACGCTGTGGCGCGCCGGTGAGTGGCACTTCGCGGCGGGCGGTCCGCGCACGATCCATCACCTGAAGGGCGGACTGTTCTTCGCGACCGGCGAACGGCACCAGGCGGCGCGCGGCTGACGTCAGCGCGGCAGCGAGGCGACGAAGCGTTGCATCACGGCGAAGTGCTCGCGCACTCGGAGGCGCACGCGCTCGAAGTCGAACGCGAGATGGTTCGCGACGCCGCCCGCTTCGCACAGCGGGAAGTCGAGCGACTCCGCGATGCCGGCCGAGCGGGCGTCGACCGGTACGAGCCACGAACGCTTCGCGAGCGACAGGCAGAGCAGGTGCGCGTGCAGGCGGCTGCCGACGTGCAGATCGACGCTGTCGTAGAAGGCGAGCGCTTCGTCCGCGTCGGCGGGCACGACGATCCGGTAGCCGGCGCGCACCGCGTGGCGGCGCAGGCGCTGGTGCGGGTCGAGCTGCGCCTCGACCGTTTGCGCCCAGCGGTGGCGCAGGTTCTCGAACGGGCGCGGCGGCGACCAGTTCTGGTGCAGCACGAGGGTCCGGCGGGCGCGAGGGAAGAGGCGCGCGACTTCGTCGAGGATCGACGTCTCGCGCTGCCAGAAGTCGCCGCGGTCGGTGACGGTGACGGCGACGTTCCCGGTCCCCGGCGCGAACGGCCGCCCCCCGAGCAGGGCTTCGCCGTGCACCACCGGGCAGCTCGTCATCAGCAGCTGCGGCACGAGGCTCGGCAGTTCGCGCGCGAGCCACGCCACGGTGTGCGGGCAGCGCCACGACGAGAAGCGGATCCGTTCGTGCATCGCGAGCAGGATCGCCTTCGTGTTCGCCGACATCGCGCCGAAATGGCCCGCGTCGCCGTGCAGGCCGATGCCGAACGGCACGAGCGTCAGTCTGCGAGCGCGCACCTCGTCGGCCGACAGGCCGGGCCAGATGGTCCAGCCGTTGCTGAGCTGATTCGCGCCCGCGAGGATCGTCGTCGGACTCGCCGCGACGGTGTCGACTTCGGCGGACGACAGCGGGACGCGGGGCGAGAGCGTGCGCGCTGGAGCAAAGCGGCCGACGAGCCGTTCGATCGCGCGCAGGATGAACCCGTCGCCGACGTTCACGACCTTCCTGCCGCGCAACGCGTCGGGGATCGGGTACGGCGTGAGCACCGCGTACGGCGTCTCGCTCATCCGTCGTCCAGCGCTTCGGCGGTCACGTCCGGGTCGTGCGCTGCATCCATGGCGAGCCCCGGTGCGTCCCACGTCCGGGTCTGGTGGTAGACGCCGAGTTCGGCGCGGTGCGCGGAGCGGACGGCGACGCGCACGTCGTCGACGACGGCCAGGATGTCGTGCAGTTCCGTTCGCGAGACGCTGACCTTCACGCGGTAGCTTCCCGTCAGGAGGCCGAGGCTCGGCATGCGCAGGCGGACCGTGTTGCGACCGGGCGGGAGGTGCAGCCATCCGGCGTCCTGGCTCGACATCATGACCAGCACGGCCTCGCTGCCGGGCGCGGCGAGATCGAAGACCATCACGTTGACGCTGACGTCGGCGATCGCGGCGTCGTTGTCGACTTCGACTTCGAGGAGCGCCGTGTCGCCCGTCGCCCACTCGGCGTCGTTCCCGCCGAAGGTGACGCCCGCGATCCGCAGCACGCCGTCCGCCGACGAGACCGCCGTCTTCGGCGCCGCCGTCGCGGCTGCCGGCTTCGTCGCGATGTCGGCCTGGTAGGCGAGCAGTACGTCCTTCGCCGATCCGAACGCCGCCGTGCGTCCGCCGCGGAGGAACAGGCACTGGTCCGACAGGGTCTCGACCAGCACGGCGCTGTGCGAGACGAGCAGCAGCGACGTGCCCTGGCGACGCAGGTCGTTGATCTTGTTGCGGCACTTCACGCGGAACCGTGCGTCGCCGACGGAGAGCACTTCGTCGACCACCAGGATCGACGGATCCGTGTGCACGGCGCACGCGAAGCCGAGTCGGGCCTGCATGCCCGAGCTGTACGTGCCGAGCGGTGCGTCGATCGCCTCGTGCAGCTCCGCAAAGTCGACGATCGCGTCGAAGCGCGCGCGGATGTCGCGTTCGGCCACGCCGAGCAGGGCGAGATTGAGGAACACGTTCTGGCGCCCGGAGAGCACCGGCTTGAAGCCGGCGCCGAGCGCGAGCATCGGCGCGATGCGGCCGCGTACTTCGACCGAACCGAGCGTCGGTCGCAGGATGCCGCAGATCATGCGAAGCAGGGTCGTCTTGCCGCTGCCGTTCTGCCCGACGATGCCGACCGACTCGCCGCGACGCAGGTCGAACGAGACGTCGCGCACCGCCCAGAACTCGGTCGCGCGGAGCGAGTCGTCCGGCGGGCGCCGCAGCAGCACACGGGCGATGTCGCGCGCGCCGTAGACGAACGAACGCTTCAGCGAGCGCGCGAACTTCTTCGACAGCCCGCGCACCGACACGCACACGTCACCACCCGTCATCACCGCCCTCCGAGCAGCATGCGTTCGATCACGATGGGGGCCACCGCGCGGAGAAGCAGGAGCCCGGCGATCGCCGCCGCGGCGCCGCCGCCGAGAGCCACGGCGAAGCCGATCGGCGTCGAAAGGGGGAGATCCGCGGCGAGGTCGCGTGCGGCGGTCATCAGCGGCGAGACGGGGTTCGCCGCGACGATGCGTGCGAACAGGCCGTCGCCCTGCGGCTGGTAGAACGCCGGCGTGAGGAACAGGCCGTACGTCACGAGCAGCTTCAGCGTCTGGTGGAGGTCGGCGAACAACTGGGTGAACGGCATCAGCAGCGCGCCGATGCCGAGGCCGAGCAGCACCGCGCCGTAGAAACACACGATCACGCCGAGGGCGCCGCCGATCGTGAAGTGCGACGCCAGTACGAGCCACAGCAGGATCGTCGCGAGCCGTACGGCCGTGGTCAGCAACGACTCGTACAGCTGCGCGAGCACGATCGCTTCGCGCGGGAAGTGCACGCGAGTCAGGTAGCTGCGTGCGCTCTCGAACGCCTGGTGCGGAACGTCGAGCGCTTCGGCGAAGACCTGCCACAGGAGCGTGCCGATGCACACGAAGAGCCCGTAGGGCAGGGTCGTCGATCCGGGATTCGTGACGCCGGCTTCGTTCGCCAGCATCGCCGCACCCGTGATGAGCATCGCCGGCGCGATCATCCAGAAGTAGCCGAGGAAGGACTTCCGGTACTTCGCGCCGATCGTGCGCTGGAAGATCCGCCACGACAGCGCGACGCCGCGCGCGAACTCCGCGGCCCGCGACCGCGGTGACCGGCGATCTGCGTCGCGCTCCGTCATGCGTTCGCCTTCGCCGCGGGCTTGGCGGTCGCGCTGCGTGCGGCGGCGGCGTTCTCCGCGGCGATGCGGGCTTGCAGTTCCCGCAGCGCCCGCCGGCCGCGGCGCGCCGCCCACGGCCAGAACGACTCGCGCCACTGCAGGAACGTGCTCCAGAACGGATCCATCAGCTGTTTGCGCTGACCCTTGAAGTGCAGCACGACCTTCGTCGGGAGCCCGTCCTGGATCGCGGCGAGTTCGTTGTCGGGCGAGAAGTTGTAGACGTCGCAGGGCAGGAGCGCGATGCGGCAGCCGTCGCGCTCGACGACGTCGCGCCCCTTCATCTCCTCGTGCGTCAGTCCGACGACGTCGCGCAGGGCCAGCTGGTCGCCGTACCAGGACGCGTTCGTGTCGGTCGTGTGAACCCTCTCGTAGAGCTCGACGAAGCGGCGGACGAACGTCCGTGCGACTTCGGGACGGCGGTTGTTCAGCACGATCAGGCCGCCGTTGATCGGCATCGTCCGGCTCGCGCGCCACGTCAGGCCGACGTCGAAGTCGGTGTCGAACAGCCCTTGCAGCGACCCGTTCAGCAGGATGTCCGAGTCGAGGAGCACGATGGGCCGTTCGAACGGACTCATCTCGACGTAGGCACGCTGTGCCCGCGATCGCGACAGCATCAGGGCCGTGTGGTCGATCGGCTGGTCGAAACGACGGACGTTGCCGCGTATGCCGGCGACCCGTGTGGCGGGGTCGGTCAGCAGGGTGCACGCGGCGCCGGGGTGGGTGAGGCGGGCCGACCGGTAGAGCAGGTCGAGCATGCGCATGTAGCTCGACGGGACCAGGTTGGCATTGGGGTGCGCCTCGCGGGCTCCGGCCGGGCGGTCTGCGTGGAAGCTCGTGAACTCCGGGGCTCGGGCGCGGGCGTGCAAGGCGGACACGATACCGACTGACGAGGTGCGCTCCACTGCGCGGCGGTCGCCGGACGGCCCATGGGCCGGGCAGAAACCCGGGGCGTCGGGCCCTCCACGAACCCCGTGTGCCAAGGGCGGATCCGGCGGCGGTCGCCTCGCTTCCCCGCGGGCTTTCTGCAACACTCCCGGCGGCCGGGGCGTTCCCTTCGCCTCGAACGACCCACCCAAACAAGGACGACGACAATGGTTTCCACCATCTTCTGCAAGATCGACGGCATCAAGGGCGAGAGCACGGACAGCAACCACAAGGACGAGATGGAGCTCCTGTCCTTCAGCCACGGGGTCAGCCAACCTCGTTCGGCGACGGCCAGCACGGCCGGTGGCGGCACGACCGGCCGCTGCAATCACACCGACTTCTCGATCGTGAAGCAGCTCGACAGCTCTTCGCCGATCCTGAACGCGCAGTGCTGCTCGGGCAAGCACATCGCCAGCATCGTGGTCACGCTGCGCCGCGCGGACGGCGACAAGAGCGTCCCCTACATGGTCTACAAGCTGACGGACGTCGTGATCTCGAGCGTCAGCATCGGCGGCGCGTCGGACTCCGTGCCGACCGAGAGCGTGACCTTCAACTACGCCAAGATCGAGTGGGAGTACACGAAGCAGGCGCGCGCTGGCGGCGCCGGCGCCGGCAAGACGAACGGCACCTGGGACCTGACCAAGAACTCGGCCTGATCCGAGCCGAGGTTCCCGACGCGGCGCCCTTCCTCGTGCGAGGAGGGCGCCGCGATGCTGTACGGGCCGTCGTCGTGCAGACCGCGGCGCGATGTGGCACATTCAGGCGGATGCGTGACCGTTCCGATCAGCTCACCCCGGCCCAGCGGAGAGTGCTCGACGACGTCGACGAGAACGGCGTGCACGTCGTGCGTGTGCCCGCGAGCGAAGACTGGCCGGAGCACTGCTACTCCGTCGGCCTCTGGCACTCGTTCGAACAGCCCGAGGTGGTGGTCTTCGGCCTGCCGTCGGACATCGCGAACGAACTGATCGAGGCGATCGCCGACGAGGCCGCGGAGGGCGTGACGTTCGCGACGAACGATCGCCACGACGGGCTCCTGCACGCGTACTCGGTCCGCTTCGAGGCGGTGCCGAAGGCAATGGTCGCCGACCGCCTGCCGATCGCCGCGTGGGCGAACCAAGGCGAAGAGTTCCCCGTTCTGCAGATCGTCTGGCCGGACAAGCAGGGTCACTGGCCGTGGGATTCCGGTGTGCGGGACGGCTTCCGCGAGATGCAGCCGGTGCTCGGCCGGATGGAAGCGACGTGACCGCCGCGCCGGCGGTGCCGCCGCGGCGCATCGGCGCGGCGTGGTTCCTCGGCATGGTGGCCGCGGCGTTCGTGGTGTTCGCCTGGATGCGGGGCGCCGGCCGCATCGTGATCCCGCTCCTGCTCGCGTTCGGCACTGCCCTTCTCGTCGCGCGCGCGCTGCGGGCCGTGCTGCGGCCGCTGCCGTGACTGCACCGTTCCGGCCGGCGTGGTGGGCGCGATCGGGGCTCGTGCAGACGGTGGCGTCGGTGCTCGCACGGCCGCGCGGCGCGCCGGCGCTGCGAACCGAAGTCGTCGACACGCCGGACGGTGATTTCCTGCGCCTCCACCACGTCGACGCGGCGGGCGATGCGCCGACGGTGCTCCTCCTGCACGGGCTCGAGGGGAGCCGCGAGTCCCCGTACGCGGTCGAGGTCGCGCGCCTCTGCGCGGTGCAGGGGCTGCGCTGCGCAGTGCTCGAGTTCCGTTCGTGCGGCGGCGTGCCGAATCGCGCGCGACGCACCTACCACAGCGGCGAGACGAGCGACCTCGACTTCGTCGTGCAGCGCCTCACCGGCGACGGCGGTGCTTCGCCGCTCTTCGTCGTCGGCTTCTCGCTCGGCGGCAACGTGCTCCTGAAGTGGCTCGGCGAACGCGGCGAACGGGTGCCGCGCCGCGTCCGTGCCGCCGCGGCGGTTTCGCCGCCCTTCGATCTCGAGCAGGCGGCGCGATGCTGTGACAGCCGATGGGGCGGCGCGATGACGCGTCACTTCCTCCGCACGCTGATCCCGAAGGCGCTGGCGAAGGCCGCGCAGCACCCCGGGGTGATCGACGAACGTGCGCTCCGGCGGTGCCGCACGTTCGCGGCGTTCGACGACGTCGTCACCGCGCCGCTGCACGGCTTCCGCGATGCCCGCCACTACTGGAGCGACTCGAGCTGCGCGCGCTTCCTGCCGTCGATCCGCCGGCGCACGCTGCTGATCGCCGCGTACGACGATCCGCTGATCCCCGCCGCCGCGCTGCCGACGGCCGCCGCCACGGCGTCGCCGTTCCTGGTCTCCGAGTTCCTCCCGCACGGCGGCCACGTCGGCTTCGTCGAAGGAGGTTCGCCTTGGCGTCCGCGCCGTTGGGCCGAGCGCCGCGTGCTCGACTTCTTCGCTTCGTGCACATGAAGACGCCGCCGTCGCTACTGCGTCGGCTGCTGCGTCGGCGGGCGGCTGCGGTTGCGCGCGAAGACGCTGTTCGCCGCGACCGCGCCGACGATCAGCACGCCACCGGCGATCGCGAGAGCGTGGGGGCGTTCGCCGTGGACGAAGAACGCGATCGTCGGGTTCAGCGCCGGCTCGATCATCAGAAGAAGCGAAGCGCGGACCGCGGGTACGCCGGCGAGGCCGCGGACGAGCAGCGCGTACGCGAGGCCGACCTGCAGCGTGCCGAGCACCGCGATGACGACCCAGTCCTGCGCGCTGCCGCCGATCGGCGTCTGGTCGAAGACTGGCATCAGCGCGAACGCGATCGGGCAGGTCAGCGCGTTGCCCCACGCGATCGCCGCGGGTGCTTCGTCGTGGCCGGTGCGTGCGAGCCAGCGCAGCCCGAGCAGCAGCATTGCCCAGCTCGCGCCGGACGCGATCGCGACGAGATCGCCGAGCCGCGGGTCGGGTGCGGTGGCGGCCGTGTTCGCCGGCGCGACGAAGAACAGCGTCATGCCGATGCCGACGAACAACAGCGTCCACAGATCGCGCCGTGTCGGGGTCTCCTTCAGCAGCCACGGTCCGAGGAGCACCAGCCACAGCGGCGCCGCCGACTGCAGGAAGATCGCGTTCGCTGCGGTGGTGAGCGAGTTCGCGACGACGAACAGGCACGTCGACCCGAAGTACGGGGGCACGAGTCGCAGGATG
This sequence comes from Planctomycetota bacterium, assembly GCA_016794565.1. Taxonomy (GTDB): domain Bacteria; phylum Planctomycetota; class UBA1135; order UBA1135; family UBA2386; genus JAEUHQ01. The sequence goes on along the minus strand of JAEUHQ010000164.1, from coordinate 42,360 downwards.
CGTGCGTTCGGCAGCCGCCGCGCCGCCGGCAGCAGCAGGAAGATCGTGATCGCGGCGATCGCGGCGCGAGTGCCTGCGCGCTGCAGTGAGGGGAAGTCGCAGGCCTTCAGCAACGCGCCGCCGGTGGCGAACAGGGCGGCGGCGAGCAGCACACGCAGCGGCGGAGGCACACGCACGTTGTCGCATCCGCGATCGTCCGCGTCCATTGTGCGGCGCTACGATCGCGCGCCGCATGAGAACTGCGCGGATGGGACTGTTCGTGTCGCTCCTGACCTTGCCCGTGCTGGTCGCCCAGGAGGAGTCCCCGAGCGTCGGGAGTGCTGTCTGTCGGGTTCGCGCCCGCATCTGCGACGAGGAAGGCAAGCCGATCGCGAACGCGGGCGTGGTCGTCGGAGCACCGGGCACCGTGACGACCACGGATGCGCTGCAGCGGCCGCAGGCGCGCAGCGACGAGAACGGTTCGCTCTCGATCGACGTGCCGATCCCTGCGGGACCGCTCCAGTCGATCTCGGTGCTGATCGCCGCTCCCGGTCGGGTCACCATCGTCTGTCCGGATCCGCAGCGCGGCGGATCGTGGCGCAGGCAGAGACGCGACGCGGATCTCGGCGAACTGCGTCTGCCGAAGGGGCCGAGCTTGACCGGCCGCGTGTGCGACGCGGATGGACAGCCCGTCGCCGGGGCGAAGGTCGACGCGTTCGACGGGCTCGCCAGGTACTGGTGGCTCGGCCCCTGCTACCGCTCCCTGGCGACGTCGGGCGCCAACGGCGTGTTCACCCTGCCCGGCGTGTTCTCGCGCGCGCTTCGACTCGAAGTGGCGGCCGATGGGTTCCACTGTTGCACGTTCGAGTCCGTCGAGCTCGGCGCGCCGCTCGACATCCGTTTGCAGCCGAGCGGGTTCGTGGAAGGCAGCGTCGTCGACGCCGAGGGCAAACCGGTCCTCGGCCGCGTCCGGCTGACCGCGGAGAGGGTGCGTGCCACGTACGAGTCGACGAGCGTGGCGTCCGACTGGCGCTTCCGCGCGTCCTTGTGTACTGCCGGGCGCTACCGCGTCACCGCGTATTCGGACTCCGGCAGCGTCCTCGGCGAGAGCGACGTACTGGAGGGCCCGCAGACCGATCTCGTGATTCGATGCGCTGCGGACGACGGCGAACGCCTGGTCGTGCGCGCGGTGGACGCCGTCACCGGTGCTCCGGTGCGCGCTGTCCGTGCCGCGGTGATCTGGTACCGCGGCGAACGCGACGAGAACGTCGACGCGTGGCTCGAGGCCTCGTTGGCGCCGGCGCGGCCCGACGGCGCGGTCTCCCTCGATCCGCCCGGGAACGGCGCTGCCGGGCCGGGAGTCCTGCTCGTCGCGGCCGCCGGTTATGCGCCGTTCTTCGCGGACAAGGTCGACGGGGCGGCTCGCACCTTCGAAGCGAAGCTCGTCGCCTCGTCGCGCATCACCGGAAGGGTGATCGACGCCGCCACGGAGCAACCGGTTGCGGGTGCCCTGGTCACCGTCGATCGCAAGGCGGCGCGCGATGGCGGTTCCGTCCGACCTCGCGGTGCATCGTCGGCGCGAACGATGACGACGAGCGGCAACGGCTCGTTCACCTTCGACGGACTCGGTGCGGACGACTACGTCGTCGAGGCTCGGCACGCGACCGGCTCGGTCGTCGCGCGCCGCTTCGTCACCGTGGAGCCGGGAGAGCACCCGTCCGCTTCCGACCTGGTGCTCGCCGCCGGCATCACGCTGCGAGGCCGTGTCGAAGGCGCGGCGGTCGGGGCGGATTGGCGCGTCGTGCTGAGTCCGCAGCCGGCGACGGAGCGCGATGACGGCGATCCTCTCGGCGGCCTGTGTGTCGCCGCGAACGTCGACGGCTCCGTGCCGATCGTCGACGGGGCGTTCGAGATGCCGCACCGGGCAGTGGGCACGGAGCACTTGAGTCTCGTCGTGCCCGCTGCGCCCCGCCGGGGTGCTGCGCTGGTCATCCCTTTGACGTCGTTCCGCTTCGAGGCGACCGATGTCGATGCGAAGATCGATCTCGCGGGGCACCTGCCCGGCATCGTGAACGTGCAACTCGCGGTGTCCGGCGCCAAGGTCCCGATGGGGCGGTTCGCCGTTGCCGCGATCGAAGCGGACCGGGTTTCGAACCAGGGACGTCCCGTGAGCGAGACGACGCGCTGGGTGCTCGTCGAGCCCGACGGGAAGTGCGAGCTGCGTCTGCCGCCGGGGACGTTCCATCTCGCCGTGGTCGATTCGGCGACGGGGATCGAGTTGTTCGAAGAGAAGGTCGACGTCGCGAGCGGGGGCGCCGCGGCGTGGCACGCGAAGTTCGACGCCTGCCAGGTGTCCGTGCGCCTCGACGGTGGGGAATCCGCGGCGGTCACCGCATGGCGCCTCGGGTGGATGCCGGCGGACGCGCAACCGTTCTCGGTGCGCGCCGCGTTCGGTGGCGGCACGTGGGGGGCTCCGGGGGCCGACGTCGTCGCGCTCGACGTGCCGATCACGCTGTGGGTGCCGCCCGGCGAAATGGACCTCCGGCTCGACGGAGCGGCGTCGACGATCCGACGGGGATCCGTACGTTTTGCCCATCGACAGGCGACCAGTGTGCGCGTCACCGCCGAGCCGGGCCGGGTGAACGAAGTCACCCTCACGATGCCGCCGCGGCAGGACCTCGACGGCAAGTAGCGCCGCACCGGTGGCCGGGATGTCGCTCCCGCCGGCGAGGATCGGCCCATAGAGTTCTGCGCCCCCATGAGCCGCTACCAGACCCTCGAAGTCACCGCCGCCGGCCCTGTCCTGCACGTGCGGCTGAACCGTCCCGACGTCCGCAATGCGTTCAACGGCGCCGTGGTCGAGGAGCTGCAGGCGGCGTTCGCGGCCGCGAACGACGACACGAATGCGCGCGTCGTCGTGCTGTCGGGCAACGGCAAGTCGTTCTCCGCGGGCGCCGATCTGTCGTGGATGCAGGAGCAGGCGTCGTTGCCGCAGCTGGCGAACGAAGTCGGCGCCGATCGCATGGCGCGCATGTTCCTCGCGATCGCGCGTTGCACGAAGCCAGTCGTCGGCCGCATTCACGGCCACGCGCTCGGCGGCGGCACCGGCCTCACCGCTGCGGTCGACATCGCGATCTGCACCGAGGACTGCCAGTTCGGACTCACCGAAGTGAAACTCGGCATCGTGCCCGCCGTGATCTCGCCGTTCGTGATGCAGAAGATCGGCGCCGGGCGGGCGCGCACGCTGTTCCTGACCGGCGAGCGCTTCGACGGGCGCGAGGCGCAGCGTATCGGTCTCGTGCATCGCGCCGTGCCCGAGGCCGAACTCGACGCGGCCGTCGAGAAGAGCGTCGGCGAACTGCTGACCGCGGGCCCGGCTGCCGTCGCCAGCGCGAAGGAGCTGATCCGCGGCGTGGCGTCGCTGAGCCTCGAGGATGCGATCCCGGTGACGTCGAAGTGGATCGCCGCTCTGCGCAGTACACCCGAGGCGCGCGAGGGCTTCGCCGCGTTCCTCGGCAAGCGCAAGCCGAACTGGATCGCCTGATCAGCGGATGCCGCGCAGGCGCAGCAGCGCTTCCGCGAGCACCGTGTCTTCGTCGGCCAGCTTCGCGGGTGTGCTCGCCACGTGGATGTGGGGCGTGATGCCCTCGCCTTCGAGCGGAGTGCCGTCCGCGCGCAGCGCCTGCCAGCTCGGGAGCATCACCGTCAGCCCGGGCGCGAGGGTGCACGGCTGCGGGTTGCCGGAGCTGCCGTACGACGTGTCGCCGACGAGCACCGCGTTCGGCGCCTGCTTCATCATGAGCAGGAAGGCTTCGCAGCTCGACATGTTGGCCTGCCCCATCAGCACGGCGACGGGCTTCTCGAACAACTCGGGCGGCTCGTTGCCGCGCAGTCGGCGATCCTGGCGCGGCTGGAAACCGCCCTCGGCCTTCGGGTCGCGGATGCGGTGCGCGGCGTAGATCTTCTCACCGGGCACGAACCAGGCGGCGAGACGCCGTGCGATCAGTTCGTCGCCTCCGGTGTTGGTGCGCACGTCGATCACGAGCGCCTTGCAGTCGAGCATCCCGCGCAGGGCGTCGAGGGTGGCGTCGAAGTCTTCGCGTTGGTCGCGGGAGAACGAACCCACGAACAGGTAGCCGATGCCGTCGTCGGTCCTCGCCTGCATCCCGATGCGGCCGATTCGGCGCAGGCCGGGCAGCGCCTTCTGCAGGCCGCGCACGTCGAAGTTGGGAACGACATCGCGCTGGCACGTCGCGAGCATGCTCTCGCGCCAGGCCACCGTGACGTGCGGGTCCTGCGCCGACTGCATCAGGTGCGCGACTGCGAGCGCAAGGCCGGCTCCATGTTTGCTGGCGAGCAGTTCGTCCTGATGCGCGCGCTGGATGTCGCCCCAGTCGATGCCGAGCCGATCGCGGTACGAGTAACGGTCGCCGATCGCGGCGAAGAGCGTCGCGACGGCCTTCGCAGCGACGCCCGATTCGAGCGCGGGCCCCGTGGTCGCGATACGCCAAGGCACGAGCGGCAGGCGGTCACCCTGCTTCGAGCGGAAGCCGTTCGACGAAGCACAGGACAGGTCGACGGAGTAGATGCGGTCCTCACCGAGCAGCGCCTCGAACACGAACGTGCGAGCGTCCTCCCAGTCCGTGCGCACGATCTTCGGGAAGGTGGGGCCTCCACCGCAGACGGAGTGAGCGGTGGTGTCCATGTCGCGATCGAACACGACCGTGAAGCGTGTCGTGCCGTGCGGCTCGACGTTCGCGGCGAGGTGCGGCGGGTCCAGCGACACGACCTTCGGCGGTGTCTGCCCGGGCGCGAACGGCGCTGCCAAGGCGACCGCGGCGGCGGCGATTCTCCGGATCATGTCGTCGCTCCTCTCGCGGTGACGCCGTACCGCGCGTTCTCGTGACGTCCGACCGCGGTCGCCAGCAAGGCGAGTCGCGCGGCATCGAGGCCGATGCCCGCAGCTCGCGCCAACAGCTCGCGCGGCGTTTCGCCGGCCGACCACGACAGCCCGGCAGTGCGCACTGCACGTTCGAGTTCGACGATCGTGGCAACGGTCGGTCGCCGCCGGCGACGGTAGACCAGGCCCGCGATCGAAGCCAGCGACAGCACCGCGACGAGCGGATGGTCGACGAGGCTGCGGGCGATCGCGCCGGGGAGCTCGGCGATCGTGCGCACCCACTCGGTGCGACTTCCTGCGTCGAACTCGACGACGCGGCTCCAGGCGTTCGACAGGCCTGCCGCGAAGTCGTGCCACCACGACGTCTTTTCGGTCGAGGCGGCGATCACGTCGGCCGGGGGCGTCGGGTCCAGCGTCAGCCACGAACCGTCTGGCCGCAGGACTTCGACCCACGCGTGGGCGTGACGGCTGCGAGCGACGAACGCACCCGTCGCGGGATCGCGTTCGTGGACGAGGTAGCCGCCGACGAGACGACACGGGATCGCCTGCACTCGCAGCAGCAGCGCGAGCGCGGTCGCGAAGTACTCGCAGTGGCCGGCGCCGGCGCCGACCAGGAACTCGGCGAGGTTGCGCGCGAAGCCCGGACGGCCCGGAAGCTCGTAGCGACGGTGCTGCTGCAGCCATTCGCAGCAGGCTCCCGCCACCTGCGATCCGGTGGCCGCATCGGGGAGTTCCGATCGCAGGCGACTCGCGAGGTCGCGGACCATGCGCGGAACCGACGGCGGCAGGTTCGTCATCAGGCGGCGCACGGACGGAGACGGCTGCACCGCCCCCGCCGTTGCGCCGAGTTCCATCGTGTAGACGACGTCCTGCCGCCTGCGGTCGCCCATGCGGACGATGCCGAGAACGCCCCACGACTTCGGATCGACCAGTACGTCGTCGGGCGCTTCGACGCGGACGCGCTGCGCTTCCAGGGGCATCGGCAGGCGGCGGCCGCTGCGGTCCTGCAGCCGCACACGCATGGTCGTGTCGCCGGGCTCGATGTCGCGCACGAACGTTCCGCCGCGTTCGGTGGTCCACGCCGGGTCCGTCACGAAGCGCGCGGCGCGCCGGTCGTTCTCTTGCGGCGACCACGATGCGCCGTCGAACTCGGCGAAGGCGACGACCCGCCAGTGCGACGGCATCCGATCGGGAGTCCCGTCGACGACCTCGATGCGCAGCGCGACGTCGTTGCCGAGCGCGATCGGGAACTCCTTGTCGAGGCGGATGCGCTCCGCGACTCCGGCGTCCGCGGGCGACGCGTTCATCGCGTCGCCGAGCCATCCGTGGCGTTCGAAGTCGCGCGGGAGGAGCACGAATGCCGCCGCGGTGGCCACGCCGACGGCGAACGTGAGGCCGACCGAGTCCCGCAGCACGGTCCGGAGCGACGCACCGTCGAGGCGCACGCCGCGCCGTGCGAAGACGTTCACCTGCAGCGCCGGTACGAGCACGAATGCGTGCGCGACGAAGAGCAGCGACCATGTCAGGTCGGGGGCGAAGAAGCTCGTGACGAACGCGACGAGGAACGAGTTGAAGAACACCAGGTCCGGGCGCTGGCGTTCGCCGACGTTGTTGAGCAGGTGCACCTGGCACAACACCGCGAGCAGCAGGCCGTCCTCGAGCATGTAGAGCAGGCCCGTCGTCGTCGCATGGTGCACGAGCAGCGCGAACACGACGAGCACCGCGGCGTTCCACGTCGAGCGGCACCAACGGCGTCGCTGCAGGCGCCGCAGCCATGGCGCGGCTGCGGCCAGCAGCCACAGGGCGAGCAGGTCGTTGCCGGTGACGACTCCTGTTGCCTGCACGAACGCGAGGTCGAGCAGTGTCAGCAGGAGCAGGAACGGCAGGAGACGCTCAGACATGCACCGCTCCTGCCGCATCGGCGGCGGCCGCGACGCCGGGTGCGGTCGAAGGCAGCGTCGTGGCTGCGGCGAGGCGGCGAAGCGCGGTGTGGGCTCCGACGCCGTTCACGGTGACGCTCTGGGTCCAGTCCTGGCTGCGCAAGGTGACGGGTGCATCGCCGCCCCGCGCATTCAGCACCAAGTCCGTCGCCGCGGCGAGGCGCGTCTCGAGTTCCTCCGCTGAGCAGCGGCGGTCGATCACGACGTCGAGTCGCTCCGTGCCCTCTGGTTCGCACTCCTTCACGACCGGTTCGCCGCGCCGTGCCGTGGCCTTCCAGTGCACCGCTCCGAGTGCGTCGCCGGTGCGGAACGGTCGCAGGCTCGCCACGACCCTGCCGCGATCGTGCGCGCCGATCGACGGGCCGACGTCGTTCCGCGGCGCGGCGTCGCCGGCGTCTGGCGACGGATACGTGACGACCTCGATCTCGACCGGGTAGCGCCGACTCGCCTGGAACAGGCCGAACGGGTGGCGCGACGACACCCTCAGCCGCGTCGCGTGCAGGACGCCTCGCGGCAGAGCGGCCATCGTCGCGGTGTGCGTGCCGTCGCCGGTCGCGATGGCGACATGGCCTGCGTCGACCTTTCGGTCTTCGCCCTCGAGAACCAGCGCGAGGTCGAAGCGGCGCCGGCCGCCGCGGGTGTGCACCACGATCTGGCGCGGCGAGCCCGCGGCTGCGAACGGCACGGGTTCGACGACGACGCGCAGACCGCGCAGGTTCGCGAGGGCACCGACAGCGGCAATGCCGCCGATCACGCCGCAGAACGTGAGAAGGAGGAAGAAGAGATTGCTGTAGCTCGTGGCGAAGAACGCGACCTCGAGCGCGGCGACCAGCGCCACGCCCTTCAGTCCGAGTTCGGTCGGTCGGAGCGGCACGTGGCCAGTCCTCTCACAGCGGAACGGCGGTCGTCTGCAGCAGCTCGCGCACGAGCGGCGCAGCCGACGCACCGTCGCGTCGGAACACACGGTGGGCCAGGACCGCCGGCCCGAGCGCCTTCAGATCGTCGGGGAGCACGAAAGCCCGTTCGTCGAGCAGGGCCCGCGCCTTCGCCGCCCGGAGCCACGCGAGCGCTGCGCGGGGGCTCGCACCGAGCTGCACATCGGGATGCTGGCGCGTCGCCGAGACGATGCGATGCACGTACTCCGCGACGGGCGTGCGAACCTGGACGTCTTCGCATGCCGCTCGCAGCGCCATGAGGTCGTCGCACGACAGGACGGGCCGGATCGCCCCGAGCCGAGCCTCCGGGTCGCGGCCCGTGTAGAGCGCGAGCTCGGCTTCGCCGTCCGGGTAACCGAGCTCGACACGCACGAGGAAGCGGTCCAGCGCGGCCTCGGGCACCGGCCATGTGCCGTGGAATTCGATCGGGTTGCGCGTCGCGAGTACGAGGAACGGCCTGCCGAGTTCGACGGTCCGGCCCTCGACGGAGACCTTGCCGTTCTCCATCGCCTCGAGCAGGCACGAGAGCGTTCGTGGGCTCGTGCGGTTGATCTCGTCGGCGAGCACGAGGTTGGCGAACAACGGTCCACGCACGAATGCGAACTTGCCGACGTCGGGCCGCCACACCGCGGTTCCGACGACGTCGCTCGGCATCAGGTCGTTCGTGAACTGGATGCGGCGGAACTCACCGTCGATGCTCTGCGCGAGCGTTCGGGCGAGCAGCGTCTTGCCGATGCCCGGGATCCCCTCGACGAGCACGTGGCCGCCGGCGACGAGCGCACACAGGATCGGTTCGACGACGTGGTCGGGAACGGCGACGACGGCTGCGAGATTGGCGACGAGTCCGTCGCGCGCCGCGCGGGCGCTCTTCGTGGGTGGCTGCGCTGGCAACGGTGCGATCTCCGCGCCCTTCTTCGACCTCCGGCGGCCGGGCAGTGAGGCGCGGCGCGGGGCCTCCCGTGCCAAGGCGGCCTCGTGGCGGCCGGGTCAGTTGCGATCCGGCGAGCCGCGCTCGTCGTCGAGGAGGTCCTCGTCGTCTTCGTCGTCGCCCGCTGCCGCGGAGTCGGTGTGGCCGCCGTCGCGCAGCAGGGCCCGGAAGCGCGGATCCGTACGCAGGCTGTCGAGATCCGGTTCGTCGCGCAGGTGATCGCGGAAGGCGGCATCGAGACCGCAAGCGAGCGTCACTTCGTCGATCGCGCGGGTGGTTTCGCCAGCGAGCGCGAGGTAGCAGCCGAGATTGAAGTGGCCGATGTCGGATCGCGGCTCGCGGGCGAGCAGCTGCTCCATGCACCGGATCGCGCCGGGCAGGTCGTTCGTGCGCTTCCTGCACCATGCTTCCGTGAGGTCGATCCAGTCGAACGGCTCCTGCGTGCGGCGCAGTTCGGCGAGGTCGGTCAGCGCGTCGGTGTGCCGTCCCTGGCGCACGAACGCGCGGATGCGCATCGACAGTCCCGCCGGGCGGCCAGCGGGATCGGCGAGCATCGGGTCGAGCAGTTCGAGGGCGCGTTCCGGGCAACGCAGGTCGAGCCAGCCGTCGATCTGGTCGGCGAGGCGTTGCAGTCCGGGCGGGACGGGGAGCATCCGAGCGATCCTACCGCCCGCGGCTGTCCACGAGGCGGTCGAGCCGCAGCCACGTCTCCGCGGCGTGGTCGACGAGGCGATGGTCGCCCCCGTCGACGATCCACAGATCCTTCTGCGCATGGCGGATCGTCGCGAAGAAGCGCTCGCTGAAGATCGGCGGGATCACGTCGTCGTTCGTGCCGTGCACCACGAGCGTCGGCACGACGAGGTCGAACGGGAGCGACGGTTCGGCGAGAGCGAGTGCGTGTGCGTCCGCGAGCACTTCGGACAGCACGGGGAACGACAAGCCGTTGCTCGTCTGCAGTTCGCCGCGGGCATCGAGGCGGCGTTCGAGGTTCGCGAGCAGGCCGAACGCCGGGGCGATGAGGCAGAGCCCGCGTACACGCTGCGGCTCCGCGACCGCTGCGAACGCGGCGACGAGTCCGCCGAGGCTGGATCCGACGACGACGCACGACTCCATGAGCTGCACGACCCGGCGCACGTCGTCGACGAGCGTGCTCACCTTGACCTGGCCGATCCTGCCCGAGGACTCGCCGTGGCCGCGCTGGTCGATGCGGAGGAAGCGCCGTCGCCGTTGCGCCGCGTGCAGGAGCAGGCTGTCGCTCTTCAGGCCTCTTCGCACGGAGCCGAGGCCGTGCACGAACAGGTAGCCCGGCTCGTTGCCGGGCAGCTCGTCGCCGCGGATCTCGCCGCCGGCGACCGGCAGCGCGAACGCGCGGGTCGGCGGCAGATCGGCCGGCGCGTCGCTCACACGATGCGTTCGATCGCGTCGATGCGGACGCTCACCGGGCCGCGCGCCGTGGGCATCTCGCCGTTGTCGCCCACGCCCTTGCCGAGCAGGCCCTGCGCGATCGGCGCGAGGTAGTTGACGGTGTGGTCGTCGACGACGTCCCACGGGCCGAGGATCCGGTAGCTCGAACGTGCGCCCGTACCTTCTTCGGTGACGGTGATCTTCGTTCCCGGTGCGACGCGGTCGTTCGGCACGTCCTGCTCTTCGATGAGGCGCGCACTGCGGATCTGCGCGTCCATGTCCTGCGCGCGACCCGTGAGGTTGCGCTGCTCTTCCATCGCGGCCTCCCACTCGCTGTTCTCGCTGAGATCGCCGAGCGCGGCCGCCGCGCCGATCGCCTTGCTGTTCGCGGGGATCTTGTCTTCGACGAGAACGCGGTAGTCCTCGCGGATCCGGCGCAGCCCCTCGCGCGTCGTGTAGATGTGGTCGCGCTCCCAGAAGGGCAGCTCGGGCTTCGCGTGGATGTCCGGGTACTTGTCGGCGACCACGCGGTCGATCATGTCGACGATCTCCTGCGCGAAGTCCTCCCCGGCGCGTTTGCAGATGCCGACGTACTGCGTGAGGTCTTCGCGCGAGATGCCGTCGAGGGAGCGGTTCAGCAGGCCGCGCTTGCCCGTCAGCAGGCTCGTCAAGCGGCCGAGCAGCCGACTGTGCATCTGGTTCTTCTTGCGGTCCGCGTTGAGGATGCGGCCGAGGTGCAGCAGCACGCGACCGACGGCGACCGGCCCCGGGCACTGTTCGACGCCGTCGAAGATCCCGTCGCAGTACAGCTTGCCCAGCAGGTAGGTCTGCAGCGGGAAGCGCTTCGGATAGGGCGCGACCTTCTCCCACGTCGGCAGGCAGAGCGCACCGTTGTTCGTCGCGGCCAGCTTGTCGACGACGTTCTCGAGAACCGAGTTCGGCCACTCGGTCAGCAACACCGCGCACTGGTCGGCCCAGTTGTCGCCGAGCGCTTTCGGCAGCAGTTCGATCGCGTGCGCGCGCGACGCCTGCGTCGCGAGGCGGTCGATCGCGGTCGGATTCAGCGAACCGTCCGGCTTCACCATGAGCGCCCGAAGTTCGTCGGCGGCGGCGACCGATGCGCGCAGTCCGTGCTCTTCGAGGAAGAGGATGCCGTCGAGGACGTGGGCGTGCGTCGCCTTCTTCTCCTCGATCGCCTGCTCGACGGTTTTCGCCGCGAGGTCGAGGACCTGCTTGCGGTACTCCTCGTCGGGCGCGCGCCCGAGGAACTCGCGCAGCACGCCGATGCGCTGGCCGAGGTCGTTCTGATGGCCGAGCGCAGCGGTCGCCTCTTCGACGATGCCGACCGGCCTGTCGCGCACGATGAACGTCGGCCGAGTCGACGAGCCCTCGACCCTGAGCCACGGATCCTTCGCCGTTGCGGCCTTCGCGCGCTTCCAGAACGAGGGCCAGTCCTTCTCACCGATCACGGACGGGCACAGCTCGTTCTTCACTTGCAGGCTCGTGATCGTGCCGCGGTACAGGGTCGCCGTGCGACGGATCAGGGCGCTCGGGTCCTTCTCGGCTTCGGCGCGCAGCGCGTCCATCGCCTTGATCTTCATCGCGCGGAGATCGTTCCCGTCCAGCGGCTTGAACCGCGACAGCAGCGTCTCGAGCGGGAACGACTCGCGGCGGCCGGTCGCGAAGCGGACTGCGATCTCCTGCGTTTCGGCCGCGAACCCTTCGATCTGGCCCTCGCCCCAACCGGCGGCGTGGTAGACGACATAGCCGCGCGTGTAGCGGCGAAGCCGTTCGAACTCGAGGATCGCGGCGACGGTCGAGCCGGCATGCAGCCCGGCGCGGGTCTTGAACACCGGGAACCACTCTTCTTCGCCGTAGCGCTTGTCGATCAGCCCGGCCACGGTCTTGGTGAGCGCGTCGTTGTGCGCGCTACGGCGCATGACCCGGAAGCCGAGTTCGAGCGCGGCGTCGAGCTCGTTCTTCTGCGAGAGCGCGTCGATCATCACCGACGCGAGCCCGAGTGCTCGGCTGGCCATGTCCTGTTCGCACAGGAGATCGATCGCCGTCGCGTATCGACCTGCATCCTCCGCGCGGGGGGCTTTTGCTGCCTGGCCCCAGGCGGCTTCCAGGGAGTCCAGTTGAAGGGAACGCGCGAGATGGACGAGGTCGGTCGTCAACGGCGTAGCTCGGCTCTTGGGGGTAGGGCGGTCAAAAGGGCGAGGAACGGTAACCGCCGCTCCCTCGACCTGCCAGACCCAACTGGGTGCCGCGCGCTGGCGCGAGCCGTCCGGGACCTCCGTGCGGGGGCCGACAGTGCCGCGGGCCCGCCTGCACCCGAGGTTGCCGCTACTCGGCGAGGCGGGCGATCAGCGTGTTCACGTTCGTCGTCGCGCACGACTCGTCGAACGCGGCCAGCGGCACCGCGTCGAGGATGTCGTCGGCGGCCACGAGAATCACGTAGAACTCCTGCCCGTACTGGCTGCGGAACGCCGTCACCTTGCGGAGGATCGGCGCGTCGGTCTCTTCGACTGCTTCGATCACGACGCTCTTGCCTTCGCGGCCGCGACCGCGCAACACGATCATCGGCGCGTAGGCGGCGACCAAGCCCTCGGGATAGCGCACCTCGTAGTGCCGCGGGCTGTGGCTGTGCACGACGCCCGCCAGACCGAGGCGTTGGCAGAGTTGCTGTTCCGTCCGGCTCGCCAGCAGGCGACCGCCGCAGCGACCGAAGCCGCCGCCGCCGCCGCCGTGCGCCATCAGGACGTCGTCGTCGTCGAGGTTGGCGACTGCGCGCGGAACGAACGCCGGGCGCGACGCCGCCGGCGTGCGCATCGGGTTCCGCGCCGCGTCGCGAGCGCCGGGCTTGCTCTTCTTGCTGGTCTTGGCGGTCTTGGCCGCGGGCTTGCGTGTGACTTTCGCGGCCTTGGTCGACTTGGGAGCCGGCGTGGCCTTCTTCTTTGCGAGTTCTCGTGCGGGCATGTCAGGGGGTCCTGGGTGCCAGCGACGTGCGTCATGCGGTTTGGCGAATCCGTGGTGCACGTGGGTGCTCCTGTCGGAGTCGCGGCTGACCGGTGCGCGCGGCGTCGAGGCGGTGGTTTCTGGGCCTCCGAAGAGTTCGGAGGCGGCGATCGGGAAACCGCGACTCTACCAGTTTCTTTCGCTCTCGAAAGCCCCGGCTGATGCGCGTCTTGGCGGCGGGTCGGGGCGCGCTCCGCTGCGAGGAGGGTCATCCGCTCGATCCAAACGCCCCCAGGACTGATGCCGTGCGTGGATCACCCATCGAAAACGCTGTAACCGCTGTGATTGTCGCGGCACATGGTCCCCGGCCGCACTGCGCTTGGTCGGAGGTCCCTGGGGTGGTCCCGCCGACCGGGCGGCCTGGAGGGCCGTGTTCTACTGCCCGCCGGAGGTGCTCCACGCAAAGCATCAGTGGTGGTGGGGGGCTGCGGCGGCGAGACTGCGCCGAATGGCAAGTTCCGCCCCCGCGACCGACGCTCGGCGGCCGCGGATCCTCACCCCGGCCCTGGTTGTCTTCCTGGCCGCGGTCGTGACGATCGACTTGGTCGCTCTGGTCGTGCGATGGATTCCTCCGTCGCCGGCCGAGGCCGTTCGTCTGCTCGCGGACGGAGATCTCGACGGTGACGAGCGCCGCCAGGCGCTGCAGGTCCTCGTGCGGACGCCGCCTGATTCCGCGGACGTGGAGCGGCGCTGGGGGGCGCTGCTGGCGGCGGTCGCTCTCGAGGATCGGGCTGTCTTCGCCGCTCAGGTCGCGGCGCTCGGAGGCATCGGTGCAACGATGAAGACGCCTTCGGCGGACATGCGTGCGTTCCTCGATCTCGGCGACCCGTTGATCGGCAACGTCGCGCAGGCGCTGCTCGCCGAAGCGTCGGGCGATCGGACAGCCGCGCATCGCCGCTGGCAGCAGGTCGCCACGCAGTGCCAGCTGATGGTGCGCCCGTTCGCCGCCGAACTCGCGGCCGACGGGGTTCGCCGCACGACGTGACCGGCCGGCCCGAAATGCCGATCTCAAGGCGCGCGTGGCGCGCGGCCGATGTCCGTCGAACGGAGGACGTCGGCGGATGGAAGACAATCGTTTGGGTGCGATCTTGCTCGATGGTGGGATCGTCGACGAAGCCGGGCTCGATCGATGCCTGGCGATCCAGTCCCTCACCGGCGGCACACGACCGATCGGCCAGATCCTCGTCGAACAGGGACTGCTGTCCGCGGCTGGTCTGACGCGATTGCTCGACCTGCAGCGGGCTCGCGTCGCGATGCGCACCGACCCGCTCGTGGTCGGCGACGTCGGCAGCGCCGCGTTGTTCGCCGCCGCGCGCGCGAACGGCGCGACGGAGATGGTCGTGAGCGAGGGCCGCACCGTGCGAATCCGCGTCGGTTGTTCGTGGCGGCAGATGACGGAGCAGACGCTGAGTGGCCCCGAGGTGTGGGACTTCGTGCGCGAGACGATGGGCGACGAAGTGCTCGAGGGTCTCGCCGAACACCACTTCGTCGTTCGACCTTGGAAGCGCGAAGGAGCGGGCAACGGGTTCGCCGCCGCGTTCCGCCAGTTCGACGGCGTCGCCGTGCGCGTGACGTTCCCGGGTGTGCCGCGCGCCACGCAGGAGCGCGAGCTGCACCCTGCGATCGTCGAAGCGGTCAAGTCGGGCAAGGGGCTCGTGCTCGTCGCCGGCGAACGCGGGACGGGGCGCGCGGAAGCTCTGGCGCCGCTGATCCGGCTCGCCGCCGCCGACAAGAACCACTACGTCGTCGTGGTCGACGACGAACCGGTCGAACTGCCCGCCGACGGAGCCCTGGTCGTCCGTCGCCGCTACGGCATCGATCCGGAGGAACGCGGCGCTTCGTTGCGCAGCGTGGTCCGTGAGGACCCCGACGCGCTGGTGATCGCCGACGTCGGCAGCCCGGGCACGTTCGAACTCGCCCTTCGTGCCGCGGAAGGCGGCCGCCTCGTGATCGCGTACATGGACGCGCCGACGTCGACGGCGGCGCTGGTTCGCGCCATCAACTTCTATCCGGGCTACGACTTGCCGCGCGTCCGCTCGACTCTCGCCGCGGTGCTGCGTGCCGTGCTCGTCCGGCACGAACTCCCCGAAGCGAACTGCAACGGCACCGTCGTCGCGAGCGAACTGCTCGTCGTCGACGAAGCAGTGCGCGAAGTCGTTCGCAGCGGGGATCTCGCCGATCTCGGTTTGCTCCTGCGGGTCGATGGGTCGCGCAGCGGGTACTCGCTCGACCGCGATCTGCTCGACCTGCTCGGTGCCGGGCGCGTGCGGATCGAAGACGTCTTCGACCGGGTCGAGGAGAAGGCGTGGCTCTTGGATCGCACCAAGGATCTCCGGGCCCAGGCGAGGTGAAACGTGGACACGACTCGACTCGAAACCCTTCTCGCAGCCATGACGCGTGTCGGCGCGTCCGCGCTGCATCTCGTTCCCGGTCGCGCGCCTGCCTTGCGTGTGCAACGCCGGTTCGTCGGTGGCGACGAGACGCCGCTCCTGCAGAGCGACATCGACGAGTTGCTGCGCGACATGCTCTTCTCCGACCATCGCGAACGCATCGCGCGCTGCGGCCACGTCGAGGTGCTCTACGTCTCGCGGAGCGGCAAGCGCTACCGCGCCACCGTCGCCGAGGTGTCGGGCAGCGCGTCGTTGGTGATGCGCCCGTTGCCCGAGTCCACGCCGAAGCTCGAAGCGCTCGATCTTCCCGATCACGTCGCGGCCTTCGCCCGCTTCCGGAGCGGCTTCGTCACGGTTGCCGGGTTCTTCGGCTCCGGCAAGTCGACGACGCTCGCCGCGCTCGTCGGCGTACTGGCGCAGGATCCGACGCGACACATCGTGACCGTCGAGGACTCGATCGAGTTCCTGCACGAGAACGGCGCCGCGCTGCTGCACCAGCGGGAGGTGGGCACGCATGTCGTGTCGGCACCCGCCGCGATCCAGCAGGCGATCGCGTCCGGCGTGGACACGATCGTCGTCGGCGAGATCCGCTCGGCGGCGACCCTCGAAGCCGCGATCACCGCGGCCGAATCCGGCTGTCTCGTGCTCGGCGGCGTCGAGGCCGGTTCGATCGTGGGTACGCTCACCGAACTCCAACTGATGGTCGACCCGGAGCAGCGCGACCGCCTGCGCGCGCGTCTGGCGCGCGCGCTGCGGGGGGCGATGGCGCAGAGCCTGCTGCAGCGCTCGCACCGCGCGGGCCACGTGCCCGTCGTCGAACTGCTCGTCGCCAATGCCGCGGCGCGTGACACGATCCGGCGGGGCGACTTCCACGAACTGCCGGCGATCATGCAGCGCTGCCGCGGTCTCGGCATGCAGACCGTCGACTCCGCGTTGCGCAGCCTGCTCGGGCGGCACCTCGTGAGCCAGGAGGAAGCGCTGCTGCACGCTTCGAATCGCGACGAAGTCCTCGTCCGCCACGTTCTTCCGACCGCGGCGCGCTGACACGCCCCGCTCGCGGTCGGCTGCCGCGCACTCTCCTCGGGCGCCCTGCGGCGGCCGATCCCGGCGACTCCGTCGCCGTGCAGCCCTCTCGGGTCGGCGCCGGGGTCCACTCACGACCTGGGTCGCGGCCCCGAGCAGCGTTTCGACGAGGTCGCCGCGGGAAAACCCCGAGACGCCAATCTCATCGGCTCTTTGCTCAAGTCCCGTGGCAAGGGACCGATCATGGCGGTCGGGGTTCGCGAGGATCGAACGCGACCCATCAGGCGAATCATCGGAGAGGGCAAAGGATCATGGGTCTCAGGGTCAACACCAACGTCGCGTCGATCAATGCGCAGCGGAACACCGCGCAGGTCACGACGCGCCTCGCGCGGAACTACCAGCGGCTGTCGACTGGTCTCCGCATCTCGACGGCTGCCGACGACGCAGCGGGTCTCGCGATCTCGGAACGTCTGCGTTCCCAGGTGCGCTCGCTGCAGCAGGCTTCGCGCAACGCGAACGACGGCATCTCCCTGGTGCAGGTCGGCGAGGGCGCGCTGAACGAAGTGAGCAACATCCTCGTGCGTCTGCGCGAGTTGACGGTCCAGTCGGCGAACGGCTCGGTGTCGAACGCCGACCGCGACACGCTGATGGAGGAGTTCGGCACGCTCGTCACGGAGATCAACCGCATCGCGCAGTCGACCGAGTTCAACGGCATCAAGTTGCTGGACGGTTCGGCGAGCACCGTGGTGTTCCAGGTCGGCATCAACACGAACGCCAACATCGACCAGCTCGGCGTGACCTTGACGCCGGCGCTGAGCACGACGCTCGGACTCGCGAGCCTCGACATCGGGTCGGGCGGCAACACGACCACTGCGATGACGCAGATCGACGGCGCGATCAACCTCGTCTCGCAGCTGCGCGGCAAGTTCGGTTCGGTGCAGAACCGTCTGCAGTCCACGATCGCGAACCTCGGCGTCACCGCCGAATCGCTGCAGGCAGCCGAGAGCCGTATCCGCGACGTCGACGTCGCCTACGAGACGGCCGAACTCACGCGCAACAACATCCTGCAGCAGGCCTCGATCTCGGTGCTGGCGCAGGCCAATGCGCAACCGCAGGCGGCGCTGCAGTTGCTGCAGGGATGATCGGGCGCGGGCGCCTCACTCGAGGTCGAGCCCGCGTTCTTCCTCTTCGGTGATGCCGCCGCCGAACGAGTTGCCGAGATAGACGCGGCGCACCTGCTCGTCGGCGATGACCGTCTGCGGGTCGCCGTCGGCGATCACCTTGCCCTCGCTGATGATGTAGGCGCGGTGGGTGATGCGGAGCGTCGCGATCACGTTGTGCTCCGTGATGAGGATCGCGATTCCGGTGCGCGCCAGCGCCGCGAGGATCTGCTGGATCTCCTCGACGGTGATCGGGTCGACGCCGGCGAACGGTTCGTCGAGCAGGAGCAGGCTCGGATCGGTCGCGAGAGCGCGCGCGATCTCGAGCCGCCGCTTCTCGCCGCCCGACATCGTCTCGGCGATCGACTCGGCGACGTGCGTCAGCTGCAGGTCCTGCATCAGCTGTGCGGCGCGGTCTTCGCGGTCGCTGCGGCGCATTCCACGCGCTTCGAGTACGCAGCGGATGTTGTCGATCGCGCGCATCTTCTTGAACACCGACTCCTGCTGCGCGAGGTAGCCGAGGCCGCGCCGCGCACGGCGGTACATCGGCTGCTTCGTCACGTCCTTGCCTTCGAGCAGCACATGGCCCGCGTCGGGCACCACCATGCCGACGACCATGCGGAACGTGGTCGTCTTGCCGGCGCCGTTCGGGCCGAGCAACCCGACGATCTCGCCTTCGCGCACCGAGATGCTGACTCGATCGACGACGCGGCGGCCGCCGTACGCCTTCACCAGTCCTTCCGTGCGAAGGACCTCCGCACCCGTCGCCGGAGTCGCGGTCGCCGGAGTCGCGGCCGTGCTCATCGGACGAACCCGAAGCGGTCGGGCCAGTTGCCGCCGAAGAGCCACGCGATCGGCCGCGACGGATAGAAGACGAGCACCGCGCGGCCCTGGATGTCCTCGCGGCGCACGAACGGCACCTTCTTCTCCGGGGCCACCCAGTCGCGCGAACCGTCCTGAGCCGACGTGTCCTTGAACGACACTCGTTCGCCCCAGTCCGGGCCGACTTCCGCCTCGAAGCGACGGATCTCGCCGAACTCGTCGATCATCACGATGGCGTGCTCCGTCGGCAGGCCGATCGGCGTCTCGTCGCGATCCGGCGGCCGCGTGAGGTCCATCGCGCGCTTGTTGCCGAGGATCTTGCGCGCGCCCGCCGTGCCGGGTCGCACGACGCGGTCGTTCGCGTCGACCTCGATCTCGACGGCCGTCCAGTCGCGCGAGTCGATCGACTGCAGAGTGTTGTCGCCCATCATGAAGTAGTGCGCTTCCGGCACCTCGATGACCTCGGGCGCACCCATCCGCGTCCAGTGCTGGTCGCGGTCGAGCCGCAGGTCGTCGAATCGCACCGCACCCTTGCCCTTGCAGAGGATCTGCGGGATCACGCAGTGGTTCTGCAGCGATGCGCCGTTGCCCGCGAGTTCGCAGCCTTCGCGGCACGACCACGCACCGGACTCGAAGCGCTGGCGGACCTCGCCGTTCACTTCGACGACGAGTTCCTCGTCGACGTGCGAGAACACGATCCGCGTTGTCGCGCCGGGCGGGAGTTCGAGCGGGAACTCGGGCGACTCACCGGCGACCTGCGTCTCCTTCGTCCGCACCTGCAGCCGCGCCTTGTCGCCGCGCATGACGAGCGCGTAGGTCAGCTTGTCGCGGTTCGGGCGCGAGACCTCGATCTCGAACGACAGTTCGTCGAGCTTCTGCGATGGCGTCACGGTCGCGCCGAGGCGCGCGTCCGGCACGATCTCCTGCGGTCGCTGGTGCGGTGTCTTGGTGCGGATCTCGACGGCGGTCGCCTTCGGGTAGCCGTCCCACACGCGGTCGACGAGACCGCCGTCGGGCTCGTCGAAGCGGAAGTAGAGGCGCGCGAGGCTGCCGTCGAGGTTGCCCGCGAAGCCGTCGCCGTCCTCGCTGAAGGTGCGCGACGGCGAGCCGCGCCAAGAGTCCGTCGCCTTCGTCTCACTGCGCACTTCGCGGCGTGCCGGGTAGACGTTGCGCCACATCGCGGCCTGCAGGTCCGCGGGCTTGCGCAGCACGGTGAACGTGCGCTTTCCGCCGTCGTCGCTCACCTGGTAGAGGTTGCCGCCGCCGATCGCGAGGCGGTCGCCGGGGATGCCGACGAGGCGCTTCACGTAGTTCTGGTTCTTCTGCAGCGGGTACTCGAAGACGGTGATGTCCCACCGCTTCGGCTCGCGGATCGTCGGCAGGATCTTGTCGACGAGGATGCGGTCCTTCACGTTCGCCTCGTTGCTGCCCATCAGGGTGGGCTGCATGGACGACGTCGGGATCTGGTAGGCCTCGATGCAGAACCACTTCAGCAGCACGGCCGCGAGGATCGCGACGCCGAACGCTTCGAGGTTGGTCCGCACGGGGCCCATCGTCGGCGCCTTCTTCTTGCCCACCGCCCCGCCGGCGATGGCTTCGCCGGCACCGATCGCGGCGGCGGCCGCGGCTTCGCCCAGGTGCTCAGCCATGGTGTGCGCTCCGCGGGAAGAGAAGACGTGCGTGGGGGTCGGTCACTGGGCGCATCCGTGAGCGCGGCAGTCTCGCCTCCGCGCGACGGCGGCGCCAGCGTGGACCTGCCCGCCGGTGCGGCGGACCGTGCGGTGGGAAGGCGCGGTCGGGAATCCGTCGCGATCCGCGTTCGGTCCGGCCGGGAAACGGTGCTCCGTGGGCGACCCGAAACGAACGGAGAACGACGTGCAACTCAGCTCGAACCTGTTCACCAAGCCGCGGCGGAACCCTCGACTGGACAAGTGCCTCGTCGACGACCTCGCGCACATCACGCTGCGGCAACCGCGCGAGCAGGGGGACCACGTGACGCGGGTCCATCTCGCGCTGCTCACGATCATGCGCAACCCGAACCTCGGCACGGAAGTGGTCCGCGCCGAGTACGGCCCGGCGACCGCGGCGGCGGTGCTCCGGTTCAAGCGCGAGCGCAACATCCTCAACACCGCGCTGCACCAGACGGCGCCCGACAACGTCGTCGGCAAGAAGACGATCGCCGCTCTCGATGCGGAGATGCTGAAGAAGCAGCTGCCGCCCGGCCGCCTGCCGCGGGTCAAGATGAGCCCGGCGCCGTTCGTCAAGCTCGGCTTCAACTCCGGTGTCGCGCAGCAGTCGCTCGTGGGCATCGACCTGAACGACGTGCTCGGCCTCGGCCAGGTGCTGGCGACGCTGCCGCTGGACATCTTCGTGCACTTCGACGGCGGCGACGCCGCCTCGGAGGGCCAGCGGCGGCGGCTCGCCGAAGCCGAGTTCGCCAACAAGTTCGCGACTCCGGCGTACCTGCGCACGCACTTCGTCCCGCTGGCGATCTGCTTCGTCGGCGGCCGCGGCGACAAGAACAAGGCGAAGGAGGCGGCGGACGAGGTGCTCCAGCTGCGGAAGTCGATCAAGCAGGGGGTGACCGCGATCGTCGGCTCGAGCGTCGGCGGTCTCGCGGCGCTCGACTGCGCGAAGCTGCTCGCGGGCAGCGTGCCGCTCGACTACGTCGCGATCAGCGATGGCGCGTTCTTCGCACCCGGCGAGGTGAGCTTCTCGCCGTTCAAGATCTCCGTGCCGACCTCGACCATCTCGGCGACCACGAAGAAGAACTTCTTCCAGACGTTCGGCCACGAGTCGCTGCTCGACCCGCGCGGTCCCGGCGGCTTCATGCAGGGCACGGAGTTCCACGGCCCGCTCGATGGCTTCACCAATATCGACGTCGAAGCACAGCCGAGCGCCACGCTCAGGCAGCTCGTCCAGAGCGGCGCGCGCCTTCGTCTGCTGCCGGACATCACGCCGGGCCGGCTGAAGCTGTTGAAGGGCAACTCCGACTCCGTGCACACCGCGGCCGCGGAGCAGGCCGCCGCGGAGATCGAGAAGGACAAGGTCTCGCTGTTCAAGCCGTGACGGACGCCACCGCCCGCCTTGACCGTTCGCGCGCCCGTCCCTCCAATCGCCACGCGTGGATGCGACCCGCGAGCTGCTGCTGCGATGGCACGGCGGCGACCAGCAGGCGATGGCCGACCTCGTGCAGCAGGAGCAGGCCTTCGTCGCCGAGCAGGTTCGTCGCCGGCTCGGTCCGTTGCTGCGCCGGCAGCACGACACGCAGGACATCGTGCAGCAGACGATGCTGCACGCGCTGCGGAGTGCGCCGCGGTTCCTGCTGTCCGATCGCGGCCATCTGCGCAGCCTGCTCGTCCGCATGGTCGAGAACACGCTCCGTTCCGCGGCGAGTCATCAGCAGCGGGCGAAGCGCGACGTGCGGCGCGAACGGTCGATGCCCGCCGGCGACAGCGGGACGGTTCTCGATCTCGACGCCGCGGCGAACGTCACGGATCCCGGCGCGTCGGCGGCGCGCGAGGACCTGCGCGCCTGGGTGCGGCTCGCGCTCGAGCTGCTGGACGTGGACGACCGCGAAGTGATCGAGCGGCGCGACTACCACGAAGAGTCCTTCGCGGTCATCGCCGAACAGTGCGGCGAAGCGGAGGACACGGTGCGCATGCGGTACCGGCGCGCGCTGCCGAAGCTCGCCGCCGCGATGACGAAACTGCGCCAGGGCCGGCTGGCGGATCTGTTGTGACGCGATGAGCCGTTCCGCGGATCGTCTCGAACGCGCCCTCGAGCTGTTCGTCGCGTACCGGGCGAACGGCGGCGACTGGCAGCACCTGCTCGACGCGAATCCGGACCTCGTGGACGTGCTGGCCGCGATGCGCGACGACGACGGCGGTGGCGCCGCGGACGGCTCCGCGACGACGATCGAGGCGTCGGGCGACCTGCTCGGCGACTATCGCCTCGGCCGCGTCGTCGGGCAGGGCGGGATCGGCATCGTGCACGAGGCGCGCGATCGGCTGCTCGGCCGCCGCGTCGCGGTGAAGGTGCTGCGACCGGAGAGTGCGGCGAGCGCGACGGCGCTCGCGCGCTTTCGTCGCGAGGCGCAGACGCTGGCGCGGCTCGACCACCCGAACGTCGTCCGCGTGCTCGGCGTCGGCGTGGACGGCGGTCGGCACTGGCTCGCGATGGCGTTCGTCGAAGGCGAGTCGCTGGCTGCGCGCCTCGAGCAGATCCGCGCGGCGGGCGGACACGCGGGCGACTCCCTGCGGAACCTCGTGCAGGCGATCGCCACGGTCGCGACCGCGCTCCACAACGTGCACGAAGCGGGCATCGTGCACCGCGACGTCAAGCCGTCGAACATCCTGCTGCGCGCCGAGGGCGGCCCCGTGCTGACCGACTTCGGGATCGCGCGCGACCGCGACGACCCGACGCTCACGAGTCCCGGCGCCGTGATCGGTTCGCCGCGCTACATGGCGCCCGAGCAGGTGGTCGGCGGCGGTTCGGCGTGCGACGAACGCTCCGACGTGTTCTCGCTCGGCGCGACGTTGTACGAGTGCGTCACTCTGCAGCCCGCGTTCGCCGGTGCGTCGATCGAGGCGGCGCTCACCGCGATCGTGCATTCGGACCCGCGTGATCCGCGGCGACTGCACCGCGGCGTGCCCGCTGACCTCGCCGCGATCGTGATGAAGGCGCTCGAGAAGGATCCGGCGAGTCGCTACGCGACGGCGCAGGCCCTGGCCGACGATCTGCGCGCGTTCCTCGACTTGCGCGAGATCACGGCGCGCGCACCATCGCGCGTGCGGCGCTGGATCCGGCGCATGCGGCAGCAGCCGTTGTTCGCGGCGCTCGTCGTGACGGCCGCGATCGCTGCGCTCTCGCTGCTCTGGGTCGGTATGCAGTGGCCTCGACTGCACGCCGCAGCCGTGGCGAGGGACCGGCAGCGTTACGACGACGCGGTCGTGCGGGGCTTCCTCGCCCGCGACGAACGCGACGCAGGGCGCGGCTGGTTCGAGTCCGCGATCGAAGTCGACCCGTTCCGCAGCGAAGCGGTGCTCGGACTCGTGTTCGCGACGTCGCGTCAGAGCGGCGTCGAAGCGGCGCTCGCCGAGCTGGACCGACGGGCCGCGCGGATCGACGACGAGAACGTCCCTCGGTGCCGGGCGTGGTTGCTCGATCGTTTGCATCGTCGTCCGGAGGCCGAGGCGATCCGCCGGACGATCGGGCCGCCGTCGACGTCGATGGGCTTCTGGCTCGAGGGGATGCTCGGTCTCGAGGCCCGCGACCCAGCCGGCACCGCGCGCGCGCGCGAACTGCTGTCGCTTGCGGTGCGGATCGCGCCGCAGCCGAACCTGATCCTGTACACGCAGTGGGCCGGTGTCGTCTGCAACGGCGGCAGTCCCGCCGAGCGCCGCGAGGCGGCCGAGGCGCTCGTACGGCTGTGGCCCGGGCATCCACGCTCGCTGGCGATCGCCGGCGTCGCGCTGCTCGTGGTCGACCCCGCGCGCGCCGAGTCGCTGCTGGAGCGCTCGCGTGAACTCGGCGCCGACGATCCCGAGACGCTCGTGAACCTCGGCATCGCACGTTCGCGGAACGGTAAGCCGGACGGTGCGGCCGGGGCATTCGGCGACGCGTTCGCGCAGACGGCAGGCCGCGACCCGTTGCGCGCGACGGCGCTCCTGCTGCTCGGCCAGGTCGATGTCGCCGCGGCGGACGAACGCGCCGAGCAGTGGCTGCGCGACGATCCGGCGAATCCGTACGCCGGGCGCTTCGCCGGCCGCGCCGCGTTCCGCCGCGGGGAGTTCCCGCTCGCGGTCGAGCGCTTGCAGCGTGCGGTCGCGGCGCTCGGTGCGGACCTCGACGTACGGCTCGACCTCGCGTTCGCGCAGCTCGAAGGCGGGAGCGCCGCGGAGGCGGCCGAAGGCCTGCTCGAACTGGTCCGTTCCCACCCCGGCCACGAACGTGTGCACCTGCAGCTTCTCGATGCGCTCGATGCGACGGGCGACCGCGCGGCGACCGTGGCGGAGTCGCAGCGCTGGGCCGAACTTCGCCCCGACGACGCCGCGGCCTGGCGCGATCTCGCGGCGGTGCTCTCGAACCAGCCGATGCCGGTGGACGGCGATCGTGACCTGGCCGCCGCCGAGCGGGCGGACGTGCTCGCGGACGGCGGCGACGCGGTGGCGCGCGAACTGCACGCCGCGGCGCTCGAACGCCGGGGCGAGATGGCGGCCGCGGCGCGGGTCCGGGCGCGTCGCGCGACGTCGGCGAAGTGACCGACGAGCGCGTGGCGGTCCGGCTGCCACGGCCGGCGCAGGATCCGGATGACTGGCCGCGAATGAAGCCCGACGAGCGACTGCTGGCCGCCGTGCGCGCGTCCGATCTCGCGGCCGCGAATGCCGCGCTGGCGGCCGGCGCCGACCCGAAGGCCGCGATTCCGTTCGAGGAGTGCGTCGATCGGGATCGTTTCACCGGCACGGAGTCGCTCCTGCACGTCGCCGCGCGCGTCGGTGCGGCCGGGATCGTGGCTGCGCTGGTCGCGGCGGGCGCGGATCCCGACGCGCGGGACACCGTTCGCGGCCGCACACCGCTGCTCGACGCGAGCCGTCTCGGCCACGCGGCCGTCGTGCAGGCCTTGCTCGCCGCGCGGGCCGAACTCGTCGCGGATCCGCGGCGTCCCGAGCAGGACGTTCTCGCGGCCGCGATCGAACGAGGCGACGCCGCGATCGCCGATGCACTCGCGCGCGCCGGCGCGCAGGTGACACCGCGCGCTCTCGAACTGGCGTGCTACGGAGGTCGCCGAGACCTCGTCGACCTGTGCCTGCGTCGCGGCGTTGCGCTCGGATCGGCGCCGGTGCTCGTCGTTGCCGCGCGCGGCGGGCACGTCGAACTGCTGCAATGGCTCGTCGCACAGGGCGCCGACCTCGCCGCCGACGGTTCGGAGGCACTGTGCGAAGCCGCGAACGCCGGGCGCGCAGGCGCCGTCGCGTTCCTGCTCTCGGTGGGCGTGTCGCCTGCGTACCACAACGCGTACCGGTGGACACCGCTGCACTTCGCCGCGTACCAGGGGGATCTCGCGTCGTGCGAAGCGCTGCTCGCCGCCGGCGCCGATCCGCTCGCCGTCGACGGCGCGGGGCGCACGCCGCGGTCGTGGGCCGAAGAGGCGGGCCGGCCGGAGTTCGTCGCTCTGCTGATGCGCGCCGAGCGCCGGCCCTGAATGCCAGCGCTGACCGCCGTTCGTGTCGGGAACGGGCGCGGGCTGCGACGTGCACGCGTGTCCCCGGATCCCCGCCGGTGCCGGTCCCGGCCAGACGCGGCCCACATCGTACGAACACCGTGTGCCACACCGGAGCGGGCTTCCGGCTGACCACGCCATGCTCCGCATCATCGGCACCATGGTCCGCGCCGCGCCGCTCCTGCTCGGCGCGTTCCTCGGCATTCGCCAGGGTGAGCGGACCGCGGCCGCGATCGTCGCGGCGCTCGCGGTCGCCGTCGTCGCGCTCGGAGCCTTGCTGCACGCGTGGGGTCGGGGCCGCATCACCTGGCGAACGGTTCTCGCGGCGTGGCTGCTCCCGTGGGGGCGCACTCTCGGCGGTCCTTCGCTGTCCGGCATCGCCGCGGCTGCGTTCGGTGTGTGGATCGTGCTGGGCATCGCCGGCGCAGTCGGTGTCGCGTCGCCGCAGCTGTTCGGCGCGTGGCTGCTCGACGGCTTCGCGCTGCGGTTGCTCGTCCGTTCGTCGTGGCGCCTCGGCAACCGTTGGCAGCGGCGCGCGGTCGTTCGTCTCGCGACGATCGTCGTGTGCTGCGCGATCGCGGGCCTCGTCGCGCACGCGGCTGGTCATCCGTGGGTCGGCGCCGTGGTGGCTGGCGGTCCGATCGTGCTCGTCGGCCTCGCGGTGTGCGGCCTCGTCGCGTCGTGGTCCACCGCCCGGAGCACGCCGCTGCGATGACGCCGGCGCCCGCGAACGACCTCGCTGCTGGAACGGCCGTCGGCGCCGGCGCATGCTCGCGCCCGATGGCCCGCGTGATCGGTCGACTCGCCGACCTGGACCGGCGCGAACGGTGCGCGTCGGAGCAGCGACTCGCCGATGCACTCGCGTGCTGGTCGATCGGCGGCAACCGCGAATGGATCGCCGACGGGGTGCGCGTCGGCGAACCGTTCCTGCAGATCTCGCCGGCCGCCGCGGACTCCGTGCTCGCGTGGGAGATCGAGCAGCTGGAGGCCGACGGCTACGTGCGGATCGGGCCGTTCTGGGTGCCGGTGCGCTGGCTGCGTGATCCCGACGGCTACCGGCGCGTCGTGCAGCTCGTCGCCGACCACGTGCTCGCGTCGCCGCCGCACGGCGATGGGGTCTACGTGCCGAAGGCCCGTGCCGAACTGCAGCCGTTGCTCGCGATGTGGCCGTTCGTGCTCGTGCTGCCGACGAGCCGCCGCCTGTCGATCGACGACATGATCGTCGCGCGGGCGTGGCCGGTGCACCCGCTCGGCGTCGTCGCGGCGCCGTCGCGCGCCGACGGCGAAGTGCGCTCGCCCGCCGAGTTCTTCTTCCACGACGTCGACCATGCGCGCTTCAAGGTTCGCGAGGACCTGTGTGCGCGCGGTGTCGACGTGCCGGATCCGTACGTCGACGGCTCCACGTTCGACGAGCGCCGCGGCGAACACCGTGCCGTGCTCGGGGCCGCGGTACAGCACGCCGCGGAAGCGGGCTGGCGTTCTGCGGCCGGACGTTCGGCCCTCGTGCAGTCGTGGCTCGCGGCGATCGACGCCGTCGACGACCGCGATCTCGCCGACGGCGCGCGCTGGCTCCTGTTCGAGATGGTGCACGAGAAGAGCCTGCCGATCGACGTGGACAAGCTGACCCGCGCGCTCTCGACCGCGGCGCACGAAGAGAAGCTCGCCGCGAAGTGCAGGCGCGGCTTCTTCGGAGCGGACGGTCCGCGGCCCACCGCGGTCGCGCGTCTCGGCGCGGCCCGGCAGTGGCTGCGGAGCGTCGTCGCGGAGGCGCGATGACGCTGCCCGTGGTCGACGTCGCGGCCGTGAGCCCGTCGGACCTCGTGGCCGCGCTGCACGAACACGGCGCGATCCTCGCGGTCGATCCTGCGGTCGCGGCGACGACGTGCGACACGATGCTGCGGGACACCGCCGCGTTCTTCGCGCTGCCGGACGCGGCGAAGGAGGCGCTCGCGATCGAGCGATCGCCGTGTTTCCGCGGCTACAGCCGAATGCACGGCGAACGCGACTGGCGCGAGCAGATGCACTTCGGTCGCGAACGCGATCCCACCGCCGGCGACGGCGAGGCGTTCCGCCGGTTGCAGGGGCCGAACGCTCGGCCCGCCGACGTCGCATGGCGGCGACGCGTGCTCGCCTACTGCGAAGCGGTGGAGCAGGTGGGCGTACGTCTGCTCGCGAAGGTCGCCGCGGCGTTCGGCCTCGCCGCCGACCCGTGGCTCGGCGTGGACCCGTATCTGCTGGCGAAGTGCATCGGCTACCACCCGCAGGTCGCCGCGAACACGCCCCGCCGCGGCGTGGCCGCGCACCTCGACTTCAGCCTCGTCACGCTCACGCTGCAGGACGACGTCGGCGGTCTCGAGACCCGATGGCCGGACGGCACGTGGTCGCCGGTGCCTGCGGTCCGCGGCGGCTGGCTCGTCAACATCGGCGAGCTGTTGCAGTTCGTCACCGGCAACCGGCTCGTCGCCACGCCGCATCGCGTCGTGAATCCGTCGACGACCCGCACGCGCTTCTCGGTGCCGGTCTTCGTGAATCCGTCGCTCGACACCGTGCTCCTGCGACGCGAGCCGCCGGTCGCGTTCGTGCCGCCCGTCGGCGAACACGTGCACGCCGTGCTCGGTCCCGCTGCGACCGCGGACTCGCTGCACTTCGGCCGCGCGGAGTGGGCCAGGAAGGGCCGCGGCGTCTGGTGTGCTCAGTGCGTGGCCGGCTGAATCGCGCGCGGTTGCAGCATGTCGCGCCGCCGCGACGTGTAGCACGCGAAGTGCAACGCGCCGATCGCCGCGACGAACGCCGCCAGTGCGACGGCGGAGTCGCCGGCCCAGACGGCGTTCGCCCGGGCGGCGACGAGGGCCAGCGCGGGGGTCGGCAGCGCCACACCGACCAGCAGCCCGATCGTGTTCTTCGCCATCCGGTCGTGCGACACGCCGTCGACGCAGCGTTGGAAGACGGTGGTGGACACGATCCCGAGCCCGAGGTGCGCGCCGAGCAGCCACAGGCGTTCGCCGTCACCGCCGACCACCAGGAGGCCGATCGCGACCGCGCCCCAGCGCATCACGAACAGGATCAGGATCGCCGCGAAGCCGCCGAGCCCCGATTTGTCGCGGCCGGGACGGATGCCGCACAGTTCGCCCCAGCCCGCCGCGATCTGCGCGCTGATCAGGAGCGTGAACGCGAGGGCAAGGTCCGCCCCGATCGTCGCGAGGGTCTGCACCGGGAGGTCATCCGGAACGGCGCCCGGATGTGGCAGGGCAGGGGCGCACCGGCATGACGGCCGAATCCCCGCCACGGCCGCCGCGGGCTCCGGATGACCGGGGCATGACCAACACCAAGACCATGCTCGAGTCGTTCGAGGTGAAGGACCTCGAAGACAACTCCGTCATCCGCTTCCACGTCGAGCACTGCACCGAAGTCGGCAACGAGGGCAAGCCCGGCGTGCAGGTCCACTACATGGGCAACATCGTGTGCTTCGAGCCCCTGATGGCCGCCCGACTCGCCTACCAGGCGCGCAAGGCCGGCAAGACCGAACTGCTGCTCGAGGACCGTTCGTGGCTCGCGCACCAGGACCAGTTCGTGAAGCTGTTCCTCGTGCTCGGCAACGAGCCGCAGGTGCGCATCGAGGCGAAGACGCGGTCGCGGTCGAAGCCGGTCGTGAAGACGTACGCACTGCCCTTCTCGCTCGACGAAGAGTGAGCGAACGCCCGAGTCCGCCGAGGTCACCATGGCAACCCCCGCCCCGATCGTCGACGTCGCGCGTTCGTTCCTGCGCGCACGTCTCACCGGCGACCGCGACCTGCTCGCGCGGGTCTGCCGCCCGCACGCCGAACTCGCATCGCTCGCCGCTGCTCGCGTGCAGCGAGTGCCCGACGACCTGATGGCCGAGCTCGATCGCTTGCAGACCTCGGTGCACGAACTCGGCGACGACCGTCGGCTCGTGCACGCGTACTTCGGCGGCACGGTGCACTTGCTGGTCGTCGTGCAGGGACCCGCCGGTCCGCTCGTGGACCCGCGATACGCGATCGAGGCGCTGCGCCCCGACGACGATCGACGCGAAGTGATCCGCCGCTTCTACCACGCACTCCTCGTCGGCGACGGCGACACGCTGCGCGAACTCGCGTTCGACGCCCGCGGCACGGAGATCCTCGCGCACGAGGCGGCACCGGCGGGCGAACGCGGGCAGCTCGAGCACGTCGCGGCGACGATGGGCCTCGCTCAGCTCGGACAAGGCGAGCCGTTCGCGGTGCCGAAGGGCGTGGAGTTCGTCGTTCCGCGCCACGCGGAACTCGGCATCGAGGTGTGGAGCGCGCTCACGCCGGGCGCCGAGATCCCGTTCCTGCTGCGCCGTCGCGACGGCGCGTGGAAGGTGATCCCGTTCCATTTCATCCAGGCCGCCGTCGTCGCGCGCGGCGGCTCGATCGTCGGCTGAGGTCTACCATGAGCTCGTTCCGCACGTTCGTGAAGGAAGGCGCGCCCGCGCAACTCGACTTCCGTGTCGAGCATCCCGCCGACTGGGTGACGCTGCCGGTGCCCGAGGAGGCGAACGACTTCGCCGATCCGCTGCACGTCGCGCCGCTCGCGGCCCTCATGGCGCCGTACGCCGCGATCGTGTTCGCGGTCGGCGCGCGGCCCGCGTACGACGACGGCACCGTCGCGCAGTGGCTCGGCTGGATGGCGCGTCAGCGCGGCCTCGACCCCGGCGGCATCGAAGCGCAGAGGGTCGGCGCGCTCGACGGCGTCGCGTGCTGGGGCATCCAGGTGGACGGGGACGCCGTGATGCGTTCGCGTCTCGTGATGTGCGAGGACGGCGGCCGCATCCTGCACTTCGCGTGCATGGCGCCCGAGTCGCTCTGGCCGAGCGTGAACGCGACGTTCGTGCGCATGCTCGCGTCGTTCGCACTCGCATCGCCGCGCGGCCATACGAAGGACCTCGCGCCGGCCGACGCGCCGCTGCTCTCGAGCACGCTGGAGACGCCCCCGGCGTTCGTGCCCGCGGAGCGCCCGCTGCCGATGCCCGATGTCGAGTCCGCGGAGGCGAAGCTCGAGCCGGGCGAGGCGGTGGCCGCCGACGTGGCGCTCGCCGCGGATCAGGCGACGTTCGAGCCCGAGCACCCGATGAACGTCCGCATGCGCGATGCCGGCGCCGGCCTCGTGCCGAACGTGCTCGACTTCCACGACCAGGAGCGGTGGGCGACGCTCGCGCCGGGGGCGCTGCGCGCGACGCTGCGCGTGCCGTTCGGCTGGCACGTGATCGACGACGGCAGGCGGGCGCTCGTCTTCGACGCCGACGGGCACACGCAGGTCGACCTGCACCTCGTGGCGCGCGAAGGCCGCACCGACGACGCGATCCTCGGCGCGAAGGTCCCCGACCTCGAACGGCAGTGGCCGCGCATGCGGCACGTGCGAACGGCGGTGCAGGGCATGGAGTGTCTGCTCGTGCGTGACGCCGTCGTCGACAAGGCGCCGATCGAGCAGGCGTACATCCTGCGTTCCGCCCCGGGCGACATCGTGCTGCAGGCGCGCGTGACGTCGACGCCATCGCACTTCCGGCGCGCCTGCGATCTCGCGCAGGTGCTGCTGCGCGACCTGCAGTTCCTCGAGGAAGCAGTCGGATGACCACGGCGCGCACCGGACGCTAACATCCCCGGCCCGATGGACGACCCGACGCGCGGAGCGCCCGACGACGATCGTGTTCACGACGTCCTCGCTGCCTGCATCGACGCGTGGCAATCGGGCGGACCCGCGGCGGCCGAACGGGTCGTCGCTGCGCACGCGGACCTGGCCCCGTTGCTGCGCGAACGGCTCGAGAAGCTGCAGCGCGCCGGCCTCCTGCCGGAGTCCGAGGACGTCGCCGCCGATGCGCCGGCGACGGAGCCGACGATCCCCACCGTGCTCGGCGAGTTCCGCCTCGGCAAGCGCATTGGCGGCGGCGGCATGGGCGTCGTGCACCTCGCCGAGCAGATGTCGCTCGAACGTGTCGTCGCGCTGAAACTCGTGCGGCCGGAGCTGCGGTTCTTCCCCGGCGCCCGCGCGCGCTTCCGGCGCGAGGTCGAAGCGATCGCGAGACTCGGTGACGCCGGCATCGTGCCGATCTTCAGCGTCGGCGAAGACCAGGGCATCGACTTCTTCGCGATGGAGTACGTGCGCGGTGCGTCGCTCGGCGACGTGATCGCCGCGTTGCACGCAACGTCGCCGCAGCGACTGTCCGGCCGCGACATCGCCGTCGTCGCCGCCGGACGTGCCGACGTGCCGGTGCCGGATCCTGTGCCCGAGGTGTTCGCCGGCACGTGGGTGCAGACGTGCTGCCGCATCGTGATGCGGATGGCGCGCGCCGTGCACCACGCGCACGAACGCGGCGTCGTGCACCGCGACCTGAAGCCGAACAACACGATGGTGACGCCCGACGGGCGCGTGCTGCTGCTCGACTTCGGTCTCGCGGCCGCGGCCGGCACGTCGCGCATCACGCGCAGCGGCGCGATGCTCGGCACGCTGCACTACATGGCGCCGGAGCAGCTGTTGGACGGCGAGGTCGATGCCCGCACCGACGTCTATGCGCTCGGAGTCACCTTGCACGAACTGCTCGCCCTGCGGCCGCCCTTCCACGACCAGAGTCAGGAGCGGCTCCGCCAGCAGATCCTGCACGGCCGCGCGGCCGCGCTGCGCCAGCAGAACCCGGACGTGCCGCGTGACGTCGAGACGATCGTCGCCGTCGCCCGCGATCGCGACCCCACGCGCCGGTACGCGACCGCCGATGCGATGGCTGCCGATCTCGAGCGCTTCCTCCAGCACCGCCCGATCGAGGCCCGGCCGATCGGCTCGTGGCTGCGCAGCGTCCGCTGGTCGCAGCGGCATCCGGCGATGGCGACGGCGGCCGGCTTGCTGCTGCTCGGCCTCATGACGGCGCCGTTGCTCGTGCGCTGGACGCGCGGAGCGGCGCTGCAGCAGTCGCAGAGCAACCTCGACACGGCCCTCGCCGGCGTGCGCGGACTCATGCAGCAGGCGAGTTCCAAGGTGCTGGCGCGTGTGCCCGGTCTCGATGCCGAACGCATCCGCAATCTCGACGCGGCGACCGCGATGATCGGGCGCCTGCGCCGAGAGAACCCGGAGGACCCGCGGGTCGCGGTCGAGTTCGTGCGCACGATGAGCAAAGTGAGCGAGCTGCAGCGGCTGACCGGCGACAACGACGCGGCGCTGCGGGCGACCGCGGATGCCGAACCGGCGCTCGTGTGGCTGCGCGGCCGTGCCACCGATCCGGCCACGAATCTCGCCGAACTGGTCGGCGTCCGCCTCGCGCGCGGCTTGTGCCTGATCGAACTCGGCCGCATCGCCGAAGCCGAGGCCGACTGGGTCGAGATGATCGCCGCCGCCGCGAAGGTGCCCGAGGACCAGTGGGGCAAGCAGGTCCGACTCGCCCTGTCGAGCGCGCACCACAACCTCGCGCGCGTCGTCCGCGAACGCGGCGATCTCGACGGCGCGATCGAGCACATGCAGCGCAGCTTCGCGATCGACGCAGCTGTCGGCGACGAGGACAAGAGCCTCGACCTCGAACTCAACCGCGCCCGAACCCGCATGAACCTCGCCGCGATGCTGCGGGACAAGGGCGACCCGGAGGGCGCGCGGAAGGAGTGGCTGCGAGTCCGCGACGGACTCGCGGCGCTGGCGGCGACCGACGCGAAGGAACCCGAGGTGCGCCGCGAGCAGGCACGCGTCGACGTGTCGTTGGCGAGCGTCGACGCGGCGGCCGGCAAGCACGACCTCGCGCTCCCGCGGCGCGAGGCGGCGATCGCGACGATGCGAGCGCTGGTGGCCGACTTCCCTGCACGTGTCGTCTACCGCCAGGAGACGGACCTGATGCTGTACGACCTCGGCGTCGAGCGGCAGCAGGCGGGGGACTCCGACGGCGCGCTGGCGGCGCTGAGCGAGGCGATCGCGGGCCACGAGCAGCTGGTCGCCGGCCGCGCCGACGGCCTCGAGTACGCGTCGGAGCTGGCGATCTTCATGCACCACCGCGGCTTCCTCCTGACGAGGAACGACGAGGAGGCCGCCGGGGCGGACTTCAGGAACGCAGCTCGCCTGATCGAGGGAGTCGTCGAGAAGCGGCCGGACGACCTGTCGTTCCGGGCGCAGGCGGGCCAGGTGCTCCAGTCGGCCGGCATCCAGGCCGCGCGCGCCGAGCGCTGGGACGAGGCGCGCGACACGATGCGGCGCGCGGTCGCGCACTTCGAGCGGGTGTGCTCGGGCAGCGGCAAACGGGCTGCCGTGGCCGCGCGGGCTTTGCCCCCGCTGCTGCAGAAGCTCGCGCAGGCCGAGCTGATGTGCGACGACTTCGACGCGGTCATGGCGTGCCTGCGGCGTCACCAGGAACTGCGGCCGCTGTCGAAAGGCGAACTGCAGGTGCTCGGCGAGGGACTGCACGTCGACGACCGCGACGACTTCAAGGCGCTCGTCCAGCAGGCTGCGGCGAGCGATGACAAGCGGTGACCCCGGCGCGACCTTCGCGAACGATCAGCGCGGCTGCATCCGGTTCGCGTTCCATTGTTTCGGCGGATCCAGTCATCCGGATCGCTCTGCGAACGTGGCGGCGCGGCCGGAAGAGGGGCGCCGCGGTGCGTGGTAGCATCCCGCCGCCGATGGCCGACGACCTGAACGACCTGCTGCACGCCGCGAGCCTCCACGACGCCGATGCGGTTGCCACGCTGTTGCAGCAGCATCTCCCGGCGCTGCGCGCGTTCGTGCGACTCAAGGCCGGCCCGTCGCTGCTCGCGCGGGAGTCGTGCAGCGATCTCGCGCAATCCGTCTGCCGGGACGTGCTCGAGAACGCGGAGCGCTTCCGCTTCGGCGGCGAAGCCGAGTTCCGGAAGTGGCTCTTCACGACCGCCATGCGGAAGATCGCCGACCGCGCGGAGCACTGGCGCGCCGGCAAGCGGGATGCCCGCCGCGAGCAGGCGGGACTCGACGAGCAGGAGATTCAGGGGCTGGCCGGCATCTACACGCCGAGCCGCCAGGCTGCGGCGCGCGAAGAACTGCAGCGCGCCGAGGAGGCCTTCGCGACCCTCGCGCCCGAGAAGCAGGACGTGGTCCTCATGGCGCGGCTCATGGGCATGAGCCACGCGGAGATCGCCAAGGAACTGGGCAAGACCGAGGTCGCGGTGCGGTCGATCCTGAGTCGCGCGCTCGCCGAACTGGCTGCGCGTCTGTGACGGGGCGCTCAGGGCCGGCCGACCCACGACGCGATCACTTCGAGCAGCTTTCGTCGCGGCACGGGCTTCGTCAGGTAGTCGTCGCAGCCGGCTTCGATGCAACGTTCGCGATCGCCCGTCATCGCGTGGGCAGTGAGCGCGACGATGGGCAGCTTGCAACCGCGTGCACGGAGCTGCTGCGTCGCTTCGTAGCCGTCGAGGCGCGGCATCTGCATGTCCATGAGGATCGCGTCGAACGGCGTGCCGTCGGCCTCGGCGGCGGCGACGCTCTCGAGTGCTTCGACACCGTCGACTGCGAACGCGACGCGCGCGCCCGCCGACTCGAGGAACTTCGTCAGCAGCCGCCGATTGTCGGGGCCGTCCTCGACGAGGAGGACCGAGCGTCCCGCCAGTGACGGCATCGGTTCGGCCGCCGCGGGAGTCGGCGGTGGTGCGTCGGGCTCCCGTCGCGGATCGATCCAGTTCGCGGCCTCGGGCACCGGGTGCGACACCGTGAAGACCGCGCCGGCGCCGAGTTCGGACGCGGCGTCGATGTCCCCGCCGAGAAGGCGCGCGAGGTGACGCGAGATCGCGAGGCCGAGGCCGGCGCCGCCGTAGCGGCGCGTCGTCGACGCGTCGGCCTGCTCGAACGGTTCGAACACCCTCTGCAGGTTGTGCGCGGCGATGCCGATTCCGGTGTCCTCGACCCGGAACAGCAGCGTGCGGCATGCCGTGTCCGGCGAGCTCGGGCGCACCGTGAGCTTCACGTGCCCGTGGGCGGTGAACTTGATCGCGTTGCCGATCAGGTTGACGAGGATCTGTCGGAGGCGCGTCGCATCGGTGTCGATCGTCGCCGGCAGGCGATCGCCGAAGTCGACGTCGAAGCGCAGCCCTTTGGCCACCGCGCGCTCGGTCATCAGCGTCGCGATGTCCCGCACGAGCACGGTCGGGTCGACGGGCCCGCAGTCGACACGCAGCTTGCCCACTTCGATCCTGGACAGGTCGAGGATGTCGTCGATCAGGTCGAGCAGGTGCGTCGCGTTGCGCTGGATGGTCTCGAGCGCGCCCATCTGGTCGGGCCGCGGCGCCGAGTTCGCGAGCAGCTCGCTGAAGCCGAGGATCGCCGACATCGGCGTGCGGATCTCGTGGCTCAGGTTGGCGAGGAAGTTCGTCTTCGCGACGTTCGCGGCGATCGCCTCTTCCTTCGCGCGGTTCAGTTCGTGCTGTCTCTGCTTCTCGATGGAGATGTCGGTGTGGAGTCCGACGATGCCGCCGTCGGCAGTGCGGCGGTCGCTGACGAGGATCACATGATCGCCGAGGTTCTTCTCCCAGCGCTCGCACAGGCGGTGCTGGCGCAGCCGCGCGGCGGCCCAGTCGGTCGCACTCTCGCCCCGCAGCAGATCTGGCCGACGCACTGCGAAGGCCGTCAGGATCTCTTCGTAGCTCCGGCCCGGAACGAGCAGCGGCTCGGCTTCTGCGTAGATCCGGCGGTAGACCTCGTTGCAGAAGATCAGGCGTTCGTTCGCGTCGTACATCACGAGGCCCGCGTCGATCGCCTGGATCGCGTCCTCGAGGTGCTGCCGCGTCTCGCGCAGGCGCTCCTCCGCGTCCTTGGCGTCCGTGATGTCCGCGAAGATGCCGAGCACGCCGATCACGTTGCCCGCGTGGTCGCGCAGCGGGACCTTGCTCGTGTCGAGCCACGTGCGCTTGCCGTCGGCGTTGCAGAGCGTCTCGACGATGTGCAGCTTGGACTC
This sequence comes from Planctomycetota bacterium, assembly GCA_016794565.1. Classification (GTDB taxonomy): domain Bacteria; phylum Planctomycetota; class UBA1135; order UBA1135; family UBA2386; genus JAEUHQ01. Next base: position 5,712 of record JAEUHQ010000164.1, on the reverse strand, counting down.
GCCGGACGCCATCACGAGTGCGTCGTCGGCGCGGTACGAGTCGCTCTCCTCGCGCGACCAGGGCAGGTCGTAGTCGGTGAGGCCGACGACGTCCGCGGGGGAGTCGAGCCCGGCGAGCTGGACGAAGTGACGATTGCAGCCGAGGAAGACCGAGTTGCGGTCCTTCCAGAAGACCACGTACGGGATCACGTCGAGGATCAGGGACAGCAGGCTGCCCTTCACACCGTCCGCCGTGGTCGTGACCGGAAGTTCCTTCATGCACCGTGTCGAACTGCTGCGCTATCGGCGCGCGTTCGACCGGGCAACGTGGGGTTTCTCCCTACGCGGTTGTCACGAGATCCGCCGTTCGTGCCGCCGGCATCGGGCGGAACGGCGCGTCGCCGGCGTGAAGAGGTCAGTCCTCTTCGGTCGTGCGCAGCACCGACAGGAAGGCCTCCTGCGGGATCTCGACGCTGCCGACCATGCGCATGCGCTTCTTGCCTTCCTTCTGCTTCTCGAGCAGCTTGCGCTTGCGCGAGATGTCGCCGCCGTAGCACTTCGCGGTGACGTCCTTGCGCATCGGGGCGATGTTCTCGCGTGCGATGAACTTGCCGCCGATCGCGGCCTGGAGCGCGACCTCGAACTGGTGGCGCGGGATCTCCTTGCGCAGCCCCTTCAGGATCTTGCGGCCGCGGCTCTCGGCCTGGTCGCGGTGGCAGAGGAACGACAGCGCATCGACTTCGTCGCCGGCGACGAGGATGCGCACCTTCACGAGGTTGGACGCTTCGAAGTCCTCGACCTCGTAGTCCATCGTGCCGTAGCCGCGTGTCGCCGACTTCAGGTGGTCGTGGAAGTCGAAGATGATCTCCGCGAACGGGATGCGGAAACCGATCATCACGCGTTCCTTGCCGTAGTAGTCGGTCTTCACGTACTGGCCGCGCCGGTCGCTGCAGATCTTCATCACGGCGCCGATGAACTCGGCGGGCACGACGACATTCACGTGCGCGACCGGCTCGAGGTATTCCTCGATGACGGAGCCGTCGGGCAGCTCGCTCGGCGAACGGATCTCCTTGACCTCGCCGTTGGTGAGCTTCACGCGGTAGCGCACCGTCGGCGCCGTCTGCACGAGGTCCATGTCCTCCTCGCGCTCGAGGCGCTGCTGGATGACTTCCATGTGCAGGAGCCCGAGGAACCCGCAGCGGAAGCCGAATCCGAGCGCGTCGCTGGTCTCCGGCTCGAACGTGAACGAGCTGTCGTTGAGCCGCAGCTTCTCGAGTGCCTTGCGCAGGTTCTCGTACTCGCTCGGCACCGTGGGGTAGAAGCCGCAGTAGACCATCGGCTTCGGGGGGCGGAAGCCGGGCAGCGGTTGCGAACGCAGCTTCTCGTCCTGGTGCGTGATCGTGTCGCCGATCACGACGTCCTGCAGCTTCTTGATGTTGGCGATGACGTAGCCGACCTCGCCGGCGTGCAGCTCGGGCACGGCCTGCATGTCGGGCTTGAGCTTGCCGACCTCCATCACCTCGTGCACGGTCCCGGTGCCGAGCGAGCGGATCATGTCGCCCTTCTTCACCGTGCCGTGGAAGACGCGCACGTACGTCACGACGCCACGGTAGTCGTTGTAGACCGCATCGAAGATCAGCGCCTGCAGGAGACCCTTCGGGTCGCCCGTCGGCGCGGGGATCTTCTTCACGATCATCTCGAGGACCTGCTCGACGTTCTGGCCGGTCTTCGCCGACACGGGAACGGCGTCTTCGGCCGGGATGCAGATCGCGTCCTCGATCTGCATCGCGACCTGGTCGGGCCGCGCGTGCGGCAGATCCATCTTGTTGAGGATCGGCAGCACCGTGAGCTTCGCCTGCTCGGCGAGGTGCGCGTTCACGACGGTCTGCGCCTCGACGCCCTGCGAGGCGTCCACGAGCAGCAGCGCACCTTCGCACGCCTGCAGCGACTTCAGCACCTCGTAGTTGAAGTCGACGTGGCCGGGTGTGTCGATCAGGTTGAGCTGGTAGGTCTTCCCGTCGCTCGCCTTGTAGCTCATCGCGACCGCCCGGGCCTTGATGGTGATGCCGCGTTCGCGCTCGAGCTCCATGTCGTCGAGCAGCTGCTCCTTCATCTGACGCTTCTCGACGGTGCCGGTGAGCTCGACGAGTCGGTCGGCCAGCGTCGACTTGCCGTGGTCGACGTGGGCGATGATGCTGAAGTTGCGGATCAGGGCGGTGTCGGTCACTGGGATCGGCGGGGCTGCACGCGGTTGGCGGGGCGCCAGCGCGAACGGGGGCGGAGCATGGTAGGGCCGGGGCCCCGCCGGGCAAAGCGGGTTCGACGGCGGAGGTCGTCCGCGCCGGTCGAGGGCCGATGCGGGCGCGGGTTCGCCTTCCCTCGCCGGGAACGAAGTCAGCCAGGGATCGGCCAGCGGCGCGCGGCGAACGCGAGCACGCGTCCGTTCCGCACGGCGAGTCCCTCGCGCGCGAGCAGCTTGGCCTGGGCCTTCTGGGCCGACGCGCTCGCGGTCGCGATCCGGCCCCCGGCGGCGACGACGCGCCACCAGGGCACGTCGCTGCCCGCCGGCACGGCCGCCATCGCGAAGCCGACGTGGCGTGCGACGTTCGGGCTCCCGAGTGCTCGTGCGAGGTCGCCGTAGGTCACCACGGCGCCGGCCGGAACGGTGCGCACCAACGCGTGAACGCGTTCGTGGAAGCCCGGCCCGACGATGCGGCGCGGACCGTGCATGCGTTCGTTCCAGGGCACGGCGTCCACCATGTGCGGCGCGATGCAGGGGCACAAGGGTGCGGTAGCGTGAGCGCTTGCCGATGAAGCGCCTCGAAGTCCTCGGGTGGTGGTTCCGCCCTCTCGCCCCGACCACGCTGCCGCGACCGCAGCTGCTGGTCTCCGGACAGGATTCCGCCGAGGTCGCGATGGTCGCGCGCTACCTGCGCGCCGGGAGCACGATCGTCGCGTATCCCGAGCCGTCCTTCTGCCGCTTCGACTGCGGCGAAGTCGACATGGGGTCGCGGGATCTGACCGATGGCACGTTCGTGTGGCCGGACGGGCTCGTGCACTACGTCGAGCGGCACGGCGTGCGACTGCCCGGACACTTCGTCGCCCACGCGCTTGCGCGGAACGGCACCATTGCGCCCTTCCGCCCGCCGAAGGCGGCTTTCGGGCTCTACGACGCGGGCCCGTGGCAGCGCTGGTCGCGCGAACAGCGGGCCTGCCCCGATCTCGACGGCTTCGATCTGCCCGACGACGAACTGCGCGAACGCATCGCCGGCGAACTCGGCGATGTCGGGCCCGACGCGATCCTCGCGTGCCGCGGCGCCACGCGCGAGGTAGTGCTCGACGTGGGCGCCGGCGCGATCGAATTGCGACAGGCCCGCGCGGGCGGCGCTCCCGCGCGCCGCTTCGCGGGGTGGCACGAGTGGCCGATCGCCGGCGCCGGTGCTCTCTCCGCTGCGGTGCCCTCGCTGCCGCGCCCGGAACGGCCGCGACCCGGTGTCCCGATGACCGACTTCCTGAAGACGCTGCGCGCGAAGCTCGACGGCGGCACCGGCGACGACCCCGACGGCCGCGGCGGTCGCTGAGCGGGGTCGCGCGCCGACGTCAGCGCATCGCCGGCACGAGCTCTCGCAGGCGCGAGTCGAGTTCGGTCGGCGTGAACGGCTTGTGCATCAGCGGCACGTGCACGGGCAGTTCGTTCGCCAGCTCCGCGTAGCCGGTGATGAGGAGGATCGGCATGTCCGGCGCGGTACGCCGCAGCTGCTCGAGCAGTTCGATGCCGTCCATCTCGGGCATCACGATGTCGCTGACGACGATGTCGAAGCGTCCGTGCTCGAGCGCCCGCAGGGCTTCCCGGCCGTTCCCCGCGCCGGTCACCGAGCATCCATGTGCGCTGAGTCCTGCGGTGATCGCGGCCCGCACCGCCCTCTGGTCCTCGACGAGCAGCACGTTGACCGGGTGTCGCGGGGCGTCCGTGACCCGCGGTTGCGACGGCGTCGGCAGGCCGGCGGTCGCGAGGGGCAGGTTCACGACGAACGTGCTGCCGCGACCCGGGGCGCTCGTCACGGTGATGTCGCCGCGGAGGTGGGAGACGATTCCGTAGCAGATCGAGAGACCGAGGCCCGTGCCGCGGCCTTCGCGCTTGGTCGTGAACAACGGCTCGAAGATGCGCGCGCGGACGTGTTCGTCCATGCCGATGCCGTCGTCCGTCACTGCGATCTCGACGCTTCGTTCGCCGCCCGCGGACGGCCGTTCCTGCACCGAGATCGTCAGGTGTCCGCCCTTCGGCATCGCGTCGCGCGCGTTCGTCACGAGGTTGCGAAGGACCTGGAGGAGCTGGGCGCGGTTCGCTTCGACCGGCAACGGGCGCGCGCCTCCCACGACCGCCACGTCGATGGCGTCGCCCACGAGGCGCCTCAGCATCGGCCGCGATTCGGCGACGAGCGCGGCGACGGCGACGACCTCGACCTGCATCGGCTTCGGCCGCGCGAAGTCGAGCAGTTGACGCGTCAGTTCGCTCGCTTCCGTGGCGACCCGAAGGAGCATCTCGGCGTTCGTGTGCTGCGGTGTTCCCTTCGGCAGGTCGATGCGCAGGAGCTCGGCGTACCCGAGCATGGCGGTCAGCAGGTTGTTGAAGTCGTGGGCGACGCCGCCGGCGAGCAGGCCGAGGCTCTCCATCTTTCGCGACTGCAGCAGCTGCTCCTGCGTGCTCTCGCGCAGCAGGAAGCTCGCGAGCAGATCCGCGACTGCGCGGGCGAACGTGAGATCGACGCGCTGCCAGTCGGTCGGCTCGCCCGCGTACAGCATGAACTTGCCGAGCAGGCGGCCGCCGCCGACGAGCGGGAGGAAGACGAGCGCGCCGATCTTCTCTGCGCGGAAGACTTCCGTCAGCCCGGACGTGACGGGGTGCGAGGCCACGTCGTCGACGAGGATCGCGGCCGGGTCGACGGCGTCGGCTGGCCACGGCGAGTGACCGTTGACCCGATCGCGGTATGCGTCCGAGATGCCGCGCCACGTGCGGAAGTGCATCGCGCCGGTCGGCGTCAGGGTCAGCACAGCGGTTCGCGCGAAGCCGGTTCCAGCCGCCAGCACGTCGACCGCCGCATCGAACATCGCCGTCAGCGACGACGCGTTCGCGAGTTCGTGGCACAGCCGCACGATCAAGGACATGTTCGCGGCGTGCGTTGCGGTCGTGGCGCAACGGCCCGTCGACTCCTTCGGTCCTGTTTCCGACTCCATCGTCGCAATCTAGACGACCCGGTGCCGCCGTGCATGCGCACAATGGCTTCGAATCGCGTGAACACGCCTCTCGTTGCCGCCGTGCGTCAGGGTCCGACCTGGAACGCGCGCAGTTCGACGTCCTGCGGCTCCGCGCGGCCGTTGGCCGCGTAGAGGCCGAACAGGCCGGTCGCCTTGCCGAGCGACGCGCGGGGCACCTTCACCTCGACGCCGGCGCAGGTCACGGTGGCGCCCGCTTCGGTCGACTCGACCGAGAGAGGGTGCCACGCGTCCCGCCGCCAGGCGTCCATCGGGACTTCGCGCTCGAGCACCAGCACCCAGCTCGTTCCGACGCGGCGGAAGACGAGCAGGCGCATACCCTTCGCACGGCGCACCAGGAACGCTGTCGCGAACTGGGTCGAGTCGATCACGTCGAAGCAGAGACCGCCGGATTCGCCGGGCATCGTGAGGTGCACGTGTACGCGCGCCTTCGTGATCGGCTTCGCCATCGGCGGCGGC
>JAEUHQ010000104.1 GCA_016794565.1 Planctomycetota bacterium | reverse complement strand
CAGGTCGGGACTGTCGACGACCTGGAGCATCGTGCTCCACTGCGGGGGAGCGATCGCCTGGTTCTGGCCGGACACGTGCGGCACGGGCAGGACTTCGAGGGCGGCGCGGCCCTCCTGCGGGGCCTGCAGGCCGGCGGCGAGCAGTGTGAGTGCGGTCGGTACGGAGATCATGCGGGGAACCTCGGTGGTCGGCGAAAGAGAGGGGCGGAGGAAGTCAGTCGCTGGGGTCCGCGGGCCGGCCGCGGAACCACTGCGCGAGCGGCGGGAACTCGGTGAACGACCCTTCACGCAGCAGCGCGAGGCCGTTCGGGCCGGGGGGCAGCGCCGCGAGCCACGGCTCGGCCCCGGGCAGACCCGCTCGCGCCAGTGCGGCTCGCAGCAGGAACGCTCCGTCGTCGTGGGCCGCGCGCTGGACGAGCGCGGCGAGCACGTGGCTCGGCTGACGCGAGAGTGCGAACGCCGCGGCGTGCGCCTCGGCATGCGGCGCGTTGCGGATCCGATCGAGCAGCATCGGCACGAGCGCCGGATCGTTCGCGAAGCCGAGCGCCAGCAGGCAGTGCACACGGCGCGGCGCCGATGTCGAGCTCCGCAGTTCGTTCGTCACGTCCGCGAACACGGCGTCGGCCTGGCCGGCGAACCAGGTCTGGCCCGCGAACGGATCGTCGCCGAGGACGCCGCGATCGGCCAGCGACTGCCACGCGTCGAGCAGGAACACGCCCGCCCCGCTGTCGCGCAGGCCGCTGCGCAGCGCCGCGGTGAGAGGCTCCACCAGCGCGGGTCGGCGGCGAAGGACCCGGAGCAGCGCCGCGTCGACCTTGGTGTCGCCGAGGCGGGCCGCGGCGACCACGATCCCGAAGTCCTCGACTTCGGGGACCGGAGCGCGCACGTCGAGTCGACCGAGATGGCGCAGCAGCGCGGTGACGAAACGGCTTTCGTTGCGCGCCGAGCCGATCCCCTCGCGCAGCGCTTCGTGGTCCGCCGAGGTGCGGTCCGGAGCGCCCGCGAGAACCGCGACCAGGGCGAGTCCCGCGTCGTCGCCGGCGACGCTGGGCGCCGCGACCCGTTGCACCAGGAGTCGTGTGGTCGCGAGTCGTTCCGCGGCCGGGATCGTGTCGTCGAGACCGCGTTGGCGCAGGCAGGCGGTCGGCGCGAAGCGGAGGTCGTGCGCGCGGTTCGTCGCCGAGCGCCTCGCCTGCTCGGCGAACCGCGGCGCCGCGTCGGCTGCGATCAGGATCTCGCCGGGGTCCGGGGGCGCGACGGGCCCCTCGTCCGCTTCCGGCTCCTTGCACGGCGCGACCGCAGGTGCCTCCGTGGCCGGCCGGGGTTCGCTCGTTTCGGGCGCCGCGCGGCGGTGCCACCACACGAACGCGGCGGTCGTCGCCGCCACCGCGGCTGCCGCCGCCGCGACGATCCACGCTCGCCGCGCTCCCGCACCTGCGATCGGCGCCGAAGCCTCTTCGTCGATGGCAGCGAACCAGCGGGCCTCGAGCCCCGCGAAGGCCTTCGTCTCGAGATCGCGGCCGCTGTCGGTCGCGAGCACGGCGTCGAGCCGGCGCGCCCGCTGCAGGCGGAGCTGGCACGCGATGCAGTCGAGCAGGTGGGCCTGCAACGACTCGCCGCACACGAAGTCGAAGCCCGTGTCGGCGCCGTTCTGCACGTCGCCGTCGAGGTGCACCGCGAGGACCGCATCGGTGCGCGGGCACTCCGGCGGTTCGGCGCGCTGCGTCGGGTCGAGGAGCGTCATGGGTCGAGGTGCTCCTTCAACCGGCCCATCACGCGCCGCCGGGCTTCGAGAACCTGCATTCGCGCCGCGACCTGCGAGCAGCCGAGCACGTCCGCGATCCCTGCGTAGTCCATTCCTTCCACCGCGCGCAGGTGCAGCGCGGTGCGCTGCTTCGCGGTGAGGCGCTCCATCGCTTCGTCGAGCCGGTCGCGCAGTTCGCGCGCCATGGCGTCGTGCACCATCGGCGCGTCGAAGTGGTCCGGAACGTCCACGTCGAGCGGTTCTGTGGTCGCGCCTCGCCGCCAGCGCTGCGGCTCTGCCGCGAGTCGGATCAGGATCCGGAACAGCCACGTGCGCAGCGCCGAGTCGCCGCGGAACGACGGCAGCGCGCGGAAGGCGCGGACCAGCGTCTCCTGCACGAGGTCCTCGGCCCAGTGCGGGTCGCGGCAGTGGCGGCGGGCGAGGGACAGCAGGCCGCGGAGGTGCGGGTGGACGAGCGGCTGGAAGGCGGCCGCATCGCCAGCACGGCAGCGGTCGAGCCAATGGCGCTCCGCGTCGGTCGGCGGCGTCGGTCGCGGTCGTTCGCCCACTCGCGGGTCCATGGGAATGACTCTAGAGACCCGGAGACGAGGCAGTGCGTCAGGAGGAAAATGGGTTCCCCGCGCAGTTCGCTCGCGGCGCCTCCGGCCCGGGTCACCGCCGGAGCTTGCCCAGGCTGCCGTAGAAGTTCGTCCAGAACGTCACCACGATCGCCACGATGCAGATCACGACGACGGCGTAGACGAGTCCGGTGAATCGCCGCGTCGTGTCGGTGACCGCGCGTGCGGCGACTTCGCGCCGGCGCGACAGAGCACGTTGCAGCGCGTCCTCGAGCTGGCCCGCTTGTTCTCCGGTTGCCAGGAGCTGGCGCGTCTCGGTGTGCAGCGACAAGGACTGGGCGAGCGATTCCGTCAGGGAACGGCCGCTCTGCAGGACCGTGTCGGCGATGCGGAGACGGTTCTGCACCGCGGCGACGGGGACCGCGGCGACCGCGGCCGGGTGCGCCTTCAGCAACGGGATCCCGGCGCCGTACATGGACGACAACGTCTCGAGGTACGGCAATTCGGCGAGTTCGGTCGCGATCGGTCCGAGCACGGGCATGCGCGTCCATCGTTCGTCTCCGCGCCGCAGGCCGCGCGCCGCGGCGACCACGAGCGCCGCAGCGGCGCCGTACGCGACCACGAGGCCGACCAGGAAGCCGTAGCCGATGATCGACGCGGTCGTGGCGCTCGCCAGGAGGAGCAGCAGCATGAGGAGAAGCGGGTACCGGAGACCCGACCACATCGTGCGGCGGAACTCGGCGCGTCGTTGTCGTTCGTCGGCGCGGGCCCGCAGAGATGCGGAGGCGCGGCCGGTGTGCCACCCGGCGAGCACGATGGTCTCCTCGTCGGGGGACAGGATCACGCCGCGGCGACGCAGGATCTCGAGCACGGCGCGCTCGTCCTTCGGGTCGACGGCGCCCAGCGACTGCAAGGGCAAACCGGCGTCGAGCGCCGACGCGACGTCCAGGAGCTGCATCGCCGCGTGTTCGTCGGCTCGGATCGACGGCATCGCGGCAGTGTCGGCAGTCGGTGCGCGCGCGGCAAGGGGCGCGTCTCGGACGTGCGCCGCGCCGCGGGCAGAGGCACACTGGGTGCATGAGGATGCCGATCGTGTTCGTCCCGTTCCTCGCCGCGCTGTCCCTCGGTGCGCAGGACCCGGTCGAGGCGTGGGTCGGGAGAGAAGCTGCAAGGCTCGAGGCGCTGTACCTGGATCTGCACCGGAACCCGGAGCTGTCGTTCCACGAACGTGCGACGGCGGCGCGCATGGCCGCCGAGCTGCGTGCGCTGGGCATCGAGGTCACCGAAGGTGTCGGCGGCACCGGCGTCGTCGGCGTCCTGCGGTGCGGCGACGGGCCGGTCGGGCTGCTGCGTGCCGACATGGACGCGTTGCCGATCGCCGAAGAGACCGGCCTGCCGTACGCGTCGCCGGTGCGCGCCGAGAGCGCGGAAGGCCGGGTCATCGGCGTGATGCACGCGTGCGGCCACGATCTCCACATGACGTGCCTGCTCGGTGCTGCCGCCTGGTTCGCGGGACACCGCGAGTCGTTCGCGGGCACGCTGGTGTTCCAGTTCCAGCCCGCCGAGGAGCGTGCGTCCGGGATGAAGGCGATGCTCGCGGACGGCCTGCTCACGCGCTTTCCGCGCCCTTCGTGGGCGATCGCGCTTCACACCGCGCACGATCTCCCGACGGGCCAGGTCGGCATCCGCAGCGGCCCCGCCATGGCGAACGTCGACAGCTGTGACATCACGGTGTTCGGCAAGGGCGGCCACGGCGCCGCGCCGCACTTGTGCATCGACCCGATCGTTCAGGCCGCGCAGCTCGTGCTCGACCTGCAGACGATCGTGTCGCGCGAGATCGATCCGCTCGAAGCATGCGTCGTCACCGTCGGCGCGATCGAGGGCGGCAGCAAGCACAACATCGTGCCCGACCGCTGCCACCTGCAGCTCACGGTGCGCAGCTACTCGGACGCAGTGCGTACGAAGATGCTCGGCGCGATCGAGCGGAAGGCGAAGGCAGTGGCCGCTTCGTTCGGTGCGCGCGAGCCGAAGGTGGAGTTCAGCGAGCCGTCGCCCGCACTCGTGAACCACCAAGCGCTCTCGGCATCGGTGCGCGCCGGGCTCGTCGCCGCACTCGGTGAAGCAACGGTGGTGGAGGTGCCGCCCGCGATGGTCGCCGAGGACTTCGGGCGCTTCGCCGGCGAGGGCATCCCGCTGTGCATGTTCCGGCTCGGGACGGTCGCGCCCGAACGGCTGGCGCGTTTGCAGGCGGCGGGCGCGCTGCCGGCGTTGCACAATGCGGGCTACTACCCCGACTACGCGGTCGCCTTGCGCACGGGAGTGCGTGCGCTCGTCGCCGCGGTCGGCGGTGCCGCGAAGTGAACGACTGCTCGCGGCGCGGCGCGATGCGCGGGCTCACGCCGAACGGAAGTGCTTGCTCAGCTTCAGGGCCTGGCCCTGGTAGTGCGACGACAGGCGTTTGTCGCCGTAGACGACGTCGGGCAACTCCTGCGTGCGGAAGAACTCGAGCTTGAAGAACACCTGGCCGTCCTCGAGCAGGAACGGCACGTCGTGCGGCCGAACCTCGAGCACCGCGCGGGTGCCCTTCTCGCCGCCGAAGCCGTTGTCGAAGAAGCCGGCGTAGTTCGTGCGCAGTTCGCCGATGCCCACGTCGTACGCGACCATCTCGGCGGCGAGGTGCCGTGGCACGCGTATGCGTTCCTTGCTCGCGAAGATGTAGAACTCCTCCGGCTCGACGATGAGACGGCCGTCCTTCGCTTCGGGCACCGGCTCGAAGAACGCGTCCGCGTCGTGGCCGCCTTCGTGCTGCATGTCGACGATGCCGGTGTAGCGGCGAGCGACGTAGCCGACCGGGCCCTGGATGTCGCGGTCGCGCCGCAACGCGACACCCATCGTGAGCCCGCGGTCGATGCGCAGCCGGTTCATCGGCAGCGGTTCGCCGCGGTCGTCGAACAAGAGCCCCGTCTTCTGGTGCTCGGCGCGCAGTTCGTCGTCGCTCAGTGCCGCCTGGCCCTGCGAGAAGCGGATCTGGCAGAGCGAGAGGCCCGTGTGCACGCGCACGGGAAAGCTGCGCGGCACGATCTCGAGGAACAACGGCCCGGTGTAACCGGGCGGCACGGTCTCGAAACGGCCGCAGTTGTCCGCGAGCAGTCGCGTGAACAGGTCGAGGCGGCCGGTCGAGGACTTCGGGTTCGCGCGGATCAGGTGCGGCAGCGGCTGCGCGACGCGTTCGAGCAGCGGGACGATGTAGCAATGCCCCTTCTCCAGCACCGCGCCGTCGGTGAGATCGAACGCGTAGAGCGTCATCTCCTCGAGCCGGTCGGCGACGCGCACGTTCTCGGGCAGGAATCCCGATCGCACGCGGTAGCCGCGCGTCGCGAGGCGCAGGTCGAGCGAACTCGGCTGGATCTGCGTCGGTGCGATCGCGGGCGTCGACGCAAGAGCGCCCTTGTCGATCAGCGCCCGGATCTGCTGGTAGACGAGGATTCCGTTCGTCATTTCGGCGGCGAAGGCTAGCCGTCTCCGCCGCCCATTGCTCGCGCGAACTCCGCCGCGCGGGCCGCTGTCAGCGGGCGCCCGCGAGTTCGTCGGCGTGCGAGCCGGCGCGGCGCATGTACTCCTCGAGGGTGAAGCTGTCGACGGCGATCGCTTCGCCGCGTGCCGCCTCCGCGGAGTGCACGAGTTCGAGTTCGGCCTCGGTCACGATGCCGCTGTCGAGAGCCTGGTCGAGCAGTTGTTCCGGGCGCGCTTTCGGCAGCCGGCCCTGGCGGACGGCGTCCTTCAGCTTCTTCAGGACCGGTTCGGCGTCGCTGCAAAGGCGCAGCGCGTGTTCGAGGCGTCCGAGCGCCGACGACGGGTCCTGCGGCACGAAGATGCGCTGCGTGAGGCGGTCGCGCTGACTGCCGGGCTGCAACAGGGTGCGCGCGGCCTGGTGCGTGACGCCGTCGTCGGCGCCGGTGCCGAACGGATTGATGCGGGCCCACAGGCCGCCCGGCAGTGCGAGTGCACGGCCGAGGACCGGCAGCCGCAGGTTCGCGAAGAGCCCTTCGCGGGCGCCCTGCATGCGGGTGAACGCCGTCTCGAGCGAGTGGCGCAGCAGCGGCAGGTCTTCGGGGTTGCGCCCTTCGGCCTCGAATCGGCGCAGCGCGGCGCTCGCGAGGAACATCCACGAGAACCAGTCGGCGAAGCGCCCCGTCAGCTTCTCCTTGCGCTTCAGGTCGCCGCCGAGCGTGCCCATCGCGACGTCCGCGAGCAGCGCGAACTCGGCCGACGCCCAGTTGAGGCGCCGCCAGTACTGGCGCGCGGCGCCGCGCACCGGCGAACGGAACAGGTGGCCGCGCGTGAGACCGAGCAGCAGCGTGCGCACGCCGTTCCGGATCACGTGGCCGACGTGCGGCCAGAACGCGCGGTCGAACGCGCGCGCGTCGTTGCGCGCGATCGCGTCGATCTCGCGGTAGGCGTACGGGTGGCAGCGGATCGCGCCCTGGCCGAAGATCATCAGCGTGCGCGTCAGGATGTTCGCGCCTTCGACCGTGATGCAGATCGGTGTGCCGGTGTAGGCGTTCGCGATCAGGTTGCGTGGGCCGCGCGAGATCGCGGCACCGCCCATGACGTCCATGCCGTCGTTGACGACGGCGCGCCACAGTTCGGTCGTGTTGTACTTGGCGATCGCGGTGACGACCGCGGGCTTCTGCCCCTCGTCCAGCGCGCCGCAGACGTAGCGACGCGCGGCTTCGAGCAGGTAGGCGTTGCCGGCGATGCGCGCGAGCGGTTCTTCGATGCCCTCGAAGCGGCCGATCGGGAGTCCGAACTGCTGCCGCACCGCGGCGTACGCGCCGACGGCTCGCGCGACGAGCTGGGTGCCGCCCGTCGCGGTGGCCGGCAGCGAGATGCCGCGGCCCGCGGCGAGGCACTCCATCAGCATCTGCCAGCCCCGCCCGGCGCCCGCGGCACCGCCGATGATCGCCTCTTCGAGCGGCACGACGACGTCCTTGCCGTTCGTCGGGCAGTTGTAGAACGGCACGCCCATCGGGTCGTGGCGCCGGCCGAGCACGACGCCCGGCGTCTTCGTCGGGATGAGCGCGCACGTGATCCCGGGGAAGGGGCCCTTGCCGAGCAGGTTCTCCGGATCGTGCAGCTGGAACGCGAGTCCGAGCACCGTCGAGACGGCGGCGAGCGTGATGTAGCGCTTGTTCCACGACAGCCGCACCATCAGCGTGCCGTCCTCGCCGCGGAACACGACGCCGGTCGCGTTGATCGCGCCCGCGTCGGAGCCGGCGCCCGGCTCCGTGAGCGCGAAGCACGGGATCTCGGCGCCGGTCGCGAGTGCTGGCAGCCAGCGCTGCTTCTGCGCGTCGGTGCCGTAGTGAGAGAGCAGTTCGGCCGGGCCGAGCGAGTTCGGCACCATGACCGTGATCGCGAGCGGCATCGAACGCGACGTCAGCTTCGTCACGACGGCGCTGTTCGCCGAGGCGGACAGCCCGAGGCCGCCGTACTCCTTGCCGATGATCATCCCGAAGAACTTCTCGCGCTTCAGGAAGTCCCAGACCTCCTTCGGCAGGTCGCGTTCTTCGTGCACGCGCCAGTCGTCGGTCATCGCGCAGACGCGCGCGACGGGCCCGTCGAGGAACGCCTGTTCTTCCGGCGTGAGATCAGGGTAGCCGGCGGACGCGAGCGCCTTCAGGTCCGGCATGCCCGAGAAGAGCTGGCCGTCGAGCCACACGGTGCCGGCGGCGATCGCGGCGCGTTCGGTCTCGCTGATCGCGGGCAGGAACCCGCTCGCGCGCATCAGGTGCAGGATGCGGTCGCTGAGCAGCGCGCGCCGCAGTGGCGGCAGCAGCATGACCGCGAACGGCGGCACGAGCACGGACCAGGCCCACCACGGAGCGCCGAACGTCCACCCGAGGCCCGCGGCGACGAGTGCCACGACCCAGAGACGGCTGCCGACGAAGATGGTCGCGAGGACCAGGGCGAGCGACACGGCGAAGATCGCCTGGCCCGGCGACGATCCGAAGGCCCCGAAGTTGAGGATGTCCATGATGCTGCGAGCGTTCTGTTCCTCGCGCTATCGGCATTCACGCCCCGGGGCGGTGAGGCGGGTCGACGTTCCTACTAGTCCCGTAGCCGGCTCGATCTACCCGGGACCGAAGGCCCGTTCCCACGGGGTCCGCGCGGCGGTCAGAGGTCGCGCGCGAAGAAGCGGTCGCAGCCGTCGTGGCCGGTGTTGCCCTCGGCGGCGCTCAGTTCGGCGAATCCGTGCGCCGCGTAGAGGTGGCGCGCCGCGTCCATCCACGACGTCGTTTCGAGGTAGCAGCGCCGGAAACCGGCGGCTCGCATCTCGTCGAGCAGCAACACGAGCAGCGCGTGGCCCAATCCGTGTCCGCGGGCCGCGGGCCGGAAGTACATCTTGCGCAGTTCGCAGGTCGCCTGGTCCGGGGCCGTGCCGACGAGGCGTGCGAAGCCGCCGCCGCCCAGCACTTCGCCGCCGTTCTCGACGACGAAGTAGCGACTCGTGACGTCGGCGTAGTGCCGGCTCATGCACGCGACTTCGGCGTCGTGGATCGCGAAACCCTGGCCGCAGCAGCCGTGTTCGGTCATCACCGTACGGATCGTCGCGGCGACGGCGCCGTCGTCGGCTGGACGGATGGGGCGCAGGATCCAGGGCCGCGTCATGGCCGCATACCGGAGCGCAAGGTGCGCGCTTCGTCCAGCACACGGTCCCACTGGAACGCAGGGCCGGGGTCCTGCTTGTTCGTCTGCACGTGGAAGTGGCCGACGATGCCGTCGAACGCGAGCAGTTCGTCCGCGGCGAGTGCGTTCGTCCGGATCGCGCCCGTCGCGTCGCGCGGAGCGTCGAGCCGGATGCGCGGGAACAGCGCGGCGAGCCCCGCGCACAGGTGCGCCAACGCGGCGTACTGCTGCGGGGTGTAGTCGAACTGCCAGTACGTGCGCCCGTGCACTTCACCCGAGACGATCTCTGCGCGCGCGGGCCGCGCAACGAAGCCCGGAGTGCGCACACCGTCCGCGACGCCGGGCGGCAGACGCATGCGCCATCCCTGTTCGTCGCGTTCGTACCAGCGCCGCATGTCCGCCGACAGCGGTTGCGGCCAGCACCCCGGGTGTGCGATCTCGACGCCGATCGACGCGTCGTTCGCGATCGTCGCGTGGTGCGCCTTCTCGCGCAGGTCGAGTGTCTGGTAGATCGTGCCGTCGACGTCGAGCAGGAAGTGCACCGACAGGCAGCGCACGTCGTGCAGCACCTTGAAGCACTGGCGCGACGTCCCGCAGACGTCGAAGTGGATCACGAACAGGTGCACGGCCCTTTGCAGGTCCGCCAGCGACAGCCCGCGTTCGCGCGCCCGCGCCGCGATCGCATCGGGCAAACCGCCGCGCACGGGCTCGTACCGCAGCTTGCCGTCGGGCACTTCGTCCGCCGTGAAGTGCCTGCCGCGCCGGTACGCGTCGTAGCCGTCCGCTTCGAGCCACGACACGACGCGGGTGCCGATGTCCAGCGCGCGGCCGCACGCGACGATCGACCGCTCGGGAACGGTTGCGTCCGGCGCAGCGGCGCATCGCAGCAGGAAGATCGCCGCGAATGCGGCCACCATGGCACCGAGGCGATGGCGGCGGCGGCGCACGGCGCGGTCGGCGGCGACGGGTTCGGGTGCGGGCGGCGTCGGCTGCGGCATGTTCGTGCGCGGCGACAACGAGCGCGAGTCGCTGGCCACAGCGGCCCGCACGTCTGGCAATCATGCCGGAGCCCTGCCACGATCCAAGCCGGTGACCCGCGCATGCTGAGAACGATCCCGCCGCTCTTCCTGTCCGTTCTGCTCCACGCCCAGGCACCCGACGCGCCGCCGAAGTCGGGCGCACCGGCGGAGAAGCCGCCGGCCGCGATGGAGACCATCGTGAAGAAGGATCTGCTCGCGTTCGCCACGTGGATGGCGGACGACGCGCGCGGCGGGCGCCTCACCGGATCGCCGGGCCAGGAGGAGACCGCGAAGTGGATCGCGGCGCACTTCGAGAAGGCAGGCCTCGAGCCGCTCGGCGACGAGGTCGACGGCAAGCGCACGTTCTTCCAGCGCTACGGCATCTCCCGCACGACGGTCGCCGACACGACGAAGCTTCGGTGCGGCAAGGTCGAACTGCGCGAAGGGTTCGCGATCCTCGGCGGCCGCCCGACCGAGGTGAAGATCGACGGCACGATGCGCTACTGCGGCCTCGGGCGGACGCGCGGCGACTCGGCGGACGTGAAGGCAGACGACAGTCTGGAGGGCCAGATCGCCGTCGTCGTGCTGAAGCCGCTGCGCGGCCGGGTGGGGAAGAAGATGTCCGTCGAACAGAAGTTCGGCGCCGCGCTCGGCACGTTCAGTCAGCTCGGGCGCACCACGACTGCGCTCGGGAAGAAGGGTGCGAAAGCCGTGCTGTTCCTGCAGATCGCCGATCCGGCGGGCCTCACCGACGTGCTGAACTACCTCGCCTTGTCGCCCGGCAAGGACTCGCTCGTCGCGCGCTTCGAGGGCGCCGATCCGGGCATGGGGGCGGTGTCGGGGATGTTCGGCGATGCCGGCGGGATCCCGTCGCTCGTGTTGTCGCTTGGCGCGAGCAAGAGCGTGCTCGCCGAGCTCGGTGTCGACGCCGACGGACTCGGCGAGCATCTCTCCGGTGAGGGCGAGGCGCCGAAGGCGAAGGCCGACGTGCCGGCGCTGCTGCAGCTCACCGTGCGGCTCGACGACCAGGCGACCGCGTGCAACGTGGTCGCCGTCCTGCGCGGCAGCGACCCGAAGCTGGCCGCGGAGGCGGTCGTGTACTCCGCGCACATGGACCACGTCGGGCGCCGCATGGACGGCGAGGTCTTCAACGGCGCCGACGACAACGCGTCCGGCTCCGCTGGTCTGATGGCGATCGCGGCGGCGTTCGCGAAGTCGAAGGAGAAATCTCGCCGCAGCGTGATCTTCCTGTCGGTGTCGGGCGAGGAGCTCGGCCTCTGGGGCTCGCACTGGTTCGCCGATCATCCGACCTGGGACGCCGAAGCGATCGTCGCCGACGTCAACACGGACATGATCGGCCGCAGCGGACCGGAGTCGGCGGAGATGGAGGTCACAGTGACCCCGAGCAATCGCCACGCGTCGTTCTCGACCATCGTGCGCGACGCGGCCGGATTCGCCGAGCGCCTCGGCATGACGTTCACGTCGGGGGACAAGTACTACACCCGGAGCGATCACTACAACTTCGCGAAGAAGGGCATCCCCGTGGTCTTCTTCTGCAACGGGGAGCACGAGGACTACCATCAGGTGACCGACCACGCCGACAAGCTCGACGGCGACAAGATGGAGCGCATCGCGCGCCTCGCGTTCTGGACCGGGTGGTCGGTCGCGAACGCCGAGGAGCGGCCGCGCACGCTCGGCAAGCGCGAAGACTGGCGCTGACGCGTTCGGGAGGATTCTCTTTCCGGCCCGGATCGCCGCGGTCCGCTGCGCTAGTTTCTCCGCCATGAAGCCACCGGAGATCGAACGGTTCCTCGCGACGAAGAGCTTCGCGGTCGTCGGCGCGTCGCAGGACCGCGCGAAGTACGGCAACAAGGTGCTGCGCTGCTACCAGCAGCACGGGTTCCCCGTCGTCGGTGTGCATCCGAAGCTCACCGAGGTCGAGGGGGTCCCGTGCCATGCGTCGCTGAAGGCGATCCCGGGACCCGCACGGGCCGTTTCCGTCGTGGCGCCGCCCGCGGCCGCGGCGCAGATCGTCGCCGACGCGATCGCCGCCGGAGTGAAGCACATGTGGTTCCAGCCGGGTGCCGAAGAAGCCGGCGCGATCGCCACGGCCCGGAAGGCCGGCATCTCCGTCGTCGCCGACGGACCGTGCGTGCTGGTCGCTCTCGGGTTCCGCGACGTCTGACCGGGCGGCCAACGCATTGCCCGGGCGCGGAGCCACTGCTAGACAGGCGCTCATGTCCCTCGTGCGCGCGACGCTGAACGCGGTGAAGGAGCTGCAAGCCCTCCGGTTCGGTCCACCCGTCGCGTGTGTCTACGACCCGCTCGACTATGCCTGGGACCTGCATCGACAGTGGCTCGAACGTTTCGGGCGCGGGCCGAAGGAAGTGCTGCTCGTCGGCATGAACCCCGGCCCGTTCGGCATGGTGCAGACCGGTGTTCCGTTCGGCGAGGTGGAAGCGGTCCGCAGCTGGCTCGGGCTCCGCGGCGTCGTGCAGCGGCCGCCGCACGAGCACGAGAAGCGCCCCGTTCTCGGCTTGTCGTGTCCACGTTCCGAAGTGAGCGGACGGCGACTGTGGGGCTGGGCCGCGTCGCGGTTCGTCACGCCGATGCGCTTCGCCCGCCGCTTCTTCGTACACAACTACTGCCCGCTCGCCTTCGTCGGCGACTCGGGCGCCAACCTCACGCCCGACAAGCTCCCGAAGGGCGACACCGAGCCGCTGTTTCGCATCTGCGATCGACTGCTGCGCACCGTGGCGGAGATCCAGCGCCCGTCGTGGGTGGTTGGCGTCGGCGCGTTCGCCGAGCAGCGCATCCGTTCCGCGCTCGCCGCTTCGCCGTCGCTCGGCGCGGGCGTTCGCATCGGTCGCATCCCGCATCCGAGTCCGGCGAGTCCCGCCGCCAACCGCGGTTGGGAACGGCTCGTCGACGAGGCCTTCGCGGCGATGGGCATCACGATCGCGTGATGCCGGCGCGGGTCACTGGAAGCACGCCGGCGGGCGCCGCAGGCGGCCGAGGTGGCCTTGGAGCGCGCCGTAGAGGCGCTTTCGCGCGCGCATGATGCGGATCGCGACGGTACCGGTCGGCAGACCGAGTGTGCGGCCGGCGTCCTGGTACGGCTGGCCCTGCTGCACGCAGAGCTCGAAGACGGTGCGGTAGTGCTCTGGCAGGTCGTCGACCGCCGCGCGGAACGCCGTCATGAACTCCGCTTCCTCGAGGTCGCGGTTCAGGCCCGCTGCGGGCAGGGCCTCGAGCAGGTCGAGTTCCTCCGTGTGCGGCAGGCTGCTGACGGGACGCGGAAGGCGCTGGCGAGTTCGCAGTGCCGTGAGCGCCTGGTTGCGCGCGATCTCGAACAGCCACGCGCGGAAGTTGGTGCCGGGCCGGTAGTGGTCGTGCTTGCGCAGGACCTTCTCGAACACCTCCTGCGTGACGTCCTGCGCGAGGTGGCAGTCGCGGACCATGCCGTCGACGAAGTGGTAGATCCGTTTGCCGTAGCGCTGCTCGAGGCGGGTCAGTGCCGTGTTGGTGTCGCCGCCGCACAGCTGCGCGACCAGGTCTTCGTCGGAACAGGCAGGGTCGGCGAAGTCGCGGTCGAGCACGTCCATGGTCGGGCATTCCAACGACCGTGCCGCGGCCACCTCCGTCGGGGACGAAGTGCGTAACTCGCGCTGGCGGCGACGGTTGTCGGCCCGGGTCTCCGGACCACCCGCGGGTTCGTGCCGCAAGGTTGCGGCACCGGACTGCCGTCCCGGCGCGGCGGCCCCGGATTCCGGATCAGACGGGGAAGAGTTCGCGACCGCCTTCGAGCGCCGCGTCGAGCAGAGCCAGGTTCGGGCTCTGCCGCGGATCTTCGTCCCCGTGCATCAGGTAGCCCCAACGCAGCCGGCGGATGGCGAGGTAGGCGAGCGTGCTGCGGATTCCCCACTCGGAGCGGATGCGGTCGCCGCCGACCAGTTCCCCGAACCAGCGCGCGAGCAACTGACGCTTCCACTCGTGGTGCCGCGTGCTGTGGATCCAGAACCACGCGAAGTCGTGGTCGCGATTGCCGAGACCGATGCACTCGAAGTCGACGAGGAACGGCGATCCCTCGTCGGTCACGACGATGTTCGACTCCGTGAAGTCGCCGTGCACGAGGACCTGCTTGCGGCCGTCGGTCCATCGCACCGCTTCGGCGAAGAAGCGCTGCACGTGCCGCCACCGCGCTTCGCCGAGCACGAACAGCACGGCGTCGTACATGTGGCGGATGCGATCGAGGTAGCCGACGGGATCCCAGTGCTCGAGGGGGAAGCCGCGGCGGCCGAGCAGGCGTTCCGTCGGGATGGCGGCCAGCCGCCGCATGAGTTCGAAGACGTGGTCCTGCCCGATCACCTCTTCGGTCGGGCCGACCGCGCCCGGCAGCCACTCGAGCAGCAGCCAACGCGGCGGATCGCCGGGGCCGACGACGATCGTGCGCGGCGCAGGGAACTCGCGGCGCTCGGGGTCGATCGTGTCGAGAAGCCGGTAGAAACCGATCTCGCGCCGCGCGTAGTCGTCGGGTCGCACGCCCGCGGGCAGCACGGTGTCCGGCGCGAGGGGCAGGTAGTACTTCAGCAGGAACGTTCGACCGCCGTCGCCGTCCGCGACGATCGGCAGTGACGAACGATGGCCCGACACGAGGTGCCGATGGTTCGGTACTTCGCGCAGGTTCAGATCCCGCAGCACCTCGAGTGCGGCGGCGCGATGGCTCTCGGTCGGGGTCTGGGTCACGGCGGGGATGTTTCGTCGCGGCGGGGTCGTCGGCTACAGGGCGGTGCCCGCGCGCCGAGCAGGTGTCGTGGGACTCGACAGCGTCCCATCGGCGTGGCGCCGATGCCAGCGGTGGGTCAGGGCGATGGCTCCTCCGCGTCAAGAATGGCGCCCGACATGGTCGAGAAGCCCTGACGATGCCCGAGCCCGGGAAGCCACAAGAGCCGTCGAACACCGACCTGAAGGCCGGCATCTGCGAGTTCATCGACGCGCTCGTCGCGAAGGATCCCGAGCGCTACGAGGACGAGTTCGTCCACCTGCTCGCGCGCGTTCGCGAACTCGTCGAACGAAAGCTGCGGATGGAGGGCACGAAGACCGACACACGCGACTTCCTCGGCGAGCTGCTCTTCACGCGCTTGCGGCGCGGAATGCACCTCTTCTTGAAGAGCGAGGACGAGGTCACCTCGATGCGCGCGGCGGAGTGGGTGATGGGCGTCCTGTTCGCCGTCACCACGCTGTCCGAGTTCGCGAAGGCGTTCGACCAGGCGCTGATCCGGTCCGACTCCGGCACGAAGGACTTCAACCTCGCGGGTCGTACCGACTTCATCTCCGTCGAAGAAGTGCTGCAGATGCTGTCGGCCGGCAAGCACGTCGGTTGCCTCAGTCTCGAGAAGGGCGACAACCGGCTCGACATCTATCTCAAGGACGGCCGCATCTTCTTCCTCGACCCGCACCACATGATCCGTCGTGTGATGCCGGGCGACTCCATGCGGCACCGCGAGATCCCGGAAGCCGCGGTGACCGAGGCGCAGGGCCGCCGCGCGAAGGAGGGCGTGCCGATCCTGCTCGCGCTGCACGAGAAGGGTGTGTTCCGTCGCGACGAGCTGCGCGAAGTCATGCGGCTGTTCGGCAAGGAGGTCCTGTTCGACTTCATGCGCGAGCAGGAGCCATACCTCTTCTACTACCGCAAGCTGCAGGCGCTGCCGGCCTACGCGGAGCAGTACGACCTGCGCCTCGGCGTCACGTCGTTGCTCCTCGAGGGCAGCAAGCTGCTCGACGACTGGAAGCAGATGCTGCAGGTGTTCCCGAACCCCGACGCCGCGATCGAGCCGAAGTCCGACATGTTCGTGCGCATGGGCGACGTCGCGCTCTCCGTGCTCGAGATCAAGCTCTTGTCGCAGATCAACGGCGACACGTCGCCGCGCTCGCTCGTCTCGGTGCTCGGTCTGCCGCTCTACGACGTCTACCAGATGCTCATCAAACTGAGCCGCGACGGGGTGCTCGCCGCCGCCGGCGGCGAACAGACGCTTTCCGGGCTCACGCTGAGCATCGAGGAGTCGATGCAGGAAGCGTTCGCTGCGCTCGACGCGAACGACGACGCCGAGCAGCGGCGCAACGCGATCGAGGCCGTGCTCGGCGACGAAGAGGAAGAAGTGCCGGCTGCGTCATCGGCCCTCGACCGTGTGCTCGGCGGATTCGACGAGGCGCCGAAGGGCGGCGATCGCGGCGTGCTCGACATGCTGCGCAAGGGCAAGAAGGCCTGATCTGGCTCTTGCCGCACCCCTGGGTCGGCGTCGTGCACGCCCCCGCGGTGCCTGGATCCATGCTCGATGATTGACATCCCGTCCGCAGCGGGCCTAGCCTGCCCGCCGCGCATGGTGTTCGACCTGCCGTTCACTTGACGCTGCCTCGCGTGCACAGGTCTGTGCGCCGGGTTGCCGCCAGGGGGCCACGACGCATTCCGTTCTCGTGTCTTGTTTCGTCAGGTGAAGGATCATGCGAGCGACGATTGTCCCGACGGTTCGTTCTCTACCCCCGAATCTCGTCCTGCTGCTTCTCTGCGCCATCGGCGCTGGGTGCGCGTCGCACTCCGGCCGGGCGGGAATGCCGGCGGACATGGCGTACCTCAAGCCCGGCGATTCGCGGTCGTTCGCGATCGAATACACGGCGCAAGTGAAGGACGTGCCCGCGGGCACGAAGAGGCTGCGGCTCTGGGCGCCGGTCCCGCAGGACACGCCGGTGCAGACGATCTCGGACCTGAGGTTCGAGGGTGAGCCGCCGCGGATCACGACCGAGTCACGTTTCGGCAACCGGCTCGCGTACTGGGAGATCGACGACCCGTCGCCGACCGTCGAACGCAAGTTCTCGTTCACCTGCACGAGGCGCGAGCAGATCACCGACCTCGCCGCAGTCGCGACCGACGGCAGCGAGGCCGAGGCCGTGCCGGCTGCGTTCACGGGCGACGACAAGCTGACGATCGTCGACGACCGCATTCGCAGGATCGCCGCCGAGGTTACCGCGGGCAAGACGACGACGCTGGAGAAGGCGCGTGCGATCTACGACTACGTGCTCGCGAAGATGAAGTACGACAAGTCCGGGACCGGCTGGGGCCGCGGCGACACCGTTCACGCCTGTGAGGTCGGCAAGGGCAACTGCACCGACTTCCACGCGCTCTTCATGTCGCTCGCGCGAGCGAGTGGCATTCCGGCGGGCTTCGAGATCGGCCTCTACCTGCCGTACGAACGCGGCAAGCAGGAGGCGCCGGGCGGCTACCACTGCTGGTCGTTCTTCCGCGTACCGGGCAAGACCTGGGTGCCGGTCGACGCGTCGGAGGCTGGGCGCTTCCCCGAACGAGCGAACTACTTCTTCGGCGGACACACCAGCAATCGTGTCACGATGTCGGTCGGTCGCGATCTCGTGCTCGAACCAAGGCAACAGGGCGAGCCCCTGAACTACCTGCTGAATCCGTACGCGGAGGCCGACGGCAAGGCGGCCACCACGGCGAAGACGTGGACCTACCGCGACGTCTGATGCGAGGATCCGCGCATGCTGCGTGGTGACGCCGCCGGGCGGACGCGAGGCATCGGTCTCGCCTTCGCGTTCATCATCGGCCTCGCCGCCGCCTCGCTCGTGATGCTCGGCAATCCGGGCAACATGGGCCTGTGTGGCGCGTGCTTCGTCCGCGACGTCGCGGGATCGCTCGGTCTGCACCAGGGGCCGACGGTGTTCCGCCCGGAAGTCGCCGGCGTGGTGCTCGGTGCGTTCCTGTTCTCGCTCGTGACGCGGCGCGGCATCGGCCGTGCGGGCGGCTACGCGGCGGCGCGCTTCATGCTCTGCGTGTTCGTCGCGATCGGCGCGATGGTGTTCCTCGGCTGCCCGTTCCGCCTGCTGCAGCGGCTCGGCGGCGGTGATCCCACGGCATGGCTCGCGCTGCCGGGTTTCGTCGGAGGAGTCGGCATCGGGATGCTCTTCGAACGGCGCGGCTACTCGATCGGCAAGACGTCGCCCGCGCCGTTCGCCGTTGGGCTGCTCGGGCCCGGCACTGCGATCGGCGCCGTCGTTCTCTTCGGCGTCGGCCGACTCGCCGGCCCGGGCCCCGGCGACGGCAGCGGTCCGGCGCACGCGCCGTGGCTGGCCGCACTCGCGATCTCGCTCGGCGTCGGGGCGCTGTTGTCGGCGACGGGGTTCTGCGCGATCAGCGCCGCGCGGCAGGTGTTCCGCGGCCCGCGGTGGATGCTGCTCGGGGCCGCGGCGATCGTCGCAGGTTACGCCGCGCTGACCGCATTTCCCGGCGGTCCGTCGTTCGGCGCGCGGCCGATCGCGCACGGGGACTGGCTCTGGAACATGCTCGGCATCGGTCTCGCCGGTCTCGGGGGTGTGCTCGCCGGCGGCTGTCCGGTTCGGCAACTCGTGATGGCCGGCGAAGGCAACGCCGACGCCGCGGTCGGCGTGGCCGGCCTCGCCGCCGGGGGAGCGCTCGCGCACACACTCGGCCTCGCTGCGAAGGCCGCCAGCGCCACCGATCCGGGCGGGACCACGCCCGCCGGTCGCATGGCGGTCGTGGTCGGCTTCGTCGTCGCGCTCGTCTACGCGTTCGGTGTCGTGCGCGGAAGGCCGCCAGCAACGGCGTCGTAGTACGCGAGCACGTGGCCTGCGGCGGCCTTCTCCCACGTGAACTGCGCTGCGCGTGCGGGCCCGGCGCGGCGCAAGCGGGCGCCGACCGCGTCGTCGAGCAGGACCTTCTCCAGTGCGGCCGCGACCGCCTGGGCGTCGAGCGACGGCAGCAATATCGCCCCGTCGCCGCACAGTTCGGGCAACGAACTGTTGTTCGCGACGATCGTCGGCACGCCGGCCGCCAGCGCGTCGGCGACGGCGAATCCGAAACCCTCGTACGCGGAGGGCGACACGAACGCGTCCGCCATCGCGTAGATCGCGGCGAGGTCGTCGTCGTTGGCGTGGGGGATCCACAGCGCGGTGTCGTCGCGTTCGATCTCGCGCATCGCCGCGTCGGCCAGCCAGCCGCGGCGACCCACCACGACGGCGCGGTGCGGCAGGCCGCGCCGACGGACCTCGCGCACGCCGGCGATCACCAGGTCGACGTTCTTGCGCGCCTGGATCGTGCCGGTGTGCAGCACGAACCGCTGCGGCAGGACGAGGCGGCGCCGCACTTCGTCCCGCCGGTCGGCCGGCACATCGCGCGCGGGGTCGATGCCGTGCGGCACGACGTGAATGCGTTCGGCGCAGTGCGGATGGATCGAGCGCAGGTCGCGCGCCGTCGCCTCCGACGGCACGACGATCGCCCGGGCGCGCTTCACCGCATGGGCGGTCGCGGCCCGCAGGAAGGTGCGCGACGCGAACCCGAACGTCGCCGGCACCGTGTGGTACGCGAGGTCGTGCACGGTGACGACGGCGGGGATGCGGAGGCCGAACGGCAGCGCGTTCTTCGTGTCGTGGTAGACCGATGGCCGCACGGAGCGCATCGCACGCGGCAATGCGAGGTGCTGCCAGCGCAGGCGGTCGAGTCCGCCCCGCATGGGCACATCCATGGTCGCGACACCGGGGGCGTCGACGAGTTCGGGTCGGTCCGTCAGCACCGTCGTGCGCACGTCCGACCGACGCCCGAGCGCGGCGGCGAGGCGTCGGCCGTAGGTGGCGGGGCCGCCGGTCGTGCCGCACAGCAGCGAGATCGCGACGTCGAGCACGTCGTTCACGACGGCACCGTCGCCTCGCCTCCGCGGCGGACGAAGCTCGCGACCCAGAGATCGCGGGCGAACGGCAGTTCGGCGGCCTTCGTGTGCAGCACGAAGCCGTGCGCCGCGAAGTCCCGCGCGATCGTGCGAAGGCCGACGGCGTGTCGCGTCGGCGCGCGGCTGAGCGAGGCGAACCGACGGCGCAGGTGGTGGAAGCTGCACGGATGGAAGAAGCTCACGACTACGAATCGGCGCGCGATGCGGCAGGCCTCGGCGATCGCGCGCGCGCGCGCATCGGCCGTCAGGTGGTGGAGGAAGCGGAAGGTCACGACGCCATCGACGCAGCGATTCGCGAACGGCAGCGCGAGCGCGTCGGCACGGACTGCCGGCGTGTCGGGTGCCGCGGCAAGCCGCAGCATCGCGAACGAGTGGTCGCCCTGCACGACGCGGTGACCGCGTTCCTGCAGCAGCGGCCGGAGGCGCCCGGCCCCGCACGGCAGGTCGAGCACCGATTCGCCGGTGCGGCCGGGCCACACCCGGAGGAGCAGTTTGCGCTCGCGGGCGACGCGCCGCGGATTGCGCTCCGCGTACGCCACGTTCTTGCCCGCGACGTCGTAGCGCGCCGCGGTCTCGAAGGCCGGCAGGCGCGCGAGCACGGCGCGCGCGGTGTCGCCGCGGCGGCCGGCGGCGCGCAGCAGTCGCGCGGCGAACACGAAGGCCTGCACCGCGGTGATCGGCAGGTCGCGCGCCGAGCGGGCGAACCGGCGCAGTACGCGCACGGCCAGCTTCGTCGGCACCGGGCCCGCGTCTCCGAGCGATCCGTTGTGCAGATCGAGTACCGCGAGGCTCCGTTCCCCGGCCGGGCCGTGCACGAACACGTGGTCGGCCGACAGGTCGGGGAGCCGGAAGCCCGCTGCGAGCAAGGCGCCGCAGTGTTCCGCCACCGCGCGGCGCAGATCGGCGTCGGCGGCACCGTGCGCGGCGAGATCGTGGCACGAGCGCCCCACCAGTTCTGCGCAGAGGAAGAACGACGCCGACCCGCGGCGGCCGCGCGCGATCGGGCGCGGCGCCGCGAAGCCGGCCGCGCGCAGCGCCGTCGCGACCGCGAACTCGCGTTCCCCGTCGTCGCGCGCGCGCGGTGCGGTGAGCCCGAAGCGGATCCGGTTCTTCCACTGCGTGCGCACGAACGTCTTCAGGAAGTACGTTCCCGTCGCGGTCCGGAGGCAGCGGACGTGGCGCAGGCGGTTCGGCGGTCCCGCCGGTTCGGCCGGCAGTCGCAGCACGGCGTCGAGCGACGCGAAGGCGCTGCGTTCCCGTTCGTCGTCGGTCGCGAGATGCCAGCGGTCGTGCACCGCGCGGAGCCTACCATCCGCTGTTGTCTTGCTGCACCGCGATCGGGCCTCCATGATCGGTCCATGAAGAAACCGGTGCTGTCGCGTGAGCTGATCGCGCGGTTGCCGAAGTCGGATCTGCACCTGCACCTCGACGGCAGTCTGCGTCTCGACACGCTGATCGACCTCGCTCGGACGCGCAAGGTCACGCTGCCGAGTGCCACACCGGACGGCCTGCTCGAACTGGTCTTCAAGCGCGCCTACAAGAACCTGCCCGAGTACCTGAAGGGCTTCGAGTTCACCGTCGCGTGCCTGCAGGACGCCGAGGCCCTCGAACGCGCGGCCTACGAGCTGTGCCTCGACTGTCGGAAGGAGAACGTCTTCTACGCGGAGATCCGGTTCGCGCCGCAGCTGCACGTTCGCGGAGACTTCGGCGTCCGCGACGTGCTGAAGGCGGTGTGCCGCGGCATCACGCGCGCGCAGAAGGAGATCAATGGCGCGGCCGACGTGCGCTCCGGCCAGGTCCCGGCGTTCGCCGCCGGCGTGATCGTCTGCGCGCTGCGGTTCTTCCTGCCGCAGTTCAGCGAACACTACCGGGCGTACTTCGATGCGCTGCCGACCGCGCCGGCCGCCGAGATCTACTCGCTCGCGTCGCTGGAACTCGCGCGGGCCGCGGTCGTCGCCGCGGAGGAGGACGGCCTGCCCGTGGTCGGGTTCGACCTCGCGGGCCAGGAGCGCGGCTTCCCCGCGAAGGACCACCAGGCGGCCTACCAGCTCGCGCACGAGCACTTCCTCGGCAAGACGGTGCATGCCGGTGAGGACTACGGGCCGGAGTCGATCTTCCAGGCGATCACCGACTGCCATGCCGACCGCATCGGGCACGGCACCTGGCTGTTCAGCCTGAAGCACATCCGCGACAAGTCGATCGTGAACAAGCGGCGCTACATCGAGAAGCTGGTCCGCTTCGTCGCCGAACGCCGCATCACGCTGGAGGTCTGTCTCACCAGCAACCAGCAGACGATCCCCGAACTGCGCGACGATCTGTCGAAGCACCCGTTCCGCAAGATGCGTGAGGCGCGCTGCAGCGTGACGCTGTGCACCGACAACCGGCTGGTCTCGCGCACGACGATGACCGACGAGGTCGACAAGGCGGTGGGTGCGTTCGGCCTCGACGCGCGCGGGCTGAAGGACGTGCTGATCTACGGGTTCAAGCGCTCCTTCTACCCGGGCTCGTACCCCGAGAAGCGGAACTGGGTGCGTTCGATCCTCGACCACATGGAGGACACGTTCCAGGCGACGGGGATCGACGTGCACGCCGGCCGGCGCCCGTCCTGACGCCTCGCCGCATGCAGTCGAAGGCGGAGGTCGGCGCGCCGAAGAACGAGGCGCTCGAGGCGCTGCGCGGGGTCGCGGCGCTGACCGTCTTCGTCTACCACGCGATCCAGCAGTGGCCGGACTTCCCGCGCGGGCCGCTCCTCTTCCTGCACAAGGGGCTCATCGGCGTCGACCTGTTCCTCGTCATCAGCGGCTTCGTGACGACGTCGTCGTTGCTCGCCCTCCGAGCCTCCGGCCGGCCCGACGCGGACCGCGAGTACTGGCGCCGCCGCGCCGCGCGCATCTTCCCGCTCTTCTGGCTCGCGTCGGTGTTCTACGTCTTCGTCGCTCCGTTCGGCACCGCACCGCTGCGTGAAGGCGGTGCGTGGTTCCAGGTCCTGACGCACGTCACGATGACGCACGGGTTCTTCCCGTCCACGTGGATCAGCATCAATGCGGTCACGTGGACGCTCACCCTCGAAGGCGCGTTGTACGTCTTCGGCTGGACGATGCTGCGATTCGCCGACCTGGAGCGGCACGCAGTCCGATGGACGCTCGCGGTGTTCGCTGCGGTGATCGCGTGGCGCTCGTTCGTGTTCTTCTGCCTGCCGCCCGAACGTCACGCGCACATGGTGACGCAGTTGTTCGGCATGCTCGACGGCTTCTGGCTCGGCCTCCTGATGGCGGTCGTGGTGCATCGCGGGCGCTTTACGCCGGCGTCGTGGTCCTTCGCCGCGCGGACGGCGCTCGCGGTCGCGGGACTGCTCGGCGTGCACGGGCTCGTGTCCGTCATGGAGGCCGCCGGTCCCGCCTACTGGCAGTCGCCCTGGTGCGTCGTTCTGGTGCGAACCGGCCTCGCCTGCGCGTTCGCGGCGCTCCTGTGCGTCGTGCTCGGCGTCCGCTCGTTCCCCCGGTGGCTCGCGCCGCTCGCGCACGCCGGCACGATCAGCTACGGCATCTACCTGTGGCACCTGCCCGTCCTGCTCTGCCTGCTGCAGTGGGACGCGGCGCCGTGGCTGCGCGCCGCGGCGGGGCTCGCGATCACTCTCGTGCTGTCGGAGGCGAGCTACCGCTGGTTCGAGGCGCCGATCGTGCGCCGCGTCCGGCGGTGACGACGGTCAGTGGTGGTGGTGGCCGCCGGGGCCGTGCGCGTGGCCGTGCTTCTTCTCTTCCGCCGTCGCGCGCCGCACGTCGACGACCTCGACCTTGAACGTGAGGGTCTGCCCCGCGAGCGGGTGGTTCGCGGTGACGACGACGTCGTCGCCCTTCACGGAACGGATCCACACGGGCATCGCTTGCCCGTTGCGCGCGCGAGTCTGGAACGACATGCCGGCCTTCAGTTCGACGTTCGGCGGGAACGCCGTCTTCGGCACCGTCTGGTCCGCGGCCGGGTCGTAGTTGCCGTAGCCCTCCTCGGGAGGCACGACGCACTCGCACGAGTCGCCGACGTTCTTGCCCGCGAGCTGACGTTCGAGCCCCGGCACGATGTTGTGCGAGCCGTGCAGATAGACGAGGGGGTCGCCGCCGAACGACTCGTCGGCGATCGAGCCGTCGTCGAGGGTCAGCCGGTAGTGGATGGTCACGACGTGACCGTTCGCGATCGCGGGTTTCATGGGGGGCGGCACGTTACGGCTGGGTGCGCCGCCGGGACAGTGCGACGACGACGATCGTCTCCGAGACAGGGCCTTCCTTCGGTCCGCGGGATCTTGCACACTGCCGCCGCCCCTTTCCCCCGCACGCAACGCCGTTGAGTTCCGAAGCCTTCCGGCGCCTCCTGGTCGAGGCGAACGTCCTGGACGCCGAACGTCTCGCCAAGGCCGACGCGGCGTCGGCGTCGCGCGGCACGCCGCTCGAGCGCACGATCGTCGCGCTGAACCTCGCCGACGAGACCACCGTGTGGCGCGCGCTGGCGAAGGCGTTCGGCCTCAAGTTCGTCGATCCCGCGAAGTTCACGCCGCAGCCCGAGGCCCTGAAGAAGGTGCCGAAGGAGCAGTGCGAGCAGAACGAAACGCTGCCCGTGCTGCTGAAGGACAACGTGCTGTGGGTCGCGATCGACGACCCGTGGAAGACCTTCGTCGCCGACAACCTCGCGTTCCTCGCCGGTTGCCAGGTGCAGTGCGCGCTGATGCCGCCGCAGGCGCTGAAGCAGGCCCTGCGCAAGCACCTCGGCGGCGGTGGGGCCGAGCCCGCGGCGAAGGGCGGTGCCGGCGCTGCTGCGGAAGGCGAGGACGCACCGATCATCCGCCTCGTCACGAAGACGATCGAGGAGGCGCTGCAGCAGCGCGCCAGCGACATCCACGTCGAGCCGTTCCAGCAGCGGCTGCGGATCCGCTACCGCATCGACGGCGTGCTGAAGGAAGTGGCGTCGCTCGAGATCACCCTGCTCGCGCCGATGACGTCGCGGCTCAAGATCATGGCGGGCCTCGACATCGCCGAGAAACGCAAGCCCCAGGACGGCCGCATCTCGTTCCGGGCGACGGGCGGCGGGTCCGGGCGCGACATCGACATCCGCACGTCGGTGCTCCCGTCGAGCCACGGCGAGACGATCGTCATGCGTCTGCTCGACAAGGAGCGCGGCCTCATGAGCCTCGAAGGCCTCGGCTTCGAAGGGCACGACCGCGAACGCTTCCAGTCGTTGATCGCGCGGCCGAACGGCATCGTGCTGGTCACCGGCCCGACCGGCTCCGGCAAGACGACGACGCTCTATGCCGCGCTGCAGCAGCTGAACCGCAGCGACGTCAAGATCATCACGGCCGAGGACCCCGTCGAGTTCAACATCCGTGGGATCAACCAGTGCCAGGTGAAGTCGCGCATCGGCCTGTCGTTCGCCCGCATCCTCCGCGCGATGCTGCGCCAGGCGCCGAACGTCATCCTCGTCGGCGAGATCCGCGACAAGGAGACGGCCGAGATCGCGGTGCAGGCAGCGCTCACGGGCCACCTCGTGTTCTCGACGCTGCACACCAACGACTCGGCGTCGGCGATCACGCGCCTCGTCGACATGGGCGTCAAACCGTTCCTCGTCGCCGCGTCGGTGCAGGCGGTGCTCGCCCAGCGCCTGCTGCGCGTCGTGTGCAAGAAGTGCCGGCAGCCCTACGAGCCGTCGGACACCGAACTGCGCAGCATCGGCGTCGATCCGGGCAGCGTGCGCGGGACGCAGTTCTGGCGCGCCGAGGGCTGCGAAGCCTGCGACCACTCCGGCTACCGCGGCCGGCTCGGCATCTACGAGCTGCTGCAGATGGACACGACGCTGCGCGAGATGACGTTCCGCAGCGAACCGATGGTGCGTCTGCGCGAATACGCCTGGCAGTCGGGCGGCATGTCGACGCTGCTGCAGGACGGTGTGCGCAAGGTGCTCGCCGGCCACACCACGATCCCCGAACTGCTGCGCGTCGTCGCGGCGGTGTGACCCGAACCCCGAACGAATCCGAGACTCACGGCATGGACATCGTCACCCTGATGGACGCGGCTCACTCGCGCGGCGCGTCCGACCTGCACCTCTCGGTCGGCCGGCGGCCGGTCATCCGCATCGGCGGCGGCCTCGTCGAGATCGGCGACACCGTGCTCCAGCCCGCCGACACCGAGGCGATGGCGAAGGCGATCACGCCTGCGCGCAACTGGGACGAGCTGCAGCGCGGTGGCACGACGGACTTCGGCTACGCGTTCGGCGACAAGTGCCGCTTCCG
Source organism: Planctomycetota bacterium (assembly GCA_016794565.1). Lineage (GTDB taxonomy): Bacteria > Planctomycetota > UBA1135 > UBA1135 > UBA2386 > JAEUHQ01. The sequence goes on along the minus strand of JAEUHQ010000104.1, from coordinate 12,650 downwards.
CGTCAGCGTGCTCACGCAGAAGGGCTCGCGCGGCATCGTGATGCGCCAGATCCCGCAGAAGCTCCTGACGTTCGAGCAGATCGGATTGCCCGATTCGGTGCACGACCTGCTGAGCCTGCACCGCGGACTCGTGCTCGTCACCGGGCCGACCGGCTCGGGCAAGACGACGACGCTCGCGACGATGATCGACTGGATCAACCGCAACCGCGACGTGCACATCATCACGATCGAGGATCCGGTCGAGTACTACCACACGCACAAGAAGTCCCAGGTCACGCAGCGGGAGGTCGGCAGCGACGTGCCCGCGTTCGGCGAGGCGATGCGGCGCGCGTTGCGCCAGGATCCCGACGTGATCCTGCTGGGCGAGATGCGCGACCTCGAGACGACTTCGGCGGCGATCACCGCGGCCGAGACGGGCCACCTCGTGTTCGGCACGCTGCACACGACGGGCGCCGCGCGCACCGTCGATCGCATCATCGACCAGTATCCGCGCGAGCAGCAGGAGCAGATCCGTTCGCAGCTCGCCGTGTCGCTCGTCGCGGTCATCTCGCAGATCCTGATCCCCGCCAGCGGCGGCGGCCGCGTGGCGGCGTTCGAAGTGATGCTCGCGAACCCGGCGATCGAGAACCACATCCGCAAGTGCGAGACGTTCAAGATCCCGTCGGTGATCCAGACGAGTCGTCGCCAGGGCATGGTCCTGATGGACGACTCACTGCTCGAACTGTGGCGGTCCGGCCGCATCTCGAAGGAAGAGGCGCTCGAGCGTTCGTTCGATCGCAAGGCGATGGCGCTCCGCATGGGCGGAGCCGCGGAGTGACCCGATGGCGCCCCGGCGACTGCTCGGCCAGATCCTGAAGGAGTTCGGGCTCATCCACGAAGGCATGGTCCAGGAGGCGCTGCAGGTGCAGCGCGACAAGGGCGGGCGCATCGGCGAGATCCTCGTGGCGATGAAGTGCATCGAACCGAAGGACGTCGCGCGCGCCCTCGCGAGCCAGGCCGGTCTCGACTTCCACGACCTCGCGGCCACACCGCCTCTGCAGGACGCGGTCGCCAAGATCGACCTCGCGACGGCGCGGGCCTTCGGCATCCTGCCGGTGGCGCTGCAGGGCAAGGTCCTGAAGGTCGCGATCGGCGACCCGGCGAACGCGGCGGTCCTCGCCGACCTCGGCTTCACGACGGGCTGCGAAGTGGTCGGGGTGGTCGCCGACAGTGCGCTGATCCAGCAGGGCCTCGACCGCTACTACCGCGACGACGCGAAGGAGAGCAAGCAGCGCATGCAGCAGCTCGTGCAGGAGCTGCAGCAGCAGGGCGGCAAGATCGATCTCGAGGACAAGGCAGCGATGGCGAAGGCCGCGCCCGTGGTGAAGCTGCTCAACTACATCCTCTACCAGGCGATCCGCGACAAGGCGTCCGACATCCACCTCGAGCCGTTCGAGACCGACTTCAAGATCCGCTACCGCGTCGACGGCTCGTTGTTCGAACTCGAGGCCCCGCCGCCGCACCTCGCCGAGGCGCTGATTGCCCGCGTGAAGGTCATGTCCGACCTCGACATCGCGGAGACGCGACTGCCGCAGGACGGCCGCATCGAGCTGACGGTCGGCGGGCGTTCGGTCGACCTGCGTGTGTCGACGCTGCCGACGATGTTCGGCGAGTCGACGGTCATGCGCATCCTCGATCGTTCCGTCGTCTCGCTGAGCCTCGATAACCTCGGCCTGCAGGCGGCAGTGCGCGAGCGGCTGCGCAAGTTCACCGATCTGCCGCACGGCATCGTGCTCGTCACCGGTCCCACGGGCTCGGGCAAGACGACGACTCTCTACGCGATGTTGAACGAGGCGAACAAGGAGGACACCAAGGTCATCACGGTCGAGGACCCGGTCGAGTACGACCTCGAAGGCATCGTGCAGGTGCCGGTCAACGACGAGATCGAAGTGACGTACGCAAAAGTGCTCCGCACGATCCTGCGCCAGGACCCCGACGTGATCCTCGTCGGCGAGATCCGCGACCGCGAAACCGCGCAGACCGCGATCGAAGCGAGTCTCACCGGCCACCTCGTCTTCTCGACGCTGCACACGAACGACGCGGCGTCCGCGGTCACGCGCCTCGTCGACATCGGCATCGAGCCGTTCCTGCTCACGGCGACCGTGCAGGGCATCCTCGCGCAGCGACTCGTCCGGCGCGTGTGTGCCGACTGCAAGTCGTTCTACGAACCGGCCGACGACGTGCTGCGCCGCCTCGGACTGCAGCACGAGCAGGTCGTCGGCAAGCGTTTTGCGCAGGGCAAGGGCTGCCAGACGTGCAACTTCACCGGCTACCGCGGCCGGATGGCGATCACGGAGATCCTCGACGTCGACGACCGTATCCGCGAGCTGATCCTCGGCGGTGCGAGCACGTCGACGCTCCAGGCGGCGGCGGTCGAGGCCGGGCTCGTGACTTTGCGCGAGAACGGGCTGCAGGCGGTGTTCGACGGCACCACGACGGTCGAAGAGCTGCTGCGCGAGACCGGCCACGGCTGAGACCGTGGTTGCCGCCCCTGCGCGGCGTGCGCTAGAACGACGGCATGACCGAGCGCGCGAAAGCAGATCCCGGCCAGGACCCTGCGTTCCAGGCCGCCGTGCAGACGATCCTCTCCGCGCTCGATCCGGAGCCGCATCGCGAGGGGTTGCGCGACACGCCGCGCCGCGTCGAGAAGGCCTTCCGCTTCTACACCGACGGCTATCACAAGGACCCGAAGAAGGTGATCGGCGACGCGCTGTTCGAGGCGGAGACCGACGAGATGGTGGTGGTGAAGGACATCGAGCTCTACTCGCTCTGCGAACACCATCTGGCGCCGTTCTTCGGCAAGGCCCACGTCGCCTACATCCCGTCGGGGAAGATCGTCGGTCTGTCGAAACTCGCGCGCGTCGTCGACCTCTACGCGCGCCGGCTCCAGGTGCAGGAGCGTCTCACGATGCAGGTCGCCCACGCGATCCAGGAAGTGCTGCAGCCGCGCGGCGTCGCCGTCGTCATCGAGGCATCGCACCTGTGCATGATGATGCGCGGGGTCGAGAAGCAGAACAGCCGTACGATCACGTCGTGTCTGCTCGGCCTGTTCCGGCGCGACGAACGCACGCGCAGCGAGTTCCTGAAGCTCGTGCGCGGCTGACGGCCTTGCACGGGTACGGCCCTCCGGATGCGATGGCGCGATGCACCCGCTCCGGTTCGTGGCGCCGTCGTGTCTCGTTCTCTCGCTCGCGCAGTTCGCGCCGCAGGATCCCGCGCGGCAACCGGAAGTGCTGCAGCGCGCCGATCGGGTCGCTGCGGTGAGCGATGCGCACCGGCGGCTCGGCAGGCTCGTCGGGACCTGGACGATCGAACTGCGCAACACGCCACCGAAGTCCGCCGAGCAGACGGGCAGCGGCACGGTGGAGGCGAGTCCGATCCTCGGCGGCCGGTGGATCCAGCTCGCGTACCGCTTCGAGCTGCAAGGGCGCCCCGTGGAGGCGATGCAGCTCCTCGGCTTCGACGCGCTCCGCCAGCTCTACACGGCGTCGTGGCGCGACGACCTCAGCACGTGGGCCGTCGATTGCGCCGGGATTCCCCTCGATGCGTCGCCCGACGTGCTGCGCATGCATGGTTCGCTCGCCGATGCGCGCGACCCGACCGGCCGGCCGTTCCGGCTCGAGATCGACCTGACCTCGAAGGACATCGTGACGGCGCGCGTCTTCGATTCGGAGAACGGCGAGGAGTTCCTGCTGCAGACCCAGACGTGGGCGCGGCGGTGACTCAGTTCTTGCCCTCGAGGCCGAGCTTCTTCAGCTTCGGCGCGATCATGATGCGGCAGTAGCGCTGCTGCGGGTTGTTGCGGAAGTAGTCCTGGTGGTACGTCTCGGCCGGCCAGAACGTCGGCGCGGCGGTGACTTCGGTGACGATGCGGTCGGCGAACTGCGGCTGCGCCTTCGCGATCGCGGCGAGCGTCGCCTGCTTCTGGGTGTCGGAGTGGTAGAAGACGACCGAGCGGTACTGCGTGCCGTGGTCGGGGCCTTGTGCGTTCAGCGTGGTCGGGTCGTGCGACTTGAAGAACCAGTCCAGCAGCTGGTCGAACGAGATGCGCGCGGGATCGAAGGTGATCTGCACGACCTCCGCGTGCCCCGTGGTTCCACTGCACACCTGCTCGTACGTCGGGCGTTCCACCGAGCCGCCGGCGTAGCCAGCGACGACGTCGATCACGCCGGGCAGCGACTCGAGCACGGCCTCGGAGCACCAGAAGCAGCCACTGCCGAACGTGGCGAGTTCGCGCGAAGCGGGGACGGATGGGTGATCGGATGGGTTCATGGCGTGCGGGGCGTTGGCAACCGGGTTCTGCGGCGGCGCCGACGCCGGTGCGGCCGGTGCGGTCGGCGCGTTCGTGGCTGGCGCACTGCGTTCGGGACCCGAACAGGCAGCCGCCAGCGCGAGGAGGAACGAGGCGGCGAAGCGGATCTCCGACGGGAGGCGGGGCGACATGGGGGCCGAGGTTAGGTCGTGCAGCCGGAACGCCCAGGGGGAAAGTCGCGGCGGGCGCTTCCGGCCGGAGCCTCGGTTTGTATCATCCGGCCCGTTCACCCGGGCAACGACCGGATGACTGCGCCCCGCTGGTCTCTCTCCTCGATCAGGCGGCTTCCTCGATGGCGGGCGCAGCGCTCATGCGATTCGCGAGAGGAAGTCACACTCGAATGGGCAAGAGACTCTACGTCGGCAACCTCCCCTACGACGCGGACGAGGCGGGCTTGCGCGCCGCGTTCAGCAAGGATGGTCGGATCGTCGAACGCGTGCACATCGTCCTCGATCGCGAGACCCAGCGTCCGCGCGGCTTCGCGTTCGTCGAAATGGCGACGGACGAGCAGGCCAAGCTGGCGATCGCGACGATGGACGGCACGCTGTTCGGCACCCGCCAGCTCCGCGTGACCGAGGCCGAAGAACGGCGCCCGGGCGGCCCGGGGCCGCGTGGTCCCGGCGGTCCGCCGCGGGGTCCTTCCGACGGCCCGCGCCCGGCCGGTCCGGGTCCGCGCCCCGACGGGGACGGCTCCCGCAACCGGTTCGGACCCGACGCGAAGCCGAAGCACGAGCGCGAACGCGAGCAACGGCGTCAGGCACCGCGCCGCATGCACGACGACAGCGGCGACAGCTTCCGCGGTCGTCGCGGCGCCAGCCGTTTCGACGACGACGAAGAGTAGGCGGTCCGGCGCGGGCGCCCGCGCGGCCTGGACTCGCCTCCGCCGCCGCGCGAAGCTGCGCGGATGCCGTTCCAGTTCCAGCCGATCTTCGAACTCGGCGCCGACGAGACGCCGTACCGCCTGCTGACGAAGGACCACGTGCGCACGATCGACGTCGCGGGGCGGCGGGTGCTGCAGGTCGAACCGGAGGCGCTGAAGCTGCTGACGTTCGCAGCGATCCGCGACATCAGCCACCTGTTCCGGCCGGGGCACCTGCAGCAGCTGCGTGAGATCCTGGAGGATCCCGAAGCCTCGGCGAACGACCGCTTCGTCGCGCTGCAGCTCCTGAAGAACGCGAACGTCTCCGCCGGCATGGTCCTGCCGAGCTGCCAGGACACCGGAACGGCGATCGTGATCGGGAAGAAGGGCCAGGACGTGTGGACCACCGGCGACGACGAAGCCGCGCTCAGTGAGGGGGTGCAGCGCACGTTCACCGAGACGAACCTGCGCTACTCGCAGATGGCGCCACTCACGATGTACGAGGAGAAGAACACCGGGGACAACCTGCCGGCGCAGATCGAGATCTACGCCGACCAGGGCGCTGCCTATCGCTTCCTGTTCCTGACGAAGGGCGGCGGTTCGGCGAACAAGACGTTCCTGTTCCAGGAGACGAAGGCGCTGCTCAATCCGAAATCGCTGCTCGCGTGGATCGACAAGGAGACGCGCAAGCTCGGCACCGCCGCGTGCCCCCCGTACCACCTCGCGATCGTGATCGGCGGCATGTCCGCCGAGTTCACGCTGAAGGTCGTGAAGCTCGCCAGTGCGCGCCACCTCGATGCGCTGCCGACCACGGGCAATGCCAAGGGACGCGCGTTCCGTGATCTCGAACTCGAGCAGCAGGTGCTCGCGATCACGCGGAAGAACGGCATCGGCGCGCAGTTCGGCGGCAAGTACTTCTGCCACGACGTGCGGGTGATCCGGCTGCCGCGGCACGGTGCGTCGTGTCCGATCGGCATCGGCGTCTCGTGCAGCGCGGATCGGCAGGCCAAGGGCAAGATCACCGCGGACGGCGTGTTCCTCGAGCAGCTCGAGACCAATCCGGCGCGCTTCCTGCCCGAGGTGGACGAGGGCGCGCTCGCCGGTGACGTCGTGAAGATCGATCTGCGCCGGCCGATGAGCGAGATCCGCACGACACTCGGCAAGTACCCGATCCGGACGCGCTTCGCCCTCTCCGGCCCGATGGTGGTCGCACGCGACATCGCCCACGCGCGAATGAAGGAGCGGCTCGACCAGCGCCAGGGCCTGCCGCAGTACATGAAGGACCACGTCGTCTACTACGCGGGGCCCGCGAAGACCCCGAAGGGCATGGCGAGCGGGTCGTTCGGGCCGACGACCGCCGGTCGCATGGACGCCTACGTCGACGCGTTCCAGCAGGCCGGCGGTTCGTTCGTCATGCTCGCGAAAGGCAACCGCAGCAAGGCCGTCACCGAGGCGTGCAAGAAGTACACGGGTTTCTACCTCGGCTCGATCGGCGGCCCTGCCGCGATCCTCGCGCAGGACTCGATCACGAAGGTCGAGGTCCTCGACTACGCGGACCTCGGCATGGAGTCGGTCTGGAAGATCGAGGTGAAGGACTTCCCCGCGTTCCTCGTCGTCGACGACAAGGGCAACGATTTCTTCGCCTGAACGTCGCCCGCGATCACGGCAGCGCACCGGCGAGCGGCGGCATCGGCCGCGGCGACGCCCACGCTGCGTAGATGCACAGCAGCACGAGGGCCGTCATCGCGACGAAGTTGCGTTCGTCCACGAGCAGGCGCGGGAGCGAGCGCGCCGGCTCGCCGATGCTGCGTTCGAAACGTCGCAGGTCGACGAACGGGCCGGCCGCGTGCTGCCGGCCCGTCTCCGGGTCCCACGCGAGCAGGCGCGCGGTTCTGCGAAGGTGGTCGTGCAGCGTGTGCAGGTCGACGCCGGCGGGCGCTCCGAAGCGGCCCATCAGCGCGACCGCGGCCGACGTCGCCCCGAGGTTGCTGTGCGGGACGTCGAGCGTCGCCGAGAAGCCGCCCGGGGTCGCCTGCCCGAGGAACTGGTGGCGCACGAGCAAGCGGTCGAGTTCGCCCTTGCGAGCCGTGAGAGCCTCGGGACGGCCGATGCGATCGAGCCAGCGCATCGCGACGGCCCACGCCTCGAGGGGCATCGGCGCGTCGGCGAGTCCGGCGACGAGGCGCTCGGCCAGCCGATCCTTCGCGGCGTCGTCGAGGTCGCGGACCGCGACGAGCATCGCCGCTTCGTAGTCCTGGAACGCGTACGGTTGCAGCGGGCTCGTTTCGCGCAGGAGGCGATCGAGGGCGAACGCGTGCACCGGCCGCTCCGCGAGGCGCCGCCACGTCGCGTCGTCGATGCGGTCGAGCCGCGCCTCGGCGCTGAGCGCGAACGCGTTCGGCGGATCGTCGTCGCGTGCCGCGACGAGAGCCTCGTCGATCGCGGTGGGCAGAGTGACGGCGCGACCGCTCTGCTGCAGTTCCGCGACGGCGTCGGCGAGCGTGAGCAGCGTCGGTGCCGGCGAGGCGGGTGTGCTCGCCGCGACGAACTCCACGAGGTCGTCGACGGTCATCGGGCGCGCGACACGGAGCAGGAAGGACGGAACGAGCACGATGGCGAGAGTCAGCAGCGCACCGAACGCTGCGTGCTTCGTCAGCGGGACCAGCGCCAGGATGCCCGCTGACAGCACCACGAGCGTCCCGGTCTGCCACCGTGCGCCGCCCGCGAACACGCTGTCTTCGTGGAGCCAGAACAGGGCCAGGATCGCCACCGCTTCGAGGGCGCCGAGGGCGATCATCGCGACGGCGGTCCGATCGACGCCGTGTCCGGCGGCGTGCCGGCGCACGCCGAGCACCAGCAGGACCATCGACGCCGTGAGAACCAGCAGCAGTGCGTCGGCGAGCCACCAGATCGACATTCCCGTCAAGGCGGCGACGACGATGCCCGCCGTCAGGAACGACCCGACCATCACGTACGAGCGCTCCGACCAGGCGCGACCGAGCGGCGTCTGTGCGGCCGGCCGGTCCGACAGGGTCGTGCGCAGCGCCTGGAACGCGCCGACGAACGCTGCGCCGACGAGGGACAGGAGCCACATCGGCCACGACGCGAGCGTGCCCTTCGCGGCGCCGAGCACCGCGGCGTCGAGTGGCAACTGGCCGGCGGCCCGGCGCACCGGGGCCGCGGCTTCGTCGTTGCCGCTGCTGCGGTCCTTCAGGCGGGACGCGATGCCGTGCGCGAACGCCGCCGCATCGGGGCGGCGGTGGTTCGCTCCCGCGCGGAGCGCGCGTTCGGCGTGTTCGCGCAGCGACCGGCGCGCCTGGTAGAGACGACCTTCGACCGCCTTCCGCGTGACGCCGAGCAGTGCGGCGACCTCGGCGGCGCTCGTCGATTCGAGGTAGTGCATGCGCAGGATCTCCTGCATCTCGGGCGGCAGTTTCGCGAACGCGGCGCGCAGTGCGTCGTGGCGCTCGTCGGGCTCGACCTGCCGGGCTGCCGGCTCGTCTTCGAATGCCGTGTTGGCGCGCAGGCGCCGCCGGCGGAACGCGAGCAGCAGATTGTTCGCGATCCCGCGCAGCCAGCCGCCGATCGCATCGAGGTCGTCGATCGGCGCCCGCCGACGGTCGCGACCGACCCACGCCTCCGCGAACGTGTCCATCGCCAGTTCCTCGGCTTCGCGGAACGACGCCCCGCGCGACGCGAGATATCCGATCAGCGGGCCGCGGAATGCCGCGATCCAGCGCTCGAGCTCCGGGGCAAGCGGGGCGGGATCGGTCATCGTGCGGGTAGGTGTCGAGAACCTACCCGGACCCTCGGGGATTCCGTGAATCCTCCGCGACCGGCCGTGCCGCGGATGGCCGCCGTGGCCGATGCCGGCTACAACGCCCGCCCATCTTCGAAGGGAAGACACCATGCCGCGCTCGTCCACTGGTCCGTGCCTGTTCTCCGCCGCCTTCTTCCTCACCGTCGGGCTCGTTCCCGGCCAGGCCGACGCGGGCCTGCCCGCGACCCCCAAGGACGCCCTCGCCAGATACGCGCCGGTCGAAGGCATCGCCAAGGTCGGCACGGTCGCCGAGCTGAAGCTCGGTGACGGTTGGGTGTTCCTGCCCGCCGCCAAGGGGCGGCAGTTCCTGAAGGATCTCGGCAACCACCCCGACGCCTCGATTCTCGGCGTCGCGATCCCGCCGGACTTCCTCGAGTCGAACACGTTCGCCGTCTACAGCTATGCCGAGGAGGGGCACGTCGCCGACGACGAAGCGCCCGACTACGACGATCTGCTCGCCGACATGAAGGCATCGGCGCGGGAGCAGAGCGCGGCTCGCAAGAAGCTCGGTGAAGGCGGAGTCGAGCTCGTCGGATGGGCCGAGCCGCCGCACTACGACAAGGCGCAGCACAAGCTGTACTGGGCGGAGAAGCTGCAGTTCGAAGGCAGCGACGGACTCACCCTGAACTACAACGTGCGCGTGCTCGGTCGCGCCGGCCATCTCGTCGTGAACGGCGTCGGCGGCATCGAGCAGCTCGACCTCGTCGCGAAGCACAGCAAGAACCTGCTCGAAGTGACGGAGTTCGTCGACGGCCAGCGCTACGAGAACTTCGACCCCGCGTACGACAAGGTCGCGGCCTAGGGCATCGGCGGCCTGATCGCCGGCAAGGTTGCGCTGAAGGTCGGTCTGTTCGCGAAGCTGGCGCTCCTGCTGAAGGCCTTCATCAAGCCGATCCTCGCCGGCGTGGTCCTGATCGGGGTCGGGATCGGGCGCCTGTTCGGTCGCAAGAAGAAGGAGCAGCCTGCCGCGTCGTGAAGTGGAGCCGCGGTGACGTTTGCCGGCGCGGCGTCGTCGGAACGTGACACCCTGCGCCCCGGCCCGGTGGCCTGCCGTGGCACGCGCGTTGCCTCTCGTGCGGCATGAGCACGCCGTCGCTGCGCCCGGACCAGAGCCGAATTTGCGGTGGCCGCGGTCCGTTCGTGGCGCCGGCGCACTCGACTCGCACGCGCGGGCGTCGCAGCAAGACCTGTCGCGCGGTTCCAGACCATCTGGATGCTGTGGAGCCTTTGGTCGCGGGCGCCGACGGGGGGGCGTGCCGCGATGTCCGCCGTGCGAGTCTCCTTTCTTCGCGGGCCGGAGGCGCACGGCGGTGACGCTCTCGGCCGCGACCACCCAGTCGGCCGGACGCACGCTGCGGCCCATCGTACTGCTCGTCGAAGACGAGCCGACGATCGCCGTGACGCTTCGCGACGACCTTGCCGACTCCGGCTACGAGGTCGTGCAGACCGGCGACGGTGGCGACGCGATCGCGATCCTGGCGTCGCGACGCTTCGACGCGGTCATCACGGACCTCCGGCTGCCCGGCGCCGACGGCGTGCAGGTCGTCCGTGCCGCGCGGGCCGCACGGCCGGACGTTCCCGTTCTCGTCATCTCCGCGTGGCTCGACGGCCATCGCGAACGGATTCGCGCGCTCGGCGCCGCGGCACTCGGCAAGCCGTTCTGCAACCGAGCGATCCTCGCGTGGCTCGGATCGCCGAACGACGCGACCGGAGTCGCATGATGGCGCCGCGCCGAATCCGTGCCGCAGCAGACCGTGACGCAGCCGTCAGTGCCGCAACAGGGCGAGCCGTTCGCGCAGCCGCACCAGCGTCGGCGCGTGGTAGTCGGCCTTCTGTTCGCGCTCGGCGAGGAACGCCTCCGCATCGTGGTCCGGCCCCAGGCAGAGAAGGCCGAACGCCGCGTTGACGCGGACGTCGAGCACTTCGTTCGAGTCTCGCAGGCTCTTCCGCAGCGCCTCGGCGCTGGCGCGATCGCCGAGCAGCCCGAGCGCCGGCGGAACGGCCGCGCGGATCTCGGTGTCGGGACTCGCGAGGCGGGCGCGCAGGTGCGGGATCGCTTCTGCAGCGCCGATCTCGCCGAGCGTGCGCACGGCGTACGACGCCGTGAACGGGTCGCCGAGCAGCGCCAGTACGGCGCCGCTCGCCGAGTGCGCCGGACTGCGCAGGTCGGCGAGCACCTGGAGGGCCATCGTGCGGAGGTAGTTCTCCTCTGCACCGAGGGCACGAGTCATCAGCGGAACGCCGAGCATGCCCGCGCGCGTCAGCACGAAGCGGGCGTCGTCGACCGGCCGGAGCTGCGTGCCCTGCGTCGTCGAAAGGTGGATCGCGAGCCGCGCGTCGAGTTGCACGGGATCGGGCGGGGCCGTGCCCGGCCGCGATCCCAGGCCCGTCTGCAGCCATGCGGCGAGGAGCGTGCGCAAATGCGCCCGCAGCTCGTCGTACGTCGGCGACTCACCGAGCGGCACGCCCCGCTCGCGGCAGATCTCGATGGCCATCGTGCCCGCCTGCTGTGCGGTCGCCGCGACGCCCATCGCCGCCTCGAGCCACGACAACCCGGCGTCGTTGCCGAGGCGCTGCAGTGCGTCCGCGGCCCACAGGATCGCGTCGGAGTCGAGTTCGTACTTGAGGCGCAGCAGAAGCGGCACGACCAGGATCGACTGGCCGGTGCGTCCCGCGAGCCAGGCAGCCCGCTTGCGCACCGCGACGTCGGCGTGGTCCAGCGCGGGTTCGAGCACCGACCACGCGAACGGGTGTTCGAGCAGTGCCCGCTCCGCGTGTGTGCTCGTGCGCGAATCGGCTTCGACGATGTGCAGCGCGATGTCGGCCAGGTCTCGGAGTTCGTTCGCGGCCTCGGCCGGCACCTGCGGCATCGTCTTGCCGAGCGCGGTCAGCTCGCCCTGGAGCGGCCGCAGCGCAATCGGCGGCAGCGGCAGGGACCGGGCGGTGTCGGCGGGACCGCGGGCACAAGCGGCGGCGAGCGCGGCCAGGAGCGCTGCAGTCGTGCGGCGCGAGCGGTTCATCGCACCTCCACGGTCCGCTCTTCGAGGATCGTGCTGTACTTGTCGCCGTCGACGGCGAACGGCTGCAACCGGTACCAGAGACGAGTCTCGGCACGAACGGTGGCCGCGGGAATCGGGACGCGCACGCTCTTCGTCCCGCCGGCGGGCAGCTGCGTGTTCTCGGCCGGAGCGTTGCCCGGGTTGATCGGCTCCATCTCGTCGCGGTACGGCATGCGGAAGCGCCACGCGCGCTGCCACTCGCCGGGTCCCGCCGCGGTGACGAAGCGGTAGGTCATGTCGACTGCGCGGTGGCGCTCCTCCGTCGGGAAGTTGTGTCCGGCGCCGACGTTCGTCAGCGAGAGCACGAGATCGCCGCCGTCGCGCGCGACTTCGAACTTGCCCGCCTTCCTCAAAGTGGCGTCGTCGTGGCAGCCGCGGAAGACGTGGTCGCGGCCCATGCGTGCACTCTTGTCCGCACGTTGCCGCGAGACCTCGGGCATGTGGCACGACGAACAGTCGACGCCGAGCTTCGCGTAGTGGCTCGCGCGCCACTGGTCGGTCGTGCCGTGCTGGTTGTGGCACGACGCGCACGCGTCGACCGCGAGGAACTCCTCGTTGCGG
>JAEUHQ010000099.1 GCA_016794565.1 Planctomycetota bacterium | reverse complement strand
CCGTGTTCTCGTGGCTCGCTTCGTGCGCGGCCCCGCCCGACGTCGGAGCGTTCGCGGCGGCGACAGGTGAACTCTCGCAGTCGATCCGCGCGACCGGCACCGCGGTCGGCGGCTCGCTCGAAGGCATGCGCGGCAGCGCGGCGGCCAGACCCGACGACTTCGCATCGCGCTGGGCCGCGGCGTGGAAGACGCGCGTCTCGGTGATGGACCACCTCGTCGACTACGCCGATTCGCTCGTGGCGCTGCAGAAGGCGTCCGTCGACGCCGACGACGCCGTGAAGTCGGTCGCGCAGAAGCTCGGCGCGCTCGCGACGGCCGCCGGCATCGCCGACCCGACGCTCGGCGCCGGCAGCGCGGTCGCCGTCGCCACCGACGTCGCCGGGTTCGTGTGGAAGCAGATCGCGCTCGCGCGCGGCGCCACGACGATGCGCCGTTCGGTCGAAGCCGCGCATCCGGCCATCCTGCGCATCGCCGACGTCGTCGTCGCCGACCTGCGCGACGCACGTACGATCGTGCGGGGCGCGAGCGAGAACCTGCGCGGCCGCCTCGAGAGCGACCCCGACTACTCCGATGCCGCCGGCTTCCGCGCGCAGGTCGACAAGGTGCGCCTCGAGATGTTCCGGACGCCGCCGAAGGACTGGTCGGCGAAACAGGTGGCGCGCCTCGCCGAACTCGACGCGATCGGCGCCGCCGCGGACCGCACGATGAAGAGCAAGGGCGACGAACTGCTCGCGCTCGACGCGAGCGAGAAGGCGCAGATCGCACTGATCGGCGCCGCCGGCGACGCGATCACCGCGTGGGCCGCGGCACATGGACGCCTGCTCGCGGCGCTTCGCGACCAGCGGCCGATCACCCTCGATTCCCTCCAACAGGCCGCGCTCGAACTGCGCGCGCTGATCAAGAAGGTGCGTGACGCATGAACATCGTCTGGAACGAACTCGAAACCGCCGACGACTGGAGGACCGCGCTCGACTCGATCCTCGCCGAGGCGCGGCGCGCGTCGGACGAGAACGACGACGACGAACGCCTCGACCTGTGCAAGGTGCTGCGCGCGTTCGTGCTGAAGTCCTTCCCCAACACGAAGCCGATCACCGACTACGACCGCATCGCCCTCGAGGCGCAGCAGGCGCTGAGCGAAGCCGTCGTCGACGACGCCCTCGATCGCATCGAGGCGCGCACGACCACGCTGATCGCGCTTCGCAAGGAGATCGCGGCTGTCACGGAGCAGACGGAGGCGGAGGTCGCGAAGCTGAGGCTCGACAAAGCGCACACGCTGATCGACACACTGACCGACGCGTCGCGCGCGCTCGACGACTTCGACACGGTGCTCGTCGACGGCGACGACGAGGAGCTGAGCAAGCGACTCGCCGAGATCGCGGCCGCGATCGCGAAGTTCAAGGCGCTCGTGCAGAAGAAGGCCTGAGCGGCTCTCAGCGGAGCGCCGCCGTCGCTTCTTCGCCGGCGCGCACGACGACCTCCGCCGACAAACCGAGACTGCGTTCGACCGGAGCCGACACCTCGTCCTCCTTGGAGCGCTCGACGAGGTCGATGCGCCATCTGCCCGGAAGGATCTGCTCGGCGCGTGCATTCGCACGATGCGGCCACCAGAAGCGGACCGGCTTCCATCCGCCCTCCAGGCAACGCGCGACCGCGACGAGGCCGTTCCGCGCGTCGGCGACGGCGGGCCAGCCGTTCGGCGCGGTGAAACGCAGTGAGCCGGGGCGGCGCGCACGGATCGTCGCGATCGGGCTCGCGGTGTCGTGCGCGACGGAGAAGACGTCGTCGCCGACGCCGCACTCGAACGTCACGACGCCGGCGGGCAGGTCGCTCCACCGATAGTGCCCGTCGCCGAGCCGCTCGCGTTTCGCGGGACGATCGCTGCTCCACCGCGGCGCGAGGTCGAGCGGGCGATCCTCTTCGTCGACGACGCGGACCTCGACGTCGCGGCCGCGCTCGAGCGTGAACACGGGGACGTCCCCACCGATCCGCAGGTCGTCGCGCTGCTGCGAGACGAAGCCGGCAGCCTCGAGCGTCATGCGCACAGCCGACAGGTCGCCGGCATGCCGGACCTCGAAGCCACCGTGCGCGTCCGTCGTGCAGTTCACGAAGAACGTGTCCTCCGGCGTGACGGCGCGCAGTTCGACGGTCGCGCCGCGGATCGGAAGCCCATCCGGATCGACCACGCGCCCGGCGAACGAAGCGAGCGACGCCAGGAGGCGCACGACCACGTCGGCGCTCTCGCTCTCGGCCGGCGCGGAGAACTCGGTCCTCGCGACCGTGCGGCCGAAAGCATCGACGGCCTCGGCGATGCACGGGATGCCGGGCTCGATCGACATCACTCGCGCTTCGCCTTTCGCGTCGGTGCGCAGCCACAGATGGAAGTCGGTCCACGTGGTCGAACCGTCGGCCTCCGCGTGTCCGCTGGCGCCGCCGTCGCCGTCGAGGCCGTGCACGACCATGTCGAGCCCGCCCGCGTCGCGCTTGCCGGCGAACAGGCGCTGGGTGCTCCGGAGCCGGATCCGCCGATCGGCGATGTCGTCGCCGACGACGCGGATGTGAATCGAGTTGCTCGCCGCGAGCACGAAGACGAGCGGGTCGTCGGTGCTGCCGGCGGCCGGTGCGCGCGGAACACACGGCCCGATGCGATGGCGCGGCGCACCGACGAGTTCGACGTCGGCCGGTCGGCCTGCGAACGTGCCGCGGCCCTCGACATCGGTCGGCTCGCTGACTTCGCGCGTCAGCACGCGCGCACCGGCGATCGGCGCGCCGTTCGCATCGAGACAGACGAAGTGCGTCACCGGCGCCCGGTCGAGCCTCAGCACGAGGTTCTCCCGCCCGGCGAGGCTGTCGCCGACGAGTTCGAGTTTCGCCGGCGCGAGGCACCCGTCGGCTTCGAACCGCAGCGTCACCGCGCGCAGCGCCGGGCGACGCACGGGATCCCGCCACGTGTCGCGCGCGTCGCCGGAGTTGCCGTACAGCCCCACCGCGAACGATCCGTCGCGGGCGCCTTCCACGCCGAGCGCGGGGCTGTTCTGGCCGTCGGCGAACCACGCGTGCACCATTCCGTGCGGCCACACGACCGGCTCGCCGGTGTCGCTCCACACGACGCGGCCGCGCACCATCGGCAGCCCGGTCGCCTGCAGGTCGATCTGCCGCTGCGGCGCTTCGACCGGCACGGCTTCTTCGCCGAGTCCGTGTTCGCGCGCCACGAGCCACAGTGCACGCGGCAGCTCGATCGCGCCTGTCCAGCCGCGTTCGAGGCCGGTGAAGCGGAACGCGCCGTTGCGATCGCACACGACGTCACTGCCCCGCCAGCGGAGGCGCTGCGCCAGTTCTTTCGGCAGCGCAGGGTCGGGATCGAGCCCACGCAGGCGCAATCGCCACCCGGCGCCTGGCTGCCCGTCGACGGTCAGCGTGCCGTCGACCGATTCTCCCTCGGGCAGCACGACGCGGTGTTCGCCGCGGCGCTGGGCGAGCGCCATGCAGGACGGGGCGTGGCCGTCGGCGGCGACGAGGACACCGCCCGGGCCGTCGACCGCGCCGAACGAACACCGGCCGTGCGCATCGGTCGCGCGGTGCGTCCACGCATCGCTGCCGGCCGCCCAACCGTAGACGACCGCGTCGACGATCGGCCGCTCCGCGGCGTCGACGACGTGCACGATGCACTCCGCCGACGCGGGCACGGCGGGTGGAGTGACCGCCTCCGTCCGCTGCGGATCGGCGGGCGCCGCCGCATGCGCTGCCGGCGCCGAAGTGGCCGCCAACGGCCCGGCGTCCGCAACCGTGCCGAGGTCGATCGGCGGCGGGGACGACACGGCGTGGAAGATCAGGAACGCGACGGCCGACGTGGCCGCCGCCGCGACAACGAGCTTGTTCATGGCGAGCACCGACAGGAGGAGCCATGGACTTCCCGCTTCGAGCAGACCGAGCGCCGCGAACGCGTGCGCCCACCGCTCGCGTTCACCGAACTCCGTGTCGAGCCGTTCGCGCAGCATGGCGAGGCCGCGCTGCAGGCGCTTGCGCACGACTTCGCTCGACGTCTGCAGCCGTCGGGCGATCGCACGCGGCGGCAGTTCGTCGAAGAAGCGCATCGTGACCGCGGTGCGGTACGGCTCGGGCAACGCGATCACCGCGTCGGCGAGACGCGCGTGCAGACGCAGGCGCTCGGCCGTGCGGCGCTCGGCGTCGTCGGCGACGGGCGGCGCGGCTTCGGCTTCGACGATGGCGCGGATTCGCTGCGAGCGCAGCGACTTGCCGGCGAGGTGCCGCGTCACCGCGGCGAGCCAGCCGCGCAGGTTGCCCGGCGCCTGCGGCCGACGCAGCGCGACCAGCATCACGTCCTGCGCGACGTCGTGCGCGAGGTCCGCGCGGCGCACCAGAGCCTGGGCGATGCGCCGCACCGCGCCGGTTTCGGCGAGCAGTTCGTCGGTTCGGATCGAAGGGGGAACGTCCACGCAGCGCAGGTGCTCCGGGGCGCCGGATCGTGACCGGAAATCCCGCGCCCGCCCAGGGTCGCCGCCGCGCCAGAGAACCGGATTTTCCCGTCACACCGCACCCGGGACTGCATCGCACGGGGGCCATGTTCCCGCCCCGCCTGTCCATCCTCGCCACGCTCGTGGCCTTCGCCGCCGCTCACGCCACAGCCCAGTGCGATCCCGTCTGGGTCGAGGGCGCGCCGCTGCGGCAACTGCGCGGCAACGTCAGTCGGACGATCACCTGGGACCCCGACGGCGCAGGTCCGATGCCGCTGTGCCTCGTGGCCGTCGGGCTCTTCGCCGCCGGAACGATCGCGTCCACGAGCGTCGCCCTGTGGACCGGCAGCGAGTGGTTGCCGACCAACCCGCCCCAGCAAGTCAGCGGCATCTCGGGGATCACCGTCTGGAACGGGCACCTCGTCGTCTGCACCGGGTGGGGCTGGGTCTACGAGTACGACGGCACGACGTGGACCCAGATCGGCCAGGCCTGGGACGGCCCGCCGCAGAACCCCGGACCCGGCGAACTCCGCGGCGTCATCTCCTACAACGGCGATCTCTTCGCGTTCGGGAACTTCAACGCCATGGACTGGCCGATGGGCCTCGGCAACATCGCCGACATCGCGCGCTGGGACGGCACGTCGTGGTCCGCGCTCGGCACCGGACCCGGATCCGGCAATGCCCGGTGCGCCGCGGTGTTCAACAACTCGCTGTTCGTCGGCGGGTACTTCAATCCCGGCAGCCCGTTCCCGGCGCCGACGGACACCCCGAACCTGCGCGTCTGGAACGGCACGACCTGGGCGTCGGCCGGACTGTGGAACGGCCCGATCGACTCGCTCGCCGCCCGCATCGGCACGGCACTCACCAACTCGTTCCTCTACGCGGGCGGCTCGTTCACCGCGGTGAACACCACGACCGCCGCACCCGGCGTCGCGCGCTTCAGTCCGTCGAGCAACTCGTGGACGGGCATCGCGGCACCGCCGACCGCGACGGCGCCGGAGACATGCACCCAGATGTTCGTGCGGGCGACCGGGCTCTCGAGCTTCGAAGTCGCGGCGGTGTTCCGCTTCGCGAGCAGCGGCGACGAGGTCTGGCGGCTCAACGGAACGACGTGGAGCAACCCCGGTCTCGTCGGCGATCCCGTGCCGTTCCTGCGTGCACACGTCGGCTTCTGGGCCGGCACGTGGGCGCTCGGGCTCAACTCCGGATCGAGCTCCACGCCGCCACAGGCCGCACTCCGCACGTACGACGCCGGCACGTCGACCTGGCCGCCGATCCTCGGCGCCGGCTTCGACGACGCCGTTCTCGCGGTTTGCGCCGATGGCAGCGAGTCGGTCGTCGCCGGCAGGTTCACGACGTACGGAACGACGCCCATGGCCCGCATCGCGCGCGGCCACGACGCGACGTGGCAGCCGCTGGGCGCCGGATTCACGGGCGGTGACGTGTTCGCCGTCGTGCGCATGCCGAACGGCGACATCGTCGCCGGCGGCGATTTCACGGCGGCGGGCGGCGCGCCCGCGAACCGCGTCGCACGGTGGAACGGCTCCGTGTGGGCACCGCTCGGCGCCGGTCTGAACGATCACGTCGCCGCGCTTCTCGCGCTGCCGAACGGCGACCTGGTGGCAGCCGGCGCATTCACCGTCGCCGGCTCGTCCGCCAGCAACCGCATCGCGCGGTGGAACGGCACGTCGTGGGCGCCGCTCGGCACGGGTGCGAACGGCGACGTGAACGCCCTCACGGTGCGGCCCGACGGCAGCGTCGTCGCGGGCGGCGACTTCACGACGATCGGAGGCGTCGCGGCGACGAACGTCGCGTCGTGGAACGGCTCGGCCTGGGCGCCGCTCGGCAGCGGCGTGAACGCATCCGTGATCGCGGTCTCGGCATCGCCGGAGGGCGACGTGTGGGTCGGCGGCACGTTCACGATGGCAGGGAGCGTGGTCACGTCGCGCCTCGCGCGGTGGGACGGAGCACAGTGGAACGCGGTCACCGACCCGTTCCCGACCGCCTCGGTCGTGCGCGCGCTCGCGGCGCTGCCGCGCACCGAAGTCGCGGTCGCGCTCGAGACGTCATGGCTCGGGTCGTGCTTCGCCCGGCTGCGCGGCAGCACGTGGGAGACCGCGGTGTACGGCGCGAAGGCGAACGCGATCGCGCGTCGCGACGACGGCAGCCTCGTGGTCGGCGGCGATTTCCTATCGGCCGGCGCGTTCGCGGCCGGCAACGTCGCGCGGATCGAACCGACGTGCCCGGCGATCGCGACGGTGCGCGGCTTCGGATGCGCGGGGTCGGCGGGCGTGAACGTGCTGTCGGCGGAGACGCTGCCGTGGGACGGCACGCACTTCCGTTCGCGCGCGACCGGCGTGCCGGCGACGTGCTTCGGGTTCTCGCTGTTCGGCTTCGTGCAGGCCCTCTTGCAGCTCGACCTGCTGCTCGGCGAAGCGCTGCCGGGATGCCTGCTCTTCACGACGCCCGACCTCCTGTTCCTGTCGTTCACGACCACGGGCGTGCTCGAGACCGACGTGTTCCTCGCGCCGACTCCGTCGCTGCTCGGCCTCACGATCCACCACCAGATGCTGCCGATCGAACTCGACGTGTGGGGCGCCATCTCGGCGATCTCGGCCACGAACGCGCTCGACCTCACGATCGGGACGCTGTAGCGCGACCGCGCGCGGCTTCTGGTATGAGGGCGGCATGGACCGCCGCTACGAGTTCACGCGAACGACGACGAGCCGCATCGTGATCGGCCTCGGCGTCGAGGACGCGTTGCCCGATCTCGTGCGCAGCCTCGAACCCGACGGTGTCGTCGTGTTGCACGACGCGGCGCTGGCCGATCTCGGCGTGCGCGTCGCGAAGCGGCTCGGCGCGGCGGCGCGGCTCACGATCCCCGGCGGCGAGGCGAGCAAGAAGCTGGCGAACGTCGGCGACCTCGCGCGCAACATCCGCCTCGCCGGCGCCACGCGAGCGACCGTCGTCGTCGGCCTCGGCGGCGGCACGATCACGGACCTCGTCGGTTTCACCGCGTCGGTGCTGCTGCGCGGCGTGCCGTTCGTCTGCTGCCCCACCACCACGCTCGCGATGTGCGACGCGGCCCTCGGCGGCAAGAACGGCGTCGACCACGGCGGTCTCAAGAACGAACTCGGCACGATCCGCCAGCCCGACCTGATCGTGGGCGACCTCGCGTGGCTGCGCACACTGCCCGACGAGCAGTTCCGCGAAGGCCTCGTCGAAGTCGTGAAGAAGGCCGCCGTGCTCGACGCCGCGAACTTCGCCCGCCTCGAACCGCTCGCGCCGGCGCTGGCACAACGCGACGTCGCCGCGGTGACCGAGGCGGTCGACCTGGCGGTCACGATGAAGATGGCGCTCGTGCAGGCCGACGAAGCCGACCGCGGCCGCCGCCACGCGCTGAACTTCGGCCACACCATCGGCCACGCGATCGAGAGCCTCGCCGGCGGCAAGCTGCGCCACGGCACGTGCGTCGGCATGGGCATGCTGCTCGAGTGCCGCGCCGCCGGCGTGCGCGACGAGGTCGTGGCCCGCCTCGCGAACGTGCTCACCGCGCTCGGCGTGCCGAAGACGGTGCCGCCGCAGTTCGCCAACGTGTCGGACCTGTGGCGCATCGCGCGCAGCGACAAGAAGGCCGTGCGCGGCAGCGTCCCGATGTGCGTGCCCCGCGCGATCGGCGACGCGGTCGAGGTCGAACTCACGGATGCGGCGCTCGGTGCCGCCCTGCGCGCGCCGTGAACGCACGTGCCGTCGAGCCGCTGCTCTGGCCGAGTGCCGCGGAACTGACACTGCCAGGCAGCAAGAGCGAGGCGAACCGGATGCTCGTCGTCGCGGCTCTCAGCGGACAGCAGGTCACGGTGCACGGTGCGACGCCCTCGGACGACGTGCGCCATCTGGTGCGCGGCCTCGCGACGCTCGGCTTCGAAGCCGCGTTCGTCGACGAAGGGCGCGGCGTCGTGAGGGTCGGTCCCCGCGGCGACCGTGTACCGAGCGGCGGCGAGATCTTCTGCGGCAACGCCGGCACGGCGCTGCGCTTCCTCGTCTCGGTCGCCGCGATCACGCCGGGCGAATGGACGATCACCGGTGACGACGCGATGCAGCGGCGACCGATCGGCCCGCTCGTCGCGGCGTGGCAGAAGCTCGGCGCCGAGATCGAAGACACGAACGGCTGCCCGCCGGTGCGGGTCCGCTGCCGCGGAGTGCCGCGCGGCGGGCGAGTGCGGATGGCCGCCGACGTGTCGAGCCAGTTCGTCTCGTCGCTGCTGCTCGTCGGCGCTTCGCTGACGGAAGGGCTCGACGTCGAGTTCGCCGGCGAACCGGTGTCGCCGGGCTACGTGGAACTGACGCGCAAGCTGATCGAACAGTGCGGTGTGCGCGTCGCGGTGCGTGCGCGCGGCATCGCAGTCGCTGCCGGGTACGGCGCCGTGCCGAAGGAGCTGGACGTGCGCGGCGACTGGAGCAGCGCCGGCGTGTGGGTCTGCCTCGACCACCTGACCCGATCGCGCGTCGTCTGGAGCAACCACGCGGTCCGCACCGGACAGCCGGACGAAGGCCTGTTCTTCCGCGTGAAGAAGATCCCGCCGACCGGCGACCGCACCATCGACGTCGGGACGATGCCGGACCAGTTCATGAACCTCGCGATCGTCGCGGCGCATCGTGCGGGCACGACACGGCTCGTCGGCGGCACGAACCTGCGCAAGAAGGAGTGCGATCGCATCGCGGTGATGGCGCGCGAGCTGAGGAAGGCCGGCGTCGACGTCGACGAACTCGCGGACGGACTCGTGGTGCGCGGCGGCAGGCCGCTGCTCCCGGCGGTGATCGATCCCGAGAACGACCACCGCGTCGCGATGGCGTTCGCGATGGCGGGACTGATGTCGCCGGGAATCGCGATCGCGGACGCGGAGTGCGTCGCGAAGAGCTACCCCGGTTTCTGGAGCGACCTCGAGACCGTGCGTACGCAGCGCCGCTGCGTCGCGGTCGTCGGCATGCGGGGCGCCGGCAAGAGCACGTTCGCGCGCGCGCTGGCCGAACGAACGGGCAGTGCGTGGAGCGACACCGACGCGCGCTTCGTCGCGGAGCACGGCCCGATCGACGCCTTCGTCGCCGAACACGGCTGGGACGCGTTCCGCCGGCACGAAGGCGATCTCGTTCGCAGCGGCATCGCCGCCGGTGCCGTGCTCGGCCTCGGCGGCGGCGCGATCGAGACGCGCGACGTGCGCAGAGCGCTGGCTTCGTGCCTCGTGGTCTGGCTCGACGGCGACGCGGCGCTGCTGCGTTCGCGCATCGCGACCGACACGAAGTCGCGCCCTTCGGTCACCGGCGCGCCGGTCCTCGACGAGATCGGCACTCTGCTCGCGCGCCGCAACCCTCGCTACGCCGAAGTCGCGAGCGTCCGCATCGACGCCGCGCTGACGACCGAGCAGCAAGTCGACATCGCGCTGCGCGAACTCGGCCACCCGTGCCGCTGGCCGGGCAAGTCTAGTAGCGAACCGTGACGCTGACGAACGCGTAGTCCGCGGCGGGCAGTCCGGCACGATCGAGCACGTCGCCCGTTTCGAGCCGCTCGTAGCCGAAGGCGAAGACGACGTTCTTGGGCGCGTTCCACCGTCCCTCCACGCGCAGCATGCGCCCGATCTCGTCGCCGCGCGCTGCGGCGGTGCCCGGGTATGCGCGCAGCCCGCCGCCGTAGACCGCGTCGTCGTTCGCGAAGCGCCACGCGAACCCGTACTCGATCGACAACTTCGTGTCGGCGGTGGGCGCGATCGCGAACCCGGGCGACACGAGCAACAGGTTCGACAGGCTCAGCAGGCGCCCTTCGCCGAGGTAGCTCGAACTCGTGTAGAGCGGATGAAACGTGTGCACGGCACCGCCGCCGCTGCCGCCGCCGGTCGCCACGTCCACTCGCAACGTCGCCTGCGGTCGGCACGATCCCTCGGTGAGCAACACGTCGTGGATGGCGAACACGCCCCACGCGTCGACGCCGCGATCGCCGCGCCGGCCGACCTGGTACGCGACCGTCGTGTCGAAGCCGACACGACCGTCCTTGCCCCACAGCCTGACGCCGGGAGTGTCCCTTCTGTCGTCGCGCACTTCGTCGTGCAGGCGCACGTCGGGCACGCGGCTCGAGAGCCAGAATGGCTCCATGAAGGTGGTGGCACCGCGGTCGCCGCGAGCCAGCACGATGCTGCCGCTGGCGCCGTAGAGCCGTTCGTCGCCGTCGATGTGCTCGTCGAACCCGCCACTCCCGAACCGCGTGGCCCACAGGGCGAACACACCGACGCGCGCGTTCTCGCCGTGCAGATAGCCGCGAACGCCGTTCCAGGTGCGGTGCAGGTTCGCGCCGTCACCGAGACCGAGCAGCTGCCGCGGACCGTCGGCGAATTCCTGGCGCCCGACCATCGCGCCCACGAGCGAACCACCGAGGTCACTGCGCACGTCGACGAACGCCTGGTTCGCGGCGACGTCGTTGGCGATGTTCGGCGCGGGATCGTCCGGGCCGCCCGCCACGTCACCATGCGCGAGTTCGCCGTAGAAGCGCACGTGATCGCCGAAGTGCAGGTCCGCACCGAGCACGCCGCGCCAGAGCCCTTCCGTGTACTCGTCGCCGTCGACCAGCCGCGCGTTCGTGTAGTGGTTGGCGCGCAGACGCGACTCGCCGGACAAGGTGAGAGACGTGTCGCCGCCGAGCGGCATCGCCTTCCCAGGCGGCGCCGCGCCCTGCTCCCGCGCCGCCGACCAGTCCTCGGCCCAACGGGCGTACTGCAGGCCGCCGCCCGCCGGCGGGCCCCACCCGGCTGCCTGCGCCGGGAACGGACCCGGCACACGCGCCGCGGTCTGCGCAACGAGGCCCGGCTCGAAGACCGCGCTCCCGACGATGCACGCCAGGACCGATGCGGTCGCGGATCCGTTCACGAGCTCACCTCGCGGTTCCCGCGCAACGCCGCGAACAGTGCGACGGCGCCGACCAGCGAGGACGCCGCGGTGAACGTCGTCCGCAGCGCCGCGGCGATGACGTCGCGCGGCGCCTCGGCGACGTCGATCGTGCCGCACGCGACGGCGAACACCGAGCCCAGCACAGTGGCGCCGGTCATGAGGCCGAGGTTACGCGACAGGCTCAACAGCCCCGACAGCATTCCGCGGCGCGCCGCGGACGCGTCCGCCATCACAGCAGTGTTGTTTGCCGCCGAGAACAGCGCGTAGCTCCCCGTCGTGACGGCGAGCGGCGCCACGTACGACAGCACGGTCGTGTGACCGGCGAGTGCAGCCACCGCGCCGGTGCCGACAACGACCCCGAGCAGCCCTGCGATCGTCACGCGCCGCACGCCGACGCGGTCGACGAGGCGCCCGGCGGGCACACCGATCAGCGCGGAGACCGCCGGGCCGATCGACATCACGAGACCGGCACGACCGGCATCGAGTCCGAGCGCATGCACGAGGTGGAACGGTCCGACGACCAGCGTCGCCATCATCACGGTCGACACGACGGTGTTGGTGATCAACGCTCCGCCGAGGCCGCGGTCGCGCAGGAGCGACAGCGGAAGGAGCGGCGACGCCGCGCGCTTCTCGACCGCGACGAACGCGACTGCGCCGACCAGCGCGACGATCCCCGAGACGAGCCGCCATGCGCCGCCGTCGCGCGCAGTGGCCGCGAAGGCGAACGATGCGAGAGTCGCGGCGAGCAGCGCAGCGCCCGCGCGATCGAAGCGTTCCGGCGTGGCCGCGACACGTTCGCGGTCGGGCGGGAGATGGCGCCAAGTGAGTGCGAACGAGAGCAGCGTCAGCGGCACGTTGGCGAAGAACACGGCGCGCCAGCCGAGCGTCGCCAGCATCGCGCCGCCGAGCGACGGGCCGAGCGCCGTGCCGATCGCGGACATCGTGCCGAGCAGGCCCATCGCCGATCCGGTGCGCTCCTTGCCGACCACGGATCGTGCGAGTGCGACCGTCAGCGCCATCAGGACCGCCGCGCCGATGCCCTGCACGGCGCGCAGCGCGATCAGGACGGGCAGTGACGGTGCGAGTCCGCACGCCACCGAGGCCGTGCCGAACGACAGCAGCCCGCCGAGCAGGAGCCGCCGCACGCCCACCGCGTCGCCGAGGCGGCCGACGACCACGATCACCGCCGTGCTCGTAAGCAGGTAGGCGATCACGATCCACTGCACGGCCTCGAACGGCGCCCCGAACGTCGCCGCGAGCTTCGGCAGCGCGACGTTCACGATGCTCGTGCCGAGCGACCCCGACAGCATCGCCGAAGCGAGCCCGACCAATCCCCAAGGCGCAGCGCGTTCGCGCCGCACTTCCACGGCAGCGATCGATGCGCCGCCTTCTTGCACGTGTTTCATCGCTCGCACGCTAGGCCGCGACCGGAGCGGCGGAAGGCGCGCCGTACGCACGGCAGGCGTGCGCTGGACGACATGCCTCGTGTTCCTATGCTGCCGCCGCGGTGGACGGCCCCGACCTCAACCTGCTCTTCGTGCTCGACGTGCTTCTCGCCGAGCAGAGCGTCGCGCGGGCCGCGAAGAAGCTGAGACTGAGCCCCTCCGCGATGAGCCGGGCCCTCGCACGCCTCCGCGACACGACCGGCGACCCGCTGCTCGTGCAGGCGGGCAGAGGGCTCGTGCCGTCGCCGCGTGCGCTGGAGCTGCGTGACCGGGTCGCGCGGCTCGTCCGCGAAGCGAACGAAGTGCTGCAACCCGGTGAGCACCTCGACCTGAAGAAGCTCGATCGGTCGTTCACGCTGCGCACGAGCGAGGGCTTCGTCGAGAACTTCGGTCCGGCGCTGCTCGCGCGCGTCGCCGCGGAGGCGCCCGGCGTGACGCTGCGCTTCCTGCCCAAACTCGGCAAGGACAGCGCGCTGCTGCGCGACGGCACGGTCGATCTCGAGACCGGGGTCATCGACGAAGAGACCGGACCGGAGCTGCGCGCGCAGACGCTGTTCGAGGACCATGTCGTCGGCGCGGTTCGCGAAGGCCACGCGCTGACCCGCGGCAAGGTCACCGCGGCGCGCTACGCGGCCTGCGACCATCTGGGTGTCTCGCGCCGCACGCTCGAACGCGGACCGATCGACGACGCGCTGCGCACCCTCGGGCTGCAGCGCCGGATCGCGGCGGTCGTCGGCGGGTTCGCGACCGCGATCGCCGTCGCGCGCCGATCGGATCTCGTCGCGACGGTCCCGTTCCACCACAGCGGCGTCCTGCTCGACGGCTTGCACACGTTCGCGCTGCCCGTCGCGCAGCCGACCATGAAGGTGTCGCTGCTGTGGCACCCGCGCCTCGACGCCGATGCCGCGCACCGCTGGTTGCGCTCGTGTGTGCACGCCTCGATCGACCTGCGCGGCGCCGCGGCGCGGTCCTGACGCCGCGGGCCGCTAGACTCGCCGCCCGATGTTCACGACGCGACTGCGCTTCCTCACCGCCGGCGAATCGCACGGGCCGTCGCTGACCGGCATCCTCGACGGCGTGCCCGCGGGCCTCGCGATCGACGAAGCGACGATCGAACGCGATCTCGCGCGCCGCCAGAAGGGCTTCGGCGGCGGCGGGCGGATGAAGATCGAACACGACCGCGCCCGCATCACCGGCGGCGTGCTCGCGGGGCGCACCACGGGCGCGCCGATCGCCCTCGTCATCGACAACCTCGACCACGCGGCGTGGCGCGATCGCGACATCGCGGCGATGACGATCCCGCGCCCCGGCCACGCGGACCTCACCGGCGCGATCAAGTACGGCCATCGCGAGCTGCGCCTGTCGCTCGAGCGCGCGTCGGCGCGCGAAACGGCGATGCGCGTCGCGGTCGGCGCCGTGTGCCGCGCGCTGCTCGGCGAGTTCGGCGTCACGATCGGCGGCTATGTGACCGCCATCGGCGAGGTGCACACCCTGCCGGAGGATCCGCCGCGCGACGACGCGGTGTTCGTGGCGCGCTTCGCGGCGGCCGAGTCGAACGACGTGCGCTGCCACGACCCGGCCGCCGCCGCGCGCATGCACACGGCCATCGAAGCGGCGATTGCCGCCCGCGACACGCTGGGCGGCGTGATCGAAGTCGCCGCTCTGCACGTTCCGCCGGGACTCGGCGGCCACGCGCAGTGGGACGAACGGCTCAACGCCCGCATCGCCGCGGCGCTCGCGAGCATCCACGCGTGCAAGGGCGTCGAGATCGGCACGGGCTTCGCCGGCGTTGCGCGCCCGGGCACACGTTCGCACGACGAGCTGCGGCTCGACGGCACGCGGATCACGAGCGACACGAACCGCGCAGGTGGCATCGAGGGCGGCATCGCCAACGGCGCGCCGATCGTCGCGCGAGCGGCGATCAAGGCGATCGCGACGACGCTGCAGCCGCTCGCCTCGGTCGATCTCGCGGCGGGCACACCGGCCTCGACGAAGTACGAACGCAGCGACTTCTGCCAGGTCCCGCGCGCGGTGCCGATCGCGGAAGCGATGCTCGCGATCGTGCTCGCCGACGCACTGCTCGTGAAGGTCGGCGGGGACTCGCTCGACGAGATGCGGCCTCGGTTCGCGGCGCTGCGTCGCGCCGACCTGCGCGACCTGCCCTTGGACGCGCGGCCCTGGCGGTTCGGCGAAACGACCTGACGCGGATTTCGCCCGCGGACTGTGACGAAGCGGCTGCCGCGGTCCTGGAGAGGGCTCCCTTCTCCGGGCAAACCGCAATGGCAAGAGCGTTCGTTCGATCGATTCCCCTCTCCCTGCTGCCGCTGGCCTCGTTGCCGGCGCAGACCCTCGTGCGCGACCTGACGCCCGCCGCGGCGTCGTCGGTCGCCGGCAACCCCGGCCTCGCCGCGGTCTGCAACGGCATCGGTGTCTTCGCCGCGACCGACCAGTACGGCCGCGAGCCGTGGCGCACCGACGGCACGGAGGCGGGCACGTTCCGTCTGCGCGACGTCAACCCCGGCGCCGCGAACAGCGACCCGTCCGACCTGACCGTCGTCGGCAACCAGGTCTTCTTCGTCGCGCGGCAGGACGGCATGGGCCGCGAGCTGTGGGTCACCGACGGCACGGTCGCGGGCACACGCCTCGTGATTGACCTCGCCCCTGGCAGCGACGTGAGCGCGAACATCTCCTCGCTCGCGGCGTTCGGCGGTCGCCTCTTCTTCGCTGCTTCGATCACCGCGTCGGGCACGGAACTGTGGAGCACCGACGGCACGGTCACCGGCACACAGCTCGTCGCCGACCTCGCGCCCGGCGTGAACTCGTCCGACCCGAGCGATCTCGTCGTCTGGAACAACCAGCTCTGGTTCGTCGCGACGACGTCGGCCACCGGACGCGAGACGTGGCGCATCCCGGCACCCGGCACGGCACCGGCGGTGTTCGAACTCGCCGCGGGTTCGGCGTCGCTCCTGCCCGACGACCTGTGCGCTGCGGGCAACCAGCTGTTCTTCACCGCGCAGCAGACCGGACTCGGCCGCGAGCTGTGGCGCACCGACGGCACGGTGGCCGGAACGCGCAACGTGAAGGACATCGCATCGGGCACGGCCGGCGCGGCCATCGAACGCATCACGTCGTTCGGCAACAGTGTGCTGTTCTGGGCGAACGACGGCGTCTCCGGCCTCGAGGCGTACGCGTCGAACGGCACGCTCGCCGGCACGAGCCGCCTCGTGGACGGCGTGCCGGGTGCGACCGGCAGCGTCGCACAGGCCTTCGCGATCACCGGCAGCACCGCGTTCTTCGGCGCGGGCAACGGCGGCGTGTTCCAGCTCTTCCGCACCGACGGCAGCGTCGCGGGCACGACCGTCGTGCACGGACCGTTCGCACAGTTCTCGGAGCCGGTCGCCGCCCTCGGCGGTGTCGCGTTCGTCGCGCGCCAGACGGCGGGCACGGCGCAGCTCTGGGTCAGCAACGGCACCGCGGCCGGAACCCGCGAGCAACCGACGAACCCGCCGGTGACCAACCCGAGCAACCTCGCGGTGCTCGGCGCGCGCATCGTCTTCCAGGCGAACGCGCAGAACATCGGCAACGAACTCTTCGTCAGCGACGGCACGAACAACGGCTCGCACCTGATCGCGGACATCTTCACGAACCGCGGCGACACGCCGATCACGGAGATGCTCGCCTTCGGCGGCCGCCTCTTCTTCCGCGCGACCAGCGGCGGGCTCGGCGCCGAGCCGTGGTTCAGCGACGGCACACAGGCCGGCACGAACGTGCTCCTCGACATCAACCCGGCCGGCGGCAGCTCGTCCCCGACGGACGCCGTGGTCTGGAACAACGAGGTCTGGTTCGGCGGCTTCTGGCCCAACGCCGGCCTCGAACTCGTCCGCACGAACGGCACCGCGGTCGGCACGCGGCTCGGCGTCGACGTGAATCCGGGCGCGAACAACGCCGGCGCGCGCAGGCTCACGCCGGTCGGCAACAAGCTGTTCTTCACCGCGACGACGACCGCCGGCGTCGAGTTGTTCGTCACCGACGGCACGCAGGCCTCGACGACGCAGTTCGATCTGCAGCCCGGCAACAACGGCAGCAACCCCGACAACCTGATCGCGCTCGGCAACCGCCTCGTGTTCACCGCGAGCACCGCGACGCAGGGCGAAGAGGTCTGGTCCAGCGACGGCACCGTCGCGGGCACGCAGATCCTCGTCGACTTCCAGGCCGGCTCGACCAGCGGCTTCTTCGACGGGTTCGCCGTTCTCGGCAACCACGCCTACTTCGCCGCCACGGTGAACAACGCCGGCATCGAGCTGTGCCGCACCGACGGCACGCCAGGCGGCACGACGCTCTTCGCCGACCTCGCGCCGGGCACCGCGGGTTCGCGACCGAACGGCTTCGTCACCGCCGGCAGCCGGCTGTTCTTCCGCGCCTACGTGAGCGGCCTCGAAACGGGTCTGTGGGTCACCGACGGCACCGTCGCCGGCACGCGCGCGGTGCTCGACCTGCCCGGCACGCTGTCGGCGGACATCCAGGACATGGTCGCGGTCGGCAACGACCTCTTCTTCGTCGCAGACGACCGCGAGCACGGCCGCGAGCTGTGGTTCAGCGACGGCACGCAGGCCGGCACACGCCTCGTCGCCGATCTGAACGCCGGCTTCGGTCACGGCGTGATGGCGGGCACGCTCGTCGCGATGGGCACGAGTGGATTCGTCGCGTTCGCCGGCTACGACGGCGTCGAGGGCATGCAGCTCTGGGTGTCGAACGGTGCGCCGGGCGGGACCTTCCAGGTCGGGCGCCTCGGTTCGGTCGCGAGCACCGCCGCCGGCGCCGGCGCCGCGAAGATCCACTCGCTGCTCCCGGTCGACGACCGCCTCTTCTTCGTCGCGGACGACGGCGTCTTCGGCGAAGAGCTGTGGGTCTTCACGCTCGACGGCCAGAACGGCGCGTTCGCGCAGAACTACGGCGTGAGTCTGTGCCCGGGCACCGGCGGCATCACGCCGGAGATCCGCGCGTTCGGCCTGCCGCAGGTCGGGAACGGCGCGTTCGCGCTCGACCTCGCGAACGGACTGCCGAACAGCGTGGCGTTCGTGGTCGCCGGCTTCTCGCCGTCGCTCTTCGCGATCGACGGCTGCCGCATCCTCGTCGGCGTGCCGTGGATCTTCCTTCCGGCGGTGCTGACGAACGGTGCCGGCGGCGCGCGCACGCCGCTGCCGATCACGGCCGATCCCACGCAGATCGGCACGTCGTGGTTCGGGCAGTACGTCGTGCTCGACCCGAACGGCCCGCTCTTCGGCGACCTGTCGATGAGCAACGGCCTTTGGATGCGCCTCGGCACCTGAGTGCCGGTGAGGTGCTCGATGCCCGCGATCGACGCGCTACCCTGCGGCGACGCGATGAGCTCTCACGAACACATCGAGACAGACGGCGGCGTGCCCATCAAGGCGTGGATCCGCGGTGTGGTCACGGACGACAAGGCGATCCAGCAGCTGCGCAACGTCGCGCGGCTGCCGATCGTGCACGGCCACGTCGCGGCCATGCCCGATGTGCACTGGGGCATCGGCGCCACGGTCGGCTCCGTGATCCCGACGAAGGGCGCGATCGTGCCCGCGGCGGTCGGCGTCGACATCGGCTGCGGCATGATGGCGGTGCGCACGTCGCTCGTCGCGAGCGACCTGCCCGACGACCTGAAGGGCCTGCGTTCGCTCATCGAACGCGTCGTGCCGCACGGGCGCACGAACAACGGCCGGAAGGGCGACCGCGGCGCGTGGTCGAACCTGCCCGCCTCGGCCGAAGACGCGTGGAAGCGTCTGCGCGGCGACTACCAGGCGATCGTCGACAAGCATCCGAAGCTCGACCGCGGATCCACCGCCGAGCACCTCGGCACGCTGGGCACCGGCAACCACTTCATCGAACTGTGCCTCGACGAGGCGCAGCGTGTGTGGGTCATGCTGCACAGCGGCTCGCGGGGCGTCGGCAACCGCATCGGCACGCACTTCATCGAGCTCGCCAAGAAGGACATGCGGCAGCACGTCGCGAACCTGCCCGACGAGGACCTCGCGTACTTCACCGAAGGTGCCGAGCACTTCGACGACTACGTCTTCGCCGTCGGCTGGGCGCAGCGTTTCGCGCGCACGAACCGCGACCTGATGATGACGCGCATCCTCCAGGCGCTGCACGAACAAGGCGGCCTGCCGAAGTTCACGCACGGCGAGGTCGCCGTGAACTGCCATCACAACTACGTGCAGCAGGAGGAGCACTTCGGCGCCACGGTGTTCGTGACCCGCAAGGGCGCCGTGCGCGCCGGACCCGGCGAACTCGGCATCATCCCGGGGTCGATGGGCACGCGTTCGTACATCGTGCGCGGCAAGGGCAACCCCGACAGCTTCCACTCGTGCAGCCACGGCGCTGGCCGCGCACTCTCGCGCGGCGAAGCGTTCCGACGCTTCACGGTCGAGGACCACGAGAAGGCGACCGCGGGCGTGGAGTGCCGCAAGGACGGCGCGGTGATCGACGAGACGCCCATGGCCTACAAGGACATCGACGCAGTGATGGCGGCGCAGCAGGACCTCGTCGAGGTCGTGCACACACTCAAGCAGGTCGTCTGCGTGAAGGGATGAACCCCGACGGTCACGATCGCCCGCGATCGCCCGGCCAGCACAGCCCGGGCAGTCCGTCGACACTCGCCCCGTTCTTCTCGCGCATGTAGGCGATCGCGCCGTCGCGGCCCTTCTTGTCGGCCCACTTGCCCATCTGGTCGCGTTCGCCCTCGTAGCGGTAGAGCGGCACGCCGAAGCCGCACGAATCGCCGATGCGCGACACCGCGACGCGCACGATCGCCCGCTCCGCGAACGGCTGTTCGCCGAAGCGCGGGCGCAGCGCGGCGAACTCGGGGTCACCGGCTTCGAGCGCCGTGCCCCGGCCGTGCAGGCGCACGATGCGCGGCGGACCATCGAAGGCGCAGAACATGAGCACGATGCGGCCGTTCTGCCGCAGGTGCGCGACGGTCTCGATGCCGCTGCCGACGCCGTCGAGCCAGGCCACCGAGTTGCCGTCGAGCACGCGGAGCGAACTCGCGCTGCGCGGCGAGCAGTTGACGTGACCGTCGTCGCCGCTCGGAGCCGTGGCGACGAAGAAGAGATGCTGCGCGGTGATCCACTCGGCGAGTTTGTCGTCGATCGACGAGAACAGTTTGGCCATGGCGCGGAAGGTAGCCGCGGCGGCACCCGGTGCACCGGCGTGAACGGCCCGGGCCGGTGACGTGCGCGCGCAGCGGGCCTACCG
>JAEUHQ010000078.1 GCA_016794565.1 Planctomycetota bacterium | reverse complement strand
CCGGCATGAACGGCACGTCGACGAAGCAGCTCACCGTCGGCCCCGAAGGCGCAACGCTCGTCGTCGAGTGACCGCCGCGAACGCGCTCAGCGCGAACGCGCGGCGACGAGCACCTGCAGCGCGACCTCGGCGTCGTCGCGGCGGATGCGCACGGTGATCGTCCTGCCGATCACCATCTGGTCGAGCGCCTCCGTGTAGGTCTGCACGTCGGTGACCTCGATGCCGCCGACGTTGACGATGTAGTCGCCCGGCTCGATGCCGGCCTTGTACGCCG
Source organism: Planctomycetota bacterium (assembly GCA_016794565.1). Classification (GTDB taxonomy): domain Bacteria; phylum Planctomycetota; class UBA1135; order UBA1135; family UBA2386; genus JAEUHQ01. The sequence goes on along the minus strand of JAEUHQ010000078.1, from coordinate 78,190 downwards.
ACCCGCCCTCGCGCACGTTCGCCACGAGCACTCCCTTGCCCTCGGAGTTCTGGTAGTCGGGCATGAGTCCGAGCGCCGGGCGCTGCGACGGCTGCTCGCCGCCCTCCTGCTTGCCGGCAGCACCCGCATGCGGGTCGGCAGCGTGCGGGTCACCGTGAGGATCCGCCTTCGCGACCGGCGTCTCGCCGTGCACCGGGTGCGCGGGCGGCGTGCCGGCGCGGCGTTCGGCCGGGCCTTCGCGCACGATCACGTAGTCGGCGAGGTTCTTCGGCGACGCGAACGTGCTCGCGGCGAGGTTGGTCACGCGTTCGGTCGACACGACACGGACCACCAGGTCCGGCATGCGGCTCGTGATGCGAGCGACGACGCCGCGGCCGTAGTCGCTGTGCTGACGCCCGCAGAAGAGCACGTAGATCGGCCGGCGACCGGCGGCGCGACCGGCGCGGAGGTGGTCGACGATCGTCTCGGCCATCGTGTCGTCGCGCAGGCACTGCGCCTCGTAGTAGCGATGCAGGCGCGCGGTCTCCGCGGCAGGATCCGCGGCAGCGCCGTGCGCACCCTCGCCCTCCTTCATCGCGTCGACGAACGAGTCCCAGTACTCGTCCTCGGGTGCGGTCGTCGCACGCGGCGCGAGGGGCTCGCCGGCGATCGCGCCGATGCCGTCCTTCGCGACGCGCGCAGCGAGATCCTTCGGCGCGTTGGCGGCCAGCACCACGAGACCGTTCTCCTTCGCGAACTCCACCACCGGACGGTAGTCGCGCTCGTAGTGGGGCCACGGCCGCGCCTTCGCGAGGAACGACGCTTCGTCCATCACGCCGCCGACGTACTGCATCAGGTCGCCCTGCACGTCGCGTTCGAACATCTCCATCGCGATCACGACGTCGGGCCGGCGCGAGTGCAGTTCGTGCAGGAGGTCCAGGTGCATGCCGTGCACGTCGGGCGTCTCGTGGGTCTCACCGAGCACGACGACGTCGACGGCGGCGAGATCGACGGCGGCTTCGGGAACGCTCGTCACGGTGTCGGTCGCGGTGACGACGAGGCGGGGCGGCGTGGCACACGCGGCGGCGAGGAGCAACACGGACATCGGGCGGATACGGCGCATCCGGCCATCAGAAACAGCGTCTGCAGGCCCGGCAAGCACTCGCCGCGCAGACCGCGACGGCGGACGTCATCCGAGTTTCCCGCCACGCTCGCTTCCGCTGCCGCATCGGTCCGCTTGAATGCGCACCCCGCATGCGGATCACCACCTGGAACGTCAACGGACTGCGTGCCCGGCTGACGCACGTCGTCGACTTCCTGCGCGAACACCGGCCCGACGTGCTGTGCCTGCAGGAGACCAAGGTCGAGGACGCCGCGTTCCCGGTCGGCCCGCTCGAGGACGAGGGCTACAACGTCGAGTGGTTCGGCCAGAAGAGCTACAACGGCGTCGCGATCCTCGCGGCCGGACCGATCGAGGACGTGCAGCGCGGGCTGCCCGACGACCCGGCGGATGCCGAACGCCGCGTGATCGGCGCGACGGTCGCCGGCTTCCGTGTGCTCGACCTCTACGTGCCCAACGGCCAGGAGGTCGGCGGCGACAAGTACCGCTTCAAGCTCGACTGGCTGCGGCGGCTGCGCGCGTTCCTCGACGCGAGCTACGCCGCGAACGAGCCGGTGGTCGTCGTCGGCGACTTCAACATCACGTTCGACGACCGCGACGTGCACGACCCCGAGTGGTGGCGCGAGCGCATCCTCTGCTCGAACGCGGAACGGCAGGCGCTGCGCAACGTGATGGCCTTCGGCCTGGCCGACGGCTTCCGAGCGCATCACGCCGAGGGCGGCGTGTTCACGTGGTGGCACTACACGGCCGGTGCGGCGTTCAAGGACGACGGCCTCCGCATCGATCACGTGCTGCTGTCGCCGCCGGCACTCGCGCGATGCACCGACGTGATCGTGCACAAGGAGCTGCGCCTCCAGAAGACGCCGAGCGACCACGTGCCCGTGAGCGCGCTGTTCGACGAGCCGCGCGACGAGGAACGCCGGTGAACGGCGGCGAGCCGATGATCGCGACAACGGGCCTCGGCCGGTCGTTCGACGGCAGGTGGGCCGTGCGCAACCTGTCGCTGGCGATCGGGAAGGGCGAGCTCTACGGCTTCCTCGGCCAGAACGGCGCCGGCAAGACGACGACGCTGCGTCTCCTGACCGGGCTCCTGCGCCCGAGCGAAGGCACGCTGCGCATCGCGGGCATGGACCACCGCGCCGACGGCGCGCGGCTGCGCCAGGTGGTCGGGTTCGTGCCAGACACGCCGCCGCTCTACGACTACCTGACCGGTCGCCAGCACACCGCGCTCGTCGCGAGCCTCTGGAACGTCGATCGCCGCACGCGCGACGAACGTGCGGAGCGGTTCTTCGACGTGCTCGGCCTGCGCGACGCGATCGACGAACCGTGCAAGGCGGCCTCGCACGGCACGCGCAAGAAGATCCATCTCGCCGCCGTGCTCACGACCGCACCGCAGGTCCTGCTCCTCGACGAACCCACCACCGGCCTCGATCCGATGAGCACGCGACGGCTCAAGGACCTGCTCCTCGAGGAGTGTGCGCGCGGCACCACCGTGATGCTGAGCACGCACGTGCTCGAGATCGCCGAACAGGTCTGCGATCGCGTCGGCATCCTCGCCCACGGCCGCCTGCGCGCCCAAGGCACCGTGGCGGAGCTGCGGCAGCGCTTCGGCGACGGCTCACTCGAGGACGTGTTCGTGCGGACGATGGAGAAGGCGGAGAGCACGGACGATGGGCCTGCTGCACGCTGACCTGCGTTCGCTCGGCAACCTGGCGACGACCCGGACGGGCCGGCGCACGCTCGGCGGCGCGCTGGTCGGCCTCGTCACGATCGCCCTGATGTGGTGGTCCACGACGAGCGTGCTGCTCGAGTCGCGCCACCTGGGCACGTCGCTGCAGTCGCTGCTCGCGACGGCGCTGATGCCGTGCCCGATCGTCGCGACCTGGCTCGGCCTGTCCCTCGCGCAACGGCAGTTGTTCGAGTCGGCGGAACTGCCGCTGTGGCGGCTGGCGCCCATCCCGCCGTGGCGCGGCGCGATCGAAGTCGGTGTGCGCGCGGCGTTCGTGACGCTCGCCTGGGCGAGCGCGATGTCGCTGCCGTTCGTGACGACGCTGCTCCTGCGCACGCAACCGGCGCCGGCGCTCGCGTGGGCGCTCGTGCCGGTCGCACTCGTGTGCTGCACGGTGCCCGTGCTCGGCACGATCCTGTCCGTGCAGATCGTTCTCGTCCGCTTCTTCTCGGGGCGCGTGCTCCGCATCGTGCTGACGATCGTCGCGGCGCTCGCGTCGGTCGGGTTCTCCGCGTGGCTGCTCGTCGGCCTCTTCACGACTTCCGCTCCGCGTGTCGCGACGGCCGGCGCGCCGGCGATCGCCGTGCCGTGGATCGTCGACACGTGCGCCGAGATGCTCGCGTCCGCCGCGACCGGCGAGAACGACACGACGCCGCTGCGATTCGCCCTGGGGTGGCTCGGCCTCACCGCGGCGATCTTCTGGTTCGCCGCGCGGCTGCATCCGGGCGCAGCCGAGCGGCACCTCGCGACCGCGCCGGCGACCCTGCGGCGGCGCAGTGCGTGGCCGAGCGCCGTCGCGGCGGTCGTGCGCCGCAAGGAGTTCGCGCAGGTCCTGCAGCAGCCGGTCGCACTGATGGGCTTCGTCGCGTTCGGCGCGCTCGTGTGGGTGCTGGTCCGCGAACGGGTGTTCGTCGCCGGCATCCTCGCCCAGCGCGGCCTCCAGCCCGATGTCGCGCACCTCGGCGCGATGGTGATGCAGTGGTTCCTCGCGGTGCTGCTCGTGCTCTACGCGCACATGGGCCGGCTCGTGCTGTGGGACGGGCCGCAGTGGTCGCTGTGGACGACCGCCCCCGCGTCCCCGTGGGCGATCGTGCGCGGCAAGCTGCAGTCGGTGGCGCTGCTGCTGCTCTGGCCGCTGCTGCTCGTCGCCGTGATCGCCGGCCGCGCGTACGGCGCGAGCTCCGCGGTGACGCTGACGTTCGTCGCGACGACGCTCGGCGGAACGCTCGCCGCACTCGGTGTGCTCGCCGTCGTCGGAACGTCACCGCGCCTCATGCGCCCGGATCTCGGCGGCGCGATGGCGCAGGGCGGACGCAGTTTCCTCGCGGCGATGCTGCTGGTGCTGCTCTTCGAGTTCGCGATGTCGCCCGCGGTGTTCGCGTGGTCGTGGCTCACCGCGAACGTGCACACCGCGGCCGCGGCGCGCGCGGCATTCGTGTGGGTCGCGGCCGGCGCCTGGGCGCTCGGCCTCGCGGTCGGCGGCGTCGGCGTCGCCCTCGGCGTGCGCAACTTCCGCCGCCTCTGCGCGCCGCAGTAGCGCCGGCGACGCCGCGGGATCACAGCGTTCCCTACTGCGCCGTGCGGTTCACGTACAGGCCGACCTGCGGATCGCGGCTGTCGAGCCAGCCGAGCAAGAGGCGCGCGCCATCGAAGGCGAGCCGCGGCTCGTCCTGCGCCGCCGTGCCGTTGCCGATGCCCGCGGCAGCGCTGTAGGTCAGACCGCCGTCGGTCGACGCGCAGACCTGCACTCGCGCCGAACCGTCGCCGACCAGCCCTTCGCGGAACGCGGCGTAGACGTAGATGCCCGAGCAGCCCACCTCGACGCCGCCGTTCGCGCCCGCGCCGGCGTCGACGCGGACGTTCGTCACGAGCGCGCCGGGCCCGGCGAAGCGCGACACTTCGACGGTGGTGCCGGCAAGCACACAACCGATGACCACGCGGTCCGGCGTCGCCGCGATCGCCGGGCCCGACACGGTGCCGGCGACGACGTTGCGGATCTCGATCGGTGCGCTCGTCCACGAGGCGCCGCTGTCGAACGAAGCGCCGTAGAACAGACTGCCGGCCAGAACCCACGCGACGTGCACTCGCGTTCCGACGACGGTGATGCGCGGCTCCGTCGAGACGACGGAGGCCTGCGACAGGCGCTGCCCCGTCGACCAGCCCGTGCCGCCGGTGCTGCGCGAGACGTAGACGCCGCGCGCGCCGACCCCGGTCCGTTCGTCGAGGAACACGAGGAGCGACACGGAGCCGTTCGTCACCAGCGCGTGCTCACTCTGGTTGGTGCCCGCAGCGTCGACCGTCACCTGCGCCGACCACGTCCCGCCGCTGTCGATCGAGCCCGCAGCGACGAGGCGCGCCGTGCCGCCGGCAACGTTGCCCGCGATCCACACGGCGTGGCGCCGCGAACCCGCGCCGCAGAGCCGCAGACGGCTCACTTCGGCATTCCCATCGTCGAGGCGCACGGACGACGCGAACGTCAGGCCGCCGTCGAGCGAACGTCGCTCGCGCACGGCGAGCCCGTCGCCGATCCACGCCACGACCACGTTGCCGCCGACTGCGACGACGTGAGGCTCGGTCGCTGCCTCGGCACCGCTGAGCGGCTGCGCCGGAGTCCAGGTCGCGCCGCCGTCGATCGAGCGCCGATGGAGCACGACGCCCGTCTCCAGCCACACCGCGTGCGCGACCTGCCCCGCCAGCACGATGTCGTGCGCCGCGGCCACGGTCGCGTCGAGGCGCTGGTCCGTCGCAGCGAGCGCGGGCGGGAACTGGAACAGCGTGAACGCGGTGTCGGGCAACGCAGCGTTGCCGAACAAGTGGTCGACTCCGACGATCGTCGGCCCCGCGGGCACACCCGCCGGCGTGGTGCTGCGCACCTTCGTGTCGCTGTCGACCACGGTGTCCGTGCCGACCACGCCGTCGAAGCGAACGTTCGTGGTCACGCTGCCGCCGAGGCGCAGCGCCGTGCCCGTGACTTCCACCTGCTGCGGCTTGCCCGCGAACGCGCTCGACGGCGACACAGAGGAGATCGAAGGCGCTCCCGAGCGCACCACGAGCAGCGTCAGCGCTGCGGCACCGCCATGCGGATCCTCGACGAGGATGGTCAGCGTGGACGCCGCGGGCGCGCCGACCGACCCGAGGGACACGACGAAATCGGCGCCGAACGCCGGCGACGCGAAACCGATGCCCGCGCTCGCCGCCTGCCCGTCGGCCGAGACGACCCACTGCAACGTGTCGCCGTCCGGGTCGGTCGCCGCGAACTGCAGTGCCGTCGAACTCGTCGTGTCGAGCACGTAGGACCAGCTCGACAACGACCCGCTGAGGGAACTCGGCACCTGGATCGACGGCGCCGTGTTCGCGGGCGGCGGAGGGGTGCCGCCACCACCGCCCCCGCCCCCGCCGCACGAGAACAGGAGTACGGTGCAGGCGGACGAGGCGAGGGCGAGCCGGGCGTTCATCGGAGTGCGGGAGGATAGCCAGCCGAAACGAGGCAGTTGCGCGCCGAGGAAGGAATCGGCGGGGCGCCTCGACGAGGGCCCACGGCATGGTCGGTTCGCGACGCAGTCGATGCACACCGGAGCGCTATCGTCGCTGCGATGCCCGCCAGCCTGGACGCGATCTTCCTGCGCCCTGCCGCGCGAACGCCCGTGCGCGCCGTCCCGGGCGCACTCGCGGTCGCGGGCGTCGGACTCGAGGGCGACCACACGAACGGCGGTCGCCGGCAAGTGACGATCCTCGCTCGGGAAGCATGGGATCGCGCCTGCCGCGAGTTCGGTGGGTCGGTCGATCCGTCCGTCCGCCGCGCGAACCTGCTCGTGCGCGGTGTCGACCTCACCGCGTGCATCGGCGGCCGACTGCACATCGGCGAGGTCGTGATCGACGTCCTCGGCGAGACGCGCCCGTGCGAACTGCTCGACGACGGCGGGCGAGTCGGCCTCTGCGCGGCGCTGCGACCCGAACGCCGCGGCGGCGTCTACGGCTCGATCCGCGTCGGCGGCACGCTGCGCGCCGGCGACGCGTGCACGGCGTTCCCGGCCGGCGGCCACGGTCGGTGCGCGACGTCGAGCAGGGCGGGATGGACCACCCGGGAAACGTAGCCGGCGTCGCGCACTATCGCTGTCTGGTAGAACCGCCTTGCCCCGCGACCGGACCCCGAGATGAGCTCGTCCTTCGCCACCTTCCTCCGCACGCTCATGGCGCTGGCCATCGCGTCGTTCGCGGCCGCGCAGGACGACGCGCGCGACAAGGTCACCCGCAACGACGGCAAGGTGCTGACCGGCCGTGTGCTGGTGCCGGACGCGACCGACGAACTGATCCTCCTCCAGGGCGGCAAGCGGGTGCGCATCCCGCGCGCCGACGTTCGCGAGATGTCGCTGGTCCGCGACGCGGTACGCGAGTTCTGCGAACGGCGTGTGCGACAACGCGGCTCGACGAAGGCGCAGGAGTTCCTGATCGACGACGCCGTGGCCCGCGGGCTGCCGGGACTCGCGAAGGTCCAGGCGACGTGGCTCGCGCTGACCGAGGACGACGAGAAGGCACACACGTTCCTCGGCCACCGCAAGGGTCCGAAGGGCTGGCTGTGGGAACACGAAGGACGGGCGCTCACTCGCGAACAGCTCGACGTGGCGCTCGGCAAGCAACCGATGACGCTCGTCGGCGAACGGTTCTCGCTGCGCTGCGACGCCGACCTCGCATTGAACACGGCCGCCCTTCTCGACCTCGAACACCTCGGCGTCGCCTGGTTCGCGCGGTACGGGGAGGCGCTGCAACTGCGCGAAGTGCTCGAGCCGATGCTCGTCACGACATACCGCACGCCGGACGTGTTCCCGAAGTGGGGCTTCCGCCCGATGCCCTACTACGTGCCGCCGCCGCACGAAGACGTCGGCAAGACGTTCTATGCGGGCTCGGCACCGCAGCGGCCGCAGAAGATGTTCTTCGTGGGCACGCAGGCCCTGCTCTACCACACGCTCATCGGCGACGCGGATCGCAGGGACGCGCGCGACCGGGTCTGCGCCTGGCTCGAGATCGGGCTCGGCATGAACATGGAGTTCACGATGCAGGGCGACGCGGGCTACGCGGTCCCCGGTCCATTGCGCGCGCAGGACCTGCTCGCGATGCAGGCGCTCGGCACGGGCTACCGGCTGAACCAGATCACGCACCTGCCGATGTACGGCGGCTTCTACCTCATGGACGATGCGCCGACCGCGACGAACTGGACCGCCTCGACGATGTTCGTCGCGTGGCTGCTCGACGACGAGAACCCGTTCAAGACCCGCGACGCGTTCCTCCGCTACGTACGCGAAGCGCTCGCCGAGAAGAAGGGCGACAGCAGCTCGCTCTTCGACAAGGCGATGGGACGCCGCATCGAGGACTTCGACGAACCGTGGCGGGCGTGGCTCGCGAAGAAGAAGGCCGGCTGACGCACGCCGCGAACGCGGGCGCGATCACCCGTCGGCGAGCCGCTGCAGCGCGTCGTCGTCGATGCGGCAGATGCGCCAGTCGCGGAGCAGGCGCGCGCCCTGACGTTCGTAGAAGCCGATCGCCGGCGCGTTCCAGTCGAGCACCGCCCAGTCGAGGCGCGGACAGCCGCGGTCGCGCGCGATGCCCGCGACCGCGCGCAGGAGCTGCAGGCCCGTGCCGCAGCCGCGATGCTCGGGCACGACGAACAGGTCCTCGAGCCAGAGGCACGGCTGCGTGCGGAACGTCGAGTACGACGTGAAGAAGAGCGCGAACCCGACGGGCTCGCCGCCGATCTCCGCCAGCAGCGCGCCGCAGGCAGGGCGCTCGCCGCAGAGGTGTTCGCGCAGGCGCCCTTCGTCCAGGTCGAGCTGGTGCTCGAGCCGTTCGTAGCGCGCGAGATCGCGGATGAAGCGGGCGACGTGCGGGACGTCAGCGGGGCCGACGGCGCGAACCTGCGCCCGGGCGCCCTTCACGCGCGGTACGTGATGCGACCGCGGGTCAGGTCGTACGGCGACAGCTCCACCGTGACACGGTCGCCAGGGATGATGCGGATGTAGTTCTTCCGCATCTTGCCCGAGATGTGCGCGAGCACGAGGTGGCCCGCGTCGATCTGGATACGGAACTTGGTGTTCGCGAGGGTCTCGACGACCGTCCCTTCCAGTACGATGGATTCTTCTTTCGGCACGTTGGCTCCGGCTCACCGGCCAGTGGCGCGCGATCGGCGGCACCGGTCCGGTGAATACCCCGCATCCACGGGATGCGAGGGGCGGGGATTCTAGGGGCGCGTCGCACGGCCGTGCAAGGTCCTCGCTTGCGGCGAACGCGACGCCCGGTGAGATTGGCCCGTTTCCGAGAGCACTTGCCATGGCCCAACGGCAGAAGTCCAGCGCCGCCGCGGACCATTTCGACGCCGACTACTACCGGCGCTTCTACGAGGACCCGCGCACGCGCGTGAGCGATCGCGCGGCGGTGCGCAAGCTCGCGGACTTCGTGCGCGCCTACCTGCACTACCTCGACGTGCCGGTGCGGACGATCCTCGACGTCGGCTGCGGCCACGGCCACTGGCGCGGCGCGGCGGCGAGCGTCTGGCCGCGCGCGAAGTACCACGGCGTCGAACACAGCGAGTACCTCTGCGAACAGTTCGGCTGGATGCGCGGCTCGATCGTCGACTTCGCGCCGCGCAAGGCGACGGGGCAGTCGTCGTTCGACCTGATCGTGTGCCAGGGCGTGCTGCAGTACCTCGACGACGAGGACGCGACGACGGCGATCGGCAACCTCGCGCGGTGGAGCCGCGGCGCGCTCTATCTCGAGGCGCTGACGACGCGCGACTGGCGCGAGAACGTCGATCGGAAACGCACCGACGGCGACGTGCACCTGCGCAGCGGCGACTGGTACCGCGCGCGGCTCGACCGCCACTTCGTCGCGTGCGGCGGCGGCATCTACTGCAGCCGGCGGGCCGGAGTCGCCCTGTTCGAACTCGAGGGCACCTGAGCATGGCGTCCGGCATGGACTTCTTCGGCCATCAGGAGCGCGCACGGCGTGCGACCGGCCGACTCGTCCTCTTGTTCGCACTCGCGGTCGTCGCGATCGCCGTTTGCATCCACCTCGCGGCGTCGCTGCTCGTCGTGGTCGCGAACGAGGGCTCCGGCGGCTTGTGGCGCGGGGACGTGATGCTGGTCACGTTCCTCGCGACGACGGCAGTCGTGCTCGGCGGCGCGCTGTTCAAGACGTCGCAGCTCGCGAAGGGAGGAACGGCCGTCGCGACGCTGATGGGCGGCCGCCTCGTGCCCGTCGACCCGACCGATCCGAAGGAGCGCATGCTGCGCAACCTCGTCGAGGAGATGGCGATCGCGTCGGGCGTGCCCGTTCCCGAGATCTTCGTGCTCGACGGCGAACAGGGCATCAACGCGTTCGCCGCCGGATGGACGCCAGCCGACGCCGCGGTCGCGGTCACCCGCGGATGCCTCGAGCAGTTCGACCGCGACGAGCTGCAGGGCGTGATCGCGCACGAGTTCAGCCACGTGTTCCACGGCGACATGCGGCTCAACATCCGCCTCATGGGCGTCCTGTTCGGCATCGTGTGCATCGCGACGATCGGCCGCATCGTCGTCGAGTCGGTCGGCCGCGGTGCACGCGGTTCGAGCGGCAAGGGCAAAGGGGGCGTCGCCGGCGTCGTCCTGTTCGGCATCGCGCTCGTCGTCATCGGCTGGCTCGGCGTCCTGTTCGCGCGCCTCATCCGGGCAGCAGTGTCGCGACAACGCGAGTTCCTCGCCGATGCGAGCGCCGTCGCGTACACCCGCAACCCGCGCGGCATCGGCATGGCACTCGCCAAGATCGGCGGAATCGGCAGCCGCCTGCGGAGCCCACACACCGAGGAAGCGAGTCACTTGCTGTTCGCCGACGGGATGCGCCGGTTCTTCGGCGGCGCGATGGCGAGCCATCCGCCCATCGAGGAGCGCGTCGAACGCGTGCTGCCAGGTTTCCGTCGCCAGATGCAGTCCGCGGGGTCCTTCGTCGAGGCCGTGAACGCGACGCCGTCGCCCGGGCTCGGCGCGGTGTCTTCGCTGCACGTGGTCGGCCCGCGCCGCGTCGCCACGGACGAGATCCTCGCGTCGATCGGCGAGCCGCAGCCCGAGCACGTCGATGCGGCGCGCGAGGCGCTGAACGCGCTCCCGCTCGAACTCTCGTCCGCCGTCCGCGACCCGCGCCGCGCCGCGGCGCTCGTGCACGCCCTGCTGCTCGACCGCGAACCGGCCGTGCGACAACGACAGCTGCAGCCGTTGCTCACCGCCGATCCGACTGCCGGCCACGATGCGCTCGTGCTGGCCGGCGTCATCGACTCGCTGCCGACGAACCGCAGGCTGCCGCTGTTCGAACTCGCCGTGCCGGCGCTGCGGCAGCTGCCGAGCGAAGCGCGTGAGCGGCTGCGCCGCGATGCCAGGGCGCTCGCCGCGGCGGACGGCAGGTTGCAGCCGTTCGAGTTCGCGCTGCTGCACACGATGGAACGGCACGTGCGCCTCTCGAACGAGCCGCCGCCGCGGCCGCCCGGTCGACCGACGGCCCTCGCGCAGCACGGCCGCGAAGTGGCCATCGTGGTGTCGACGATCGCGCATCTCGGCGCGGGCGACGACGACACCGCGGCCGCGACGGCGTTCGCGCGAGCGCGCGACGCACTCGGCGTCCCGCAGCCGCTCGATCTCGTGCCGCGGCAAGCATGCGGAATCGAAGCGATGGACAGCGCACTCACCGCGCTGCATCGCGTGTCGCCGTTCGGCAAGCGCAACCTGCTCGCCGCCTGCGCCGCAGCAGCGGCTGCCGACGGAACGGTGACGGTCGAAGAAGCCGACGTGCTGCGCGCCCTCGCGGGGCTCTGGGACTGCCCGGTGCCCTTCGTCACCGGCGACACCCCGGCGCCCGCGATCGCCTGACCCGTTCCCGACTCGGGACTCTCCGCGCCCGCCCGCGCCACCCGTGCGTCCGTTCCGCCGATACGGACGCACGAAGGTGGAGGATCGATGAAGGATGAAGGCGGTGTCTCGTGGGCTCCGTTCGCGGCAGCGGCGGCGGCGGTCCCACTCCTCGGTGCCGGCGCAGCTCCCTGGCTGGCCGCACCTGCTGCAGCCGCGATGTCCGCGGTGGCGACGGCCGTCGTGGCGCGATGGGCCGCGCGGAAACGGGTGCGTTCGCATCCTGCGAGTGAACTGGACGGCCTGCGGCGCGCCCTGCGTCGGCGCGACGAACAGCTCGCGACCACGGTGCACGAACTGCGCACTCCGCTCGCGTCGGTGGTGACCGCGCTCGAACTGCTGCGCGACGAACCGGCGGGATCGCCCGACGACTCCGCAGAGATCGCGACCATCGCGGCGGCCGCGGCGCGGCACCTCGCGTTCCTCGTCGACGACGTGCTCGATCGGGAGGCTCTGCGCACGGGAACGCTGCGCCTCGCCATCGGCTCGCATCGCATCGACGGCCTCGTCGACGAAGGGCTTCGCACGCTGCGCCTGCTCGCGCGGAGTCGCGACGTGCAACTGCGCGCGGCTGCGATCGACGGCGACGTCGCCGTGCGCACGGATCCGCGGCGCTTCGTGCAGATCCTGTTCAACCTCGTCGGCAACGCGCTGAAGTTCTCGCCGCCGGGCGGGACGATCGAAGTCGGCGTCGAAACCGGTCCTCATCGTGTGCGTGTGGCCATCGTCGACCACGGCCCCGGCGTACCGGACGAACTGCGCGACCGTCTGTTCTCGCCGCTCGGCGCGGACGACGGCGGCGGACTCGTGCCGGGCACCGGCCTCGGACTGTTCGTCTGCGCGCGGATCGTGCAGCAACTGGGAGGACGCATCGGGCACGACCGGCCGCCCGACGGCGGCTCGGCGTTCTGGTTCGACCAGCCGCGCGCGCTGCCTCGACCGGCCAACACGGCGATTGCGGACAGCGCAGGGACGGCCCGATGATGCGCAGATGACGTTCCGCCTCGGGTGCGCCCTCATGCTCGCCGCCGCGACATCGCTGGCGGCCCAGGACGCCCCCGCCGCCCTGCACCCGTTCCGCAACCGCAGCGGCACGTTCCAGATCGACCTGCCCGCCGGCTGGCGCCAGCTGGCGCCGAACGAGGCCCGCAAGATCGCCGAGCTGCCGGGCGCTCCGACGCAGCTCGGCTACGTCGAGCCGCGCATGTTCTACGCGGTGGGTCCCGTCGACGACTGGCTCGCCGGGCGCTTCGCCGGCCCGTGGCTCTGGGTCGTCGAACAGGAGCACGAATGGGTCGTCGGTGACGACCTGGAACAGGACGTCGCCCCGAAGCTGCGGGAGATGTGGGACCGGCAGGGTGCCGCGCAGGGCACCCGCCACGAGATCGGCGTCATCCGGCGAGAGAAGTTCGGACCGCGCGCCCACGAGGCGATCACGACGGTGCGAACGACGACTCCGCGCGCGCCGGCACCCGCGACGCGCAGCCTCGACGTGTACGCCCCCGCCGGCGGCCAGCAGTTCTCGCTGTCGTTCACGACGGCGGAGGCCGACTTCGCCCGGGCGGAGCCCGAGTTCCGGCTCTGGCTCGCCACACTGTCCTTCGCACGGGCTGCTCGCGGCACGCCGACGCTCTCCGACCGGCTCTGGAACCCGCTGCTCGTCTTTGGCCTCGTCTCCGTCGTGCTGCTCGTGCTCTACAAACACACGCGCGGCCGCCCGCCGAGTTGAGACCGTAGGTCGGGTCGCTACACTCTCGGCCCCGCGCGGACACCGAGACACCTGCCGACCCCGCCGCGCAGCGGCTTCGCCAGCCGCATTTCCGAACCAGCACCGCCTTGAAGAAGCAAGCCTCGCCGAAGACCCCGCGGAACCTCGACAAGCACCTGTTCGAAGCGGGGCAACAGTGTCACAAGCGGCTGTGGCTCGATTTCCACCAGCCGGTCGAAGACGAGTCGGGCAGCAGCCGCAAGGCGATGTCCGTCACCGGCCAGCAACTGCTGGCACTGGCACGCAGCGTCTTCCCGAAGGGTGTGCAGATCGAAGGCGCGACCACCGCGAAGGCCGCCGAAGCGACAGCTGAACAACTTGCTGCGGGCACGCCCGTGCTGTTCGGCGCGACGTTCGTCGCCGAAGGCGTGGAAACGCGCTGCGACATCCTCGTCCGCCACAAGGACGGCGCGATCGACCTCTACGAGGTGAAGTCGGGCACGAAGATCAAGCACCGCTACGTCAACGACCTCGCGATGCAGATGCTGACCGCGGAGCGCTGCGGCCACCGCGTCCGCGCGGCGTTCCTGCTGCACCTGAACCCGAAGTACGCGCACAAGGAAGGTGCGGATTTCCCGCCGATGCAGCTGCTGCGCAGCGCCGACGTGACCACGAAGGTGAAGAAGCAGATCGGGCTCGTGACCAGGCGACTCGCTCAATTCCGCCAGGTGCTCGACGACGAGTCGGTGCTCGAGCTGCCGATGGGCACGTTCTGCACACTGCCCTTCCCGTGCCCGCACATCGCGACGTGCCGCAAGAAGGCGCCGGCGCTGCCACTGTTCGAACTGCCGGAGCTGACGCGCGCGCTCGAGCTCGAACTGCACAAGGAAGGCATCGAGGACCTGAACGGTCTCGACCCGGAACGCCCGAACCTCACGTTCCGCCAGCGGCGCCTGCTCGCGTGCGTCCGCCAGGGAACGCCGATCGTGGAGACCTTCGTCCGCGACGAACTGGGCCAGGCGAAGAAGCCGCTGCACTTCCTCGCGCTGGCGACGGTGACCGAAGCACTGCCCCGCTTCGACGGCCAGCGGCCGTGGCGCCAGATGCCGTTCGCGTGGGCCGCCAACACGATCCACGCAGACGGGCGCCTCGAGGCCGCATCGTTCGTTCACGTCGACCGCACCGACCCGCGGCCGGAGTTCGCCGCGACACTCGGCAAGCATCTCGACTGCGGCGGCACGATCGTCTGCTGGAACGACGAGGCGCTCGACGAACTGCACGCCCTGCTCGAGGACCTGCCGACCGCGAAGGCCGCGGTGCGGTCGATCACGCAGCGGCAGACGTTCGACATGATGCAGCTGTTCGAGGCGGGCGTGTTCCACCCGGCGCTGCGCAACCACCTGGATCTGCGATCGAGCGTGGCGGCCCTGCTGGAGGACTCCAGCGGCAACGACCTCGCCGTGTGGGGCGAGGACACGCTGCGCGACGCGCTGGCGAAGGCGACGGCGCCGCGGGTACGCAGCACGACCAAGGACAAGGTCGCGGCGGACGTGAAGGCGACCGTGCAATGGATCGCCGACCGACTGCTGCAGTTGTTCCGCAAGTTCGGCGAGGGCGAGACCCCGAAGGCTGCACCGCCCGCACCGAAGCCGAGCGCGGCCAGCAAGGGCAAGCCGCGACCGCTGCCGAAGCCGCTGGCCTGAACAGCCGGCGGTTTCGCCGGCTCACGCCGCGGCGTAGGCCGACAGCAGCGCCGCGATCTCGCGCGGTCCGTCGAAGCGACGCTGGAAGTCCTCGCGGATCCGCACGCCGAGCGCGCCCGCCGCGGAGCGGTTGCGATAGAGCGCCATCACCTGCTTCGCCATGTCGTCCTCGGACGCGAACAGGAGGCCCGTCTCGCGGTGGCGGATCAGGTCGCGGTTGCCGGGCACGTCGGAGGCGACCACCGGTCGGCCGAGAATGCCGGCTTCGAGCAGCGTCGGGGCAGCGCCTTCGCTGAACGAAGTGTTCAACACGACGTCGGCGTCGACGTACGCCGCTCCCATGCGATCGTGCGCCAGCGTCGGCAGGACCCGCACGCCGGGCTGTCGTTCGCACTCCGCACGCAACGACTCCGCGTACTGCGGGTCCTGATCGGGGCCGGCGAGGATCATCTCGATGTCGGCGCCCGCACCGCGCAGAACGCGCACCAGCCCGAGCGCTCTGTGCTGACCCTTGATGGGGCGCAGACCGCCGGGCAGGAACACGAGGAAGCGCTGCCGCGGGATGCCGAGCGAACGGCGCAGGTCGGTTCCGGTCGTCGGCAGGCGGACAGCGGCACGCGGCACGACATCGACGCGCCCGACGGCGTCCGGCACCGTCTGCTCGACCCGCTGCGCTGCGGCTTCGTTCGGCACGAGCACCCGCCTCGCGCGCCGCAGAACCTCGCAGACGAGCGCACCGCGATCGTCGTCGAGCATGTCGTGGTGCACGTCCTCGCCGCTCAGCGACACGATCCACGGCGTCCGCAGTCCGAGCAACTGCACGCCCGTTCGCAGCGCGTCGTGTGCATGCACGATGTCCGGCTTGAAGCGCGCGATCGTGCCCTCGAGCGACTGCTTCAGTCCCCCTTCGTGCGTGTCGCCGAACACTTCGCAGAGGTGCCCGCACTTCTGCAGGCCCTCGCGGTAGCGCCGGACCGTGGCGATGCCGCCGAGGTGCAGGTGCGTCGGCGACGGCACGAGGAGCAGGACGTTCACCCGTGGCTTTTCGGCCAACGAACGGCGTTCGCCTTACCGAGTCGACGCCGGACACGCGCGCCGCAGCGCCCGGACGCGCTCGACGTCGACCGGCGCGTGCACGTCGCCGCCTGCTTTCAGCGCCGTGCCGACGATCGCCCCGTCACAACGGGGCCACAGCATCGAGGCATTGTCGGGTGTGAGCCCCGCACCGATCCAAACGGGGAACGTGCCCACCGCGGCGCGCACGGTGTCGAAGAGTTCGACAGCCGCCGCTTCCCCGGTCCGGCGCCCCGACAGCACGAGCCCGTGCGCGCCGGATCGTTCGGCCAGGTCCTTCGCAGCGGACACGACGTCGACCGGGGCCAGCGGAACCGCGTGCTTCACGAGGAAGTCCGCGAGCACCAGGACGTCGCTGCGCAGTTGGCGGCGGAACGCTGCGATCGCGGCAGCCTCGCCTTCGACGACGCCCTGGTCGGTCACGTAGGCCCCCGACAGCACGTTGACGCGGACCCATCGCGCGTTCGACGCAGCGGCGGCCCCGAGCGCGGCGAGTCCGTCGTTGCGCAGACAGTTGATGCCCACGGGGAGACCGACCTCGCGCCGGATCCGGTCGGCGACGATCGCGAGCGCGGCCGGCACGTCCGGCGAGACGGGATCGCCGCGGGTGCCCTTGCGGAACGGCGCGTCGCCGAAGTTCTCGACGATGGCGCCGTCGCAGCCGCCGGCGGCGAGAGCGCGCGCATCGGCCAGCGCGTGCTCGACCACCGACTCCATCGACACGTGGCCGGCGGACGCCGGCAGCGGACGAAGGTGCACGACTCCGAGCAACGGGCCGGCCACGCACATCACCTCGTCAGGAGCGCCCGCAGCTTCATGCGCAGGCTCTTCCACGAACGATGCAGCGCGCGCGCCTCGGCGATCATCGCCCGCGCCTCGTCGCCGCGGCGCTCCTGCATCAGGTCCCACGCGAGGTCCAGTCGCACATCGGCGCGGCGCTGTCGGATCAGGTTCTCGAAGTGCGCTTCGCCCGGGTGGTTCAGACCCACACGACCGAGGATGCGATCGACGCCGCGCAGGAAGCGCGCGTTGCCCGACAGACTGCCCGTGTGCGCGCGATAGAACGTCAGCGGCTCGGGCAGGTACGAGAGCGGCTCGCGGTTGGCCATGCGCAGCCAGAGGTCGTAGTCCTCCGTCGCGACGAGATCCGGGCTCTCGTCGAAACCGCCCGCCTGGCGCACGGCCTCGGTGCGCGCGACGACCGTGCTGCAGACGACCGGATTGCCGCGGAGCAGCATCTCGAGCGTCAGGACGACCGGCACGGCGCGGCGGTCGTTCTTGCGGCCGTCGATCCGGTCGCCGCGAACGACCCATGCGTCGGTCGCGACGCACGCAGCACCGAGATTCAGGAGCTGCGTGACCGAACGCTCGAGTTTGTCGGGCGCGTACCAGTCGTCGGCATCGAGGAACGCGACGAACGGCGTCTCGGCGGCGGCGAGGCCGCGGTTGCGCGCCGCGCCAGGGCCGCTGTTCGACTGCCGGATGCACGTGATGCCGTGGCTCTCGGCAACGGCGACGGTGTCGTCGGTGGAACCGTCGTCGACGAGGAGGATGCGCTCCGGGACCGCCGTCTGCTCCCGCAGCGACTGCAGCGTCACGGCGAGGTACGGCGCCGCGTTGAACGCGGGGACGACGACGGTGACGGGCACGGAGGCGGTCATGATCGCGAGCGGCGTAGCTTGCCGAGGATCGCTGCAGCGATCTCGCGGATGTATCGGAAATCCGCAGGGTGGACCACCAGCAGCCGCCAGATCGGCGTGCCGGTCTCGCGACCGTACGCGATGCACGTGTAGACCGTCGACACCACGTAGGCCACTGTCGACGCCAGCGCCGCCCCCACCGCGCCGTGCTCGGGGACGAGCAGCACGTCGAGGCCGAGCATCGTGACGAGCACGATCACCTGGGCGTTGATGCACGTCTGCAAGCGGTCGCGCGCCGCGAGATCGGCCTGCAGCACCTTCGAGACCGTGAACGCCACGGTCCCCGGCACGAGCACGAGCAGCGATCTTCCCACCGTCGGACTCCAGTCCGTGAACCACTTCTCGTCGCTGCCCTTCGCGAGCGTGGTGACCAGGCTCATCGCCGGATCGAGCAGCAGCAGGATCGCGCCCGCGCCCACGAGCGAGATCGCGAGGCCGAGCCGCGCGAGGACGGGCGACAGTGCCCGGGCTTGTTCGTGCGAGCTGCCCGCGACCTTGGAGAAGAAGAGGTCGCGCATCGCTTCCGGGAAATGCCACACGAGCTCGGCCCACGTGACCGACATCGAATAGAACGCGACCTGGTCGAACGTGAGGCGGTCGGCATCGACCTTCGACACGCCCTTGCCGACGAGGTGCGCCAGGTAGATCGCCGGCAGGACCAGGAGGTCGAGCCGGTGGTTCAGGTAGGTGAGCGTCGACACGACGTTCGCCTTCCATCCGAATCGGATGCCCACGCGCAGGAACGTCGGATCGACCCGGATCCGCAGCTTCACCACCTTGCGCACGAGCCACAACGCCACCACGGCGACGACCGCGGTCGACACGAGTCGACCCCACGCCACGCCCGCCGGCACGCCCTGCACCTCGCCGCCGAATGCGAAGTAGAAGACGAAGAACGCGGGCAGGAACGCCAGCGACGTGACGACGTGCACGACGCCGTAGTCGCGGATGCGCTCGGTCGCCAGCTGCGTGCTGTTCGCGTAGCTGGCCACCAGGAGCAGCGGGACCACGGCGCAGATCGGCACCACGAGCCACGGGTCGAACACGAAGTCGGCCGAGACCAGCGGCAGCAGACCGAGAGTCACGAGGATCGCCGCGAGCGCGACGAAACCGCCCCACACGAGCGCGACACCCATCGACGTCTCGAAGCACGTCTGCGCCGAGTAGCGGCCGCGGCGGACGAAGTAGACGAGCGACGTGGCGAGGCCCAGGTTGGCGACCGCGCCGAGGATGAACGGCAGCGACGCTGCGACGCTGGACTTGCCGTGCTGCGCGGGCTGGTTCGCGCAGAGCAGGTAGAGCACGAGGCCGCCGCCCTTGTCGACGAGCAGCACGAGCACGTGCACGAGGAACGTGAAGACGACCCAGCGACGGAAGTTCATCGTCACTTCGGGCGAGCGCGGAAGGCGCTCACACGGTCGTCACCAGGGCAGTTCGGAGGCCGCGAAGTCCTCCTGGATCTGCGGGAGGATCGACTCGACCTGCGCGGCGTCGACCCCGATCTGGCCGAAGACATCCGGCTCCATCGCCGCGAGCACCGGCCCGACGGTCGATGGCTGACCTGCCCGCCACGCGAGCTGGTCGGACAGGTGGATGAGAGACGAAAGCGAACGATGGAAGGGGTCGCGGGAGGGGGCGTGATGGTAGCGAATGGCGATGGCCAGTTCCTCGGGCAGCGACCACTTGATCGCGAGCACCGAACCCACGTCCGCGTGCGTGAAACCGAAGTCCTCGACCTCGACCGCCGTCTCCGGTCGCTGCTGTTGGACCGACTTGCGCAGCATCGCGAGGTAGCGCGGAGCCACCTTCTCCATCAGGATGATCTTGCCGATGTCGTGCAGCAGGCCGGCGATGTACAGGTCTTCCGGGTGGCGATCGGCGAACACGGTCGACGCCGAACCGATCGCGCGCGCCGCCGTCCCGGCGTAGATCGCGTGCTTCCAGAACGCGACCGGATCGAAGTGCTGGATCTTCTCGCGCCGTTTGCCGAACGCGGAGAACACCGCTGCCTTGAGGGCGACCTTCTTCGTCATGTTGAAGCCCATGACCGAGATCGCGAGGCTCACCGACGAAACACGCACCTGCAGGCCGTAGTACGCCGAGTTGACGATGCGCAGGATGTTCGTCGAGACGGCGGGGTCGCGCGTGACGACGTTGGCGACGTCCGCAGCCGACGCATCGACGTTGGCCATCACCTCGTTCAGCTTCACCAGCACCTCGGGCATGGTGGGCAACTCGATGGTGTCGTTGACCAGGCCGAGGATGTTCGTCGAAGTGCCGCTGGAGAGCGCCATGCCGCGTCTTGTATCGGGGAGCGGCCGGAGCAAGCTTGACGCCAACTGCATTGTCGGACCGCCAGAAAAACCCCGAGGTCGTGTTCCTGTGCCAGCGCGTGCCGTGGCCGCCCGATCGCGGCGATCGCATCACGACATGGCACTTCCTGCAGCATCTGCTGGAGCGCGGTGCCCGGGTCCGTCTAGGTACTTTCCAGGAGGAGGAACGTGACGCCGAAGGAGTCGCGTTCCTCGCCGGTCGCTGCGCCGAGGTGGAGGCACCGCGATTGTCCCGGCGCCAGCGGCGCATCACGAGCCTGCGCGGGCTCCTGTCCGGCGAGGCCCTGACCCTGCCGTTCTTCCGCGACCGGCGCCTGCAGCGCGCCGTCGACCGCTGGACCGCCGACGGCACCACGGACCTGATCCACGTCTACTCGTCGTCGATGGCGCAGTACGCGCTCGGGTCGCCGGCGCGGGCGAAGATCATGCAGTTCGCGGAACTCGACTCGGACAAGTGGGCGCAGTACGCGTCGGCCAGCCGTGGCCTCGGTCGATGGATCTACGCTCGTGAGGCGACGAAGCTGCTGCGCTTCGAGGACCGTGTCGCCCGCACGTTCACACGTTCACTCGTCGTCAGCGAGGTCGAACGCAGACTCTTCGCTGCGCGCATCCCCGGCGTCGTCCCCGACGTGATGCCGAACGGCGTCGACGTCGAACACTTCACGAGCAGCGGCGACGGCGAACGCCACCCGCACACCGCGATCTTCACCGGCGTCATGGACTACGAGCCGAACGTCGACGGCGTCACGTGGTTCGTCGCGGAGTGCTGGCCGACCGTTCGCGCGCGCTTTCCCGACGCGCGCCTGCTGATCGTCGGCAGCAGACCGTCGCCGAAGGTGCAGGCGCTCGCGAACGTGCAGGGCGTCACCGTCACCGGCCGCGTGCCCACGACTCCGCCGTGGTTCGATCGCGCTGCCGTGGCGGTGGCTCCGCTGCGGCTCGCCCGCGGGGTGCAGAACAAGGTGCTCGAAGCGATGAGCATGGGCCTGCCCGTGGTCTCCTCGCCGCAAGCGGCCCAAGGCCTCGGTGACGTTCCGGCGCGGACCATCGCGGTCGCCGACGGCGCCGAGAGGACCTGCGAAGCCGTGCTCGCGTGGTTCGCCGATCCGGAGGGAGCCCGTGCCACGGGTCTTCGAGCCGCCGACTGGGTGCGCGCGAACTGGCGATGGAGCCGGGTGTTCGAGCGGTACGACGCGCTCCTGCGGGATCTCGGCGTGCCCCTGCCGGGCAACTGACCCGCATCGGCCCGCGCCGCCGTCCGCGGGGAGGGGCTTTCCACCGGCGCCGGCTTGGTGTGTCGTGGGCACCCGCTCGTCCTCCCCCGCGAGCTTCGGCTTCTCGTCCATGCGTTCCTGGCCAGTGCTCTGCCTCTTCGGCGCACTCCTCGCGCCGGCGTCGGCCCAGACCACGTTCTTCGTGGGCCCCGGGAGCATTCCCGAGATCCGCGACGCCCTGCAGATCGCGAACCCGGGCGACCTCATCATCGTGCAAGGGGGAACGTACGCGCACTTCACGGCGACGATCGGCGTCACGATCCGCGCGCTGACTCCGGGCACGGTCAGCGTGACGTGGCAACCGCAGTTCGTGGCGCCCGCCTGCCTCACCAACCCGCAATGCCTCGCGACCGAAGGTGCGACCGTTCTCGCGCCGGCGCCCGGCCAGTCGCTGCACGTGATCGGGATCGACTTCCTTCCCAACGTCTGGGTCGGGCCTGCCGTCGTGCGTCACTGCGTCGCGGCGAGCGGCCGCGTCACTCTCGACCAGTGCTCGATGCAGGCGACGGGCGCGACCGCGCTGTGGGCCCTCGGCGGCACGCTCCACCTGCAGGATTGCGCCGTCGCAGCGCTCGGCGCCGCGGCGACCGGCCACGGCCTCGTGGCGATCAACTCGTACGTCACCGCGATCAACAGCGCGATCGGCGGCAACGGCGCCGCGACGCCGGGCGACGGCGCCTGGCTCATCGGTTCCACGCTGCAGGGCAGCATGCTGCAGTGCCTCGGCGGCGCGTCGCCCCAGGGATCCGGGGCACCCGCGCTGCGCGCCGATGCGAACTCACGGATCTGGATCAGCGACTCGTTCCTGATCGCGACGAACCAGTGCCCGGTTGTCGCGCCCCTGGCCACGGGCAACATCACGCGCACGACACAGAGCCCGGGCTCCGCGGGCTGCACGACGCTGCCCCCGGGTCCGCTGCTCGGCGTCGATCGACCCGCTCCGCCTCAAGGCGGCAGTCCATTCATGCTCCGCTTCCGCGGCGATCCTCAGAACCTGGTCGTGATCCTCGTCGATCCCGACCTCGGCACGTTCCCCGCGCCCGGCATCGTCGACCAACCGCTGTCGCTCGGCCTCGTGAACTCGTTCATCGCGGGCGCATGGCTCACCGATTCGAACGGCGCCCTGTCCGTGTCGTGGACGATGCCGAACGGCGCACCGTTCGTCGGCCGACCGCTCTGGTTCCAGGCCGCCGGCGGCGTCGCGTTCCCGTTCCAGGTCACTCCGTTGGCCGGCGGCGTGCTGCGTTGATGCCACCGATCAAACGCGGAACGAGCCAGCGCCACCGCACCAATCCCCCGCCCCCGGCGCGCGGCCCTCGCTAGACTCCCCCACTCCCTCTGCCCGACCGCGCCCTGTGCAACCCACCACCCCGCTCGCTCTCGCCATCGCCCTCACCGCGGCGGCGCTCCCCGCCCAGTACCTCTACACCCAGCAGGTCGGCCTGATCACGGGTCCGACCGTGATGACCGAAGGCGTCATCCTGGTCGACGTGGACGGTGACAACGACCTCGACGTCGTGTTCGCGAACGGCTTCGTACTCAGCACGAGCGGCAGCGCGATCCAGCCGACGATCTTGATCAACAAGATCGGGCTCGGCCTCGGCCTGGTCGACGAGACGGCCACGCGCCTGCCGGCCACCGCGATCAAGGCGACGCTGGTGATCGCGTTCGACATCGACGGCGACGGCGACCGCGATCTGGTGTTCTCCTGCAACGGCGCGAGCCAGCAGCGGTGCTACGTGAACGACGGCGCCGGCAACTTCACCGACGAGTCGACCACCCGCCTCGCGGGTGCCGTGCTCACGGCCGCCGGCTGCGCCTACGGGGACATCGACCAGGACGGTGACCTCGACCTGCTGTTCAACGACGAGAACACCAACGGGCAACTGAAGCTGTTCCTGAACGACGGCACGGGCGTCTTCACCAACGTGACCGCGACGCACATCGTGTCGGCGCCGAAGACGAACCAGCAGGACATCGTGCTCGCGGACATCGACAACGACTGGGATCTCGACATCGTCAACTGCGGCAAGTCGTCCGGGCAGCAGATCTACCTGAACGACGGCACCGGGCACTTCCCGACGGTCAACACGTCGCTGCTGCCCGCGGGCACCGGACTCACCTACGAGACGGAGGCCGCCGACCTCGACCACGACGGCGATCTCGACCTCGTGATGCTGTCGGTCTCGAGCCTCACGGACACCGTCATCCGCAACAACCTCGTGCCGTCGGGCACGCTGTCCTTCACGAGCCTCACGACGGCTCTCACCGGCGGCAACGGGGACGACGACAACGAATGGGTGTTCGTCGACTCCGACAACGACGGCGACCTCGACATCGTGAACGGCTCGCTGCAGTCGAACGGCGAGAAGCTCTATGTGAACAACGGCGCGTTCTCGTTCGCTCGCGCCACGGGCACGGCCGGGTTCTCGCCGCTGGTCGACTCGACGCTCGACGTCGCGGTCGGCGACCTGAACGGCGACGGCATCTACGACATCGTGACGGCGCAGGGTGAGTCTGGTTCGTTCCTGAACCGCGCCTACTACGGCACCGGGCCGGCCGACACGCAGCCGCCGCGCTTCGTGCGCGTCGAACAGCTGCCGGCGACCTCGACGAACCCCGCGGGGCCGTGGGTCGTGCGCGCCGTGATCCAAGACTCGTTCGTCGACGACGGCGAGACCTCGGTTGCCTCGGCGACCATGAACTGGACGATCGCGCACCGCGGCGGCGTGACCACGGGATCCACGCCGATGAAGTTCCTCGGCGGACTGCTCTATCGCGCGGTGTTCACGCCGCCGCCGGCCGTGATCATGGGCGGCGCCACGGTGTCGTTCACGCTGACCGCCACCGACGTCAACGGCAACAGCGCGACGACACCGCAGCAGCAGTTCTGGGTCTGCGGCACCGAGTCGTACGGTCTCGGCCTCGGCGGCACGAACACTTCGCTCATCGTGCCGAGCGGCGGCCTGAGCCCGGGCACGGTCTTCAACCTGACGCTCTCGAATGCCGGCGCGAACTCGCCCGGCGTCTACGCGGTCGCGCTCGGTCGCTGGTCCGCCCCGATCCCCGAAGGCATCCTCCTCGTCGACCCGAACCTGTTCGTCGGCGTGCTGCCGATCCAGGCAGATGCGAGCGGCGGCGCGTTCTTCCCCCTGCCGCTGCCCGCGCTCCCGCTCGTCGGCCTGCCCGTCACGTTCCAGTGCGCGTTCTCGGCGCCGGTCTCGATGACGAACGGTGTCGAACTCGTCATCTGCCCGTGACCGGCCCGAACGGCGCATGACCGCCAGCGACCTCGCGCAACTCGAACGGGCGAAGGCGGTCTTCGGACCGGGGTCGGGTGTCGCGAAACTCGACCTCCTGCGGCGCCTCGCGCGCAGCACGCTGCCGACGGCGAAGGCCGTGCTGCGGCTGCACGAAGCACTTTGCTTCCTGCGCGCGCATCCCGACGACGAGTCCGTGCTCGCCCAGGTCGAAACGATGCTCGCGGACTTCGCACTGCGACGCGACCTTCGGCGCCACCGCCGCGCGCTCGCCGACTCCGGCATCGCCGGCACGACGCTGCGCTACTCGTTCTTCGCGAACACCGCGCGCTGGCTGTCGCGCCGCTTTCCCGGCGCACTGCGCGTCGTGTGGCGCGGCTACACGAACGACGCGCTGCTGAGCCAGCGACTGCCGCTGTTCGCGTCCTGGCCGGAGACGCCCGGACTCGACGAGGTCGACCTCCCGGCCAACGAGTGGGTACGGCGCCTCGCGGGCCCGGGCACGAGCGACGCGGACTTCCTCGTCGAACGCTGCGCGCGCCTCGGCGCGACCGAACAGGAGCGCGAGACGTTCTTCGAAGAGCTCGAGCTCGACTTCGAACTCGACCTCGTGCCGGCGGGCGGACTGCCGACCCGTTCGACAGCGCACCTGCCGGGGCGGCCCGTGCACTTCCAGAGCGCCCCGCTGCGGCGCGAGCGCCCCGACCTGCGCGCCGAACTTCGCCGTCGCCACCGGGAGATCCAGGTCGACGAATCCACCGGTGCCAGCATCGTGACCCTCGCGCGCGAGGCGATGGTGCTCCGCCATCGCGACCTCGACGCGTTCGCGTACGGTGACCCGCGCGACGTGCGGCTCTTCGACTGCGGGGACGGACTCGAGTTCGCGGTGATCGGCATGAAGCCCGAGCGCCGGCTCCTGCTCGAGGCCGTCCATGCCTACGTGACGCTGAAGAACGGCGTCCCGATCGGCTACGTGCTGACGAGCGGACTCTTCGGGAGCTCGGAGGTCGCCTACAACGTGTTCGACACGTGGCGCGGCGGCGAAGCCGGTCTCGTGTACGGCCGCGTGCTCGGCGTCACGAAGCAGCTCTACGGCTCGGACACGTTCACGATCTATCCCTACCAGCTCGGCGGCGAAGGCAACACCGAGGGCCTGAAGTCGGGCTCGTGGTGGTTCTACCAGAAGCTCGGGTTCCGGGCCCGCGACCCGGGCGTGCTCGCACTCATGGAGCGCGAACTCGCCGCGATGGCGAAGGGCAAGGGCCACCGCTCGTCGATCGCCACGTTGAAGGCGCTGGCCGAGCACAACGTCTACTGGTCCGCGGGTCGAGCGCGCGACGACGTGATCGGGGTGTTCCCCCTGGCGAACATCGGCCTCGCCATCACCGACCTCCTCGCGAAGCGCTTCGGCGCGGACCGCGAACGCGGCGAGGACGTCTGCGCCGACGAAGCCGCCGATCTCTGCGCCGTGCGCGGCTTCCGCAAGTGGGACGAGAACGAGCAGCTGTGGTGGCGCCGTTGGAGCCCGCTGATCCTGCTGCTGCCCGGGATCACGTCGTGGACGGCAGCGCAGCGCTGTGCACTCGTCGACGTCGTGCGCAAGAAGGGCGGCCGGCGCGAGTCCGACTACGTGCGCCTGCTCGATGCGCACCGCCCGCTGCGCCGCGCCCTGCGGCAGCTCGCCATCGGCGATCAGCGGCGGATCTCGAAGTCCGAGCGGCCCTCGACGAGCGGGATCTCCTGAAGGTCGACGGTCGCGACCTGCGAGAACGGCGGTCCGCGGCGCAGCCACTCCGCGAACGAAGAGACGCGGTCCGGCTCGCCCTGGGCCTCACCCTCCACCGCACCATCACGGCGGTTCCGCACGTGCCCTTGCACACCGAGGCGCCGGGCCTCGGCCGCCGCACACGCGCGGAAGCCGACGCCCTGCACTCGACCGGTGACGACGAAACGAAAGCGGCGCACGTCCTCATTCTCGCGTCGATCCGACCGCAGGATCAGACGTCGCGTTCGCTCAGCCCGCGGTCGGGTTCATCATCGTCGACGTGCGGCCCCACGTGGGCCAGACGCCGAAGATGATCTGCAGCGGCCACGTCGTCAGATCCCACGCCGCGCCGCCGACGATCACCGGGACGCCGACCAGCGCGCGGAGCGCGAGGCTCTCGGACAGGCTGTCCGGCTCGTCGTAGACCGAGTCCATGCCGTAGGCCCAGCGGACCCCGTTCGTCGTGGCACAACCGGGCAGGAAGGCCAGAGTCGAGAGGACCAGGCCACACAGAAGTCGTCTTGCCATGTCGGCGTAGATCGGTGCGCGACGTCCCGCTTCGGGAGTTTCTTTTGCCGGCCAGGGCCCCGCGGCGATTCCCGGCTTCGGAGCGCTCCGTGGCATCGGGAATTCACGGCGCGCTTTCACCGAGCCGACGCTGTCGATCGCAGGCGGAACGCTTCGTCGTTCACGACGATCGTGACCAGATCGCGCAGCGTCACACGGCCCGCCTCCAGCTTGCGATCGACCTGCCAC
The DNA here is from genome assembly GCA_016794565.1 of Planctomycetota bacterium. Classification (GTDB taxonomy): domain Bacteria; phylum Planctomycetota; class UBA1135; order UBA1135; family UBA2386; genus JAEUHQ01. The sequence continues at coordinate 50,865 of JAEUHQ010000078.1, read as the reverse complement.
CACAGCCGGAGCCGATCCACCGGCCTCGCGTCGCGACCGACTGCGTAGACGAACAGCTTCCGCGCGACGTTGTGTACGAACGCCGGGTCTTCGCGCAGCATGTCCTTCAGTCCGGTGATGCCCTCGATGCGCACCCCGCCGGGCAGCTCGCCGCTGCAGTCGATGGGTCCCGCGGAATCCGACGCGCGGCCTCGCCCGATCGCGTCGAAGCGTTCGAGGGCGAAGCCGAGCGTGTCCATGCGAACGTGGCAGCCGGCGCACGCGACCCGTTGCCGATGCTGCGAGAGCTGCTCGCGGAACGAACGGGTGCTGTCGATCTCCGATTCCTTCGCCAGTGTGTCGTTGCCGGGCGGCGGCGGCGGCGGCGCCTGACCGAGCAGGTTGTCCAGGATCCACTTGCCGCGCTTCACCGGCGACGTTCGCGTCGGGTTGGACGTGACCGCGAGCACGCTCGCGTGGCCGAGCACGCCGCCTCGCTCGCGCATCGCCTCGGGCAGCGGCACACGCTCGAACGCGTCGGACGCCGGCGCGGGCAGCCCGTAGAACGCCGCCAGCCGCCGGTCGACGTGCGTGAACTCACAGTCGAGCAGGTCGCGCACGTCGCGATCCTCGCGCAGAACGGCCGCGAAGAGCAGCTCCGTCTCGCGCCGCAGCGACGCCTTCAGTGCGTCGTCGAAGCCGGGGAAACGCCCCGGGTCGGGCGTTCGATCGGCGAGGTTGCGCAGCTCGAGCCACTGGGCGGCGAACTCCGTCGCGAGCGACTCTGCCCGCGGATCGGCGAGCATGCGCGTCACTTCCTCGGCGAGCGTCGCCGCGTCGGCGAGGCGCCCGGTCGACCCGAGGCGGGCGAGACGCTCGTCGGGGGTACTCGCCCAGAGGAAGAACGAGAGCCGCACCGCGAGCGCCGGGCCGGCGACCGGCGAAGCGCCGCCTGCGCCCCGATCGCTGCCCACCGGCTCGATGCGGAAGAGGAAGTGCGGCGACACGAGCGCCGCCTGCAGCACGGCACGCGCGGCGGCGAGCAACGGCTGGCCGCGGCGCAGCACGGCGTCACCGGTCTGCACGTAGCGAGCGACTTCGTCGTCCGCGACGGGGCGACGATGGACCCACGGCAGCATCGCGCGCACGAGGCCGCGCAGCTTCGCGCCGTCGGTGCCCTTCCCGTTCAGGGCCTCCTGCATCGCGCGGCGCGCTGGCGGAAGAGCCCGGTCGTCGAGCGGCCCGCGCACCTCGAGCCAGTCCACCTTCAGATTGCGGTCGCGCCTGGAGGGGTCGGGGTTCTTCGGATCGTAGAAGTCGTTGACGAATGCGATCGCGAACCGGTGTTCGCCGCCGGTGAGCGGCGCAGTGAGGCCGAACTCGTCCATCCGCTTCGTCGCGACGTCCCAAGTCTCCAGGTCGCGCCCGTCGAGGCGCAGCAGCATCTTCGCTGGTTCGTCGCCCGCCTGGTCGGCACCCGCGCGCAGCACGACGCGGTAGGTCCCGTCGCGCGGCAAGTGCACGGCCTGCTCGATCGTCGCGCGTGTGTAGAGGTTCGCGACGCTGCCTTCCATGCCCGCACCCGGCCCATCCACCAGATCCATGGTTTCGGCCTCGACACGACGGACCGCCGGGCGCGCGGGATCCTCGCCGTCGAACACCGCGAGCGCCGTGTCCCGCGCCGCGTCCATGTACTTCTCGAGGTGCAACGTCGAGAACGTCGTCGCGTCGCCGATCGTGTCGAAGCCGTAGCCGAGGTCGTCCGCCGGGAACGCCTCGGTGTCCGCGACGACTTCGAAGAGGTCGCGCACCACGTTGGACCACTGCGTGCGCGACAGACGTCGCACCGTGACGCGCCCCGGGTCGCTCGGGAGCCGCGGCACCATCTCGCGCAACACCGCGTCGACGTCCGCGACGAGGCCAGTGCGCAGCTCCGGCGAGAGCGGCTCCGAGTCCGGCGGCGGCATCTCGCCGGATCGCACCCGCATGCGCACTCGGCTCGCCCGCCAGGCCCATTCGACCGGATCCTTCGGCCAGGCCCGGAGATCGAGGTCGCCTTTCGTCTTCTCGCCGCCGTGGCAGTCGAGGCAGTGTTCGGCTGCGAACGACTCGATGGACGCACCCGACGGATCCTGCGCCGACGCGACGGCGGTCGCGCAGGAAGCGAGGAACAGCGCGCAGAGACGAGGCACGGAAGGAGAGTAGCAAGCGATGACCGCGGCATGACACACGGCCGCGAACCGCTCCCTAGCGTTCGCGCCCATGAGTCGTTCGTTCTTCCCGTCGTGCCTCTGCCTCGCAGCGGCATCCCTGTCCGCCCAGACCTACCTCGCCCTGCCGGCGCAGTCGGACACCACGGCCGAACTCGGCAGCTACAGCCTCGTGCCGTTCATGCAGCCGGACGCGCGCGTGCAGATGTTCTTCGACGCGTCGGAGGTCGGCGCGAGCACGTTCGTCGCGGACCAGCTGTCGCTGCGCTACGACGGCCCGATCCCCGCGGTCGGCGCGCCCGGCCCGTTCTCGATCTCGCGCCTGCACATCCGGATCGGGACGACGGAGATCGCCGTTCCGGGCGCGGACTTCGCCGCGAACCTCACGCAGCCGCTCACGACCGCGCGCGACGGCGCATGGACCTACCTCCCCGATCCGGGTTCCGCCAATCCGCACCCCTGGGGCGGGCCGAACGGTTCGTTGCAGTTCGACTTCACGCTTCCCGTCGCCGTCGCGATCCCGCCCGGCGGCTGGCTCGTCGTCGACATCACGATGGAGGGGAACAACATCTCGTCGTTCGGCTTCGCGCACGCGATCCTCGACGGCACGACGACGTCGGGCGGCGTCCAGAACGGCAGCGCCACGACGCTCGGCATCGGCTGCAGCGCCGCGATCGGGCAGCCCGCGGCGACCATCACGCCTTCGGGCACCTACGCGCCCGGCGCGGCGCACCAACTCGCCGGCCAGAACCTCGGCGCAAACGCGCTCGCGCTGACGATCTTCGGGATCACGAATCCGGCGGCGACGCTGCCGGGCACCACGTGCACCGTCTACGTCGACCCGATCATCTTCAAGGTGGTCGTGACGGACGGCGCCGGCTCGTTCGGCACCGAACAACCGGGGGCGTCGCTCGCCATGCCCGCGGACAACGCGTTCGCGGGTCTGGTCATCTACGAACAGGCCGTGTCCCTGATCGACGGAGCGAACGCGTTCGGCCTCGTCACGAGCAACGCCGTCGAGGTTTCTCTCGGCTCGTTCGCGACGCCGGGTCGCGGCATCTACACCGTCGCACACGACACGGATTCCGCCGCGTCGGTCGCGAACTCGGTGAAGCCCTTCGGCTTCGCCGTCCGCCTGCGTACGCTCTGACGCCGCGTGCCGCGGACGAAGAGCTCGATCCTGTTCCTGGTGATTCTCGGCCTCGCGCTGGCGCTGGTCCTGTGGTGGACCACGTTCCAGATCCACGCGAGCCGCGACCTCGCCGCCGCCAGCCGACGGCTGTCCGCCGGCGACATTCCCGGAGCGGCGGCGGCGCTCGGCGCGACGGACCCGGTCGACCTCGAAGTGATCGCGAAATCGCGGCAGCTCATGTTCGGGAGCGAGGGCATCGCGTTCGCGATCGTTCTCCTCGCGTCGGGCTGGCTCTACGTCGCGTCGGTGCGCCGCGAGGCCGAGCTCCGCATCGCGCAGGATCGGTTCCTGGCCGCCGCCACGCACGAGCTCAAGACGCCGCTCGCCACGATCGTGCTTCTGCTGGAATCGCTGCGGGGCGATCGTCTGCCGATGGACAAACGTGCGCGCTACCTTCAGAACGGGTTGCTCGAGGCCGAACGACTCGAGCGAGGACTCACGAACGTGCTCACGGCCGCGGGCCTGCGAACGGCGCCGCGGGCGTCGATCCGGGAACGCGGCGACCTCGTGCACGACGTCGCCGAGGCTGTCGCCGCCGTCGAAGCCCGCGCGCTCGCCGCGGAGATCACGATCCAGACGAGGGCGCCCGCTTCGCTGCCGTACCGCCGCGATCCGGCCGCGATCCAGCTCGTGCTGCGCAACCTGCTCGACAACGCGGTCAAGTTCTCGACGGCGGGCAGCCGCGTGACCGTGACCCTCGACGCGAACACCCGCGCCGCCAGCATCTCGGTCCGCGACGACGGTCGCGGCATGGACAGCAGCGAACTCGCACACGCATTCGTCCCGTTCTGGCGCGGCAGCGACACGGCGACCGGCGGCACCGGGCTCGGCCTGCACCTGGTCGAAGAACTCGTGAAGGCGCACGAGGGCTCCGTCTCGGCACACAGCGCTGGCCGCGGCAAGGGCAGCGAATTCGTCGTGCGCCTTCCCTTGGAGCTCAGCACATGAGTCGCTGGATCCTGGTCGCAGAGGACGAGCGGGCGCTCGGCGAAATGCTGTGCGACAACCTCGCTGTGGAGACCTACCACGCCGAGCACGTGCTCACGGGACCGAAGGCGCTCGAACGGATGGCGCAAGGCGGCATCGATCTCCTGATCCTCGACGTGATGCTGCCGGGCTGCGACGGGTTCGAGGTGCTGCGCCAGCTGCGGGCGCGCGGCGACCAGACGCCGGTGCTCGTGCTGAGCGCACGCAGCTCCGACCGCGACCGCATCCGCGGCCTCGAGCTGCACGCCGACGACTACCTGACGAAGCCGTTCAACCTCCGCGAACTGTTGTTGCGCGTGGATGCGCTCCTTCGCCGCCGGCCGCCGCCGACGGTCGGCGCGGACGTGCTCCAGTTCGGCGGCAACGAAGTGGACTTCCGTTCCATGCAGGCGAAGTGCCGGGACGGCGGGACGGTCGCCCTCACGGCGACCGAGACGAAGCTGCTGCGCCTCCTGGCCGCGCATGCCGGCACCGTGGTCCTGCGCAAGACCGTGATCGAGCACCTCTTCGGCAGCACGGCGCCGCGGACGGTCCGAACCCTCGACAACGTCGTCCTGCGCCTTCGCAAGCTGTTCGAAGTCGACCCGGGCGCGCCAAGGCATCTGATCACCGTCCGAGGCCTGGGGCTGCGCTTCGACCGCTGACGCGGCGCAGAACGCCAGCGGACGCTACGCCGCGGCGATCGCGCGACGTATTGTGCCGCCGCTCCGGCCACTACGCGCCTTTCCCAAACCGGCCGCCGGACCACCGCATGAATCCAATCACGAAGTCCTCCATCCTGTCCTTCCTCTGCCTCGCCGCTTCGGTCGCGGCCCAGGGCCCCGAGCTGACGCTGCGCACGACCGCGAAGAAGGGCAGCTCCGTCTGGCTGCTGCAGGAATCGAAGCAGGAGCAGACGATCGACCAGGGCGGCCAGCAGTTCGATGTCGGCGGCACGACGACACACACGCTGCACGTCACGGTGCTCGATGTCGACGACAAGGGGATGCTCGTCGTCGAGACCGAGATCGTGCGCATCCATGGCGCGATGCAGATGGGCCCGATGGGCGAGGCCGAGTTCGACTCGGCGGCCCCCGACGACGGCGACGACGGTGGCGACGACATGGGTGGCATGAACCCGTCGGCCATGGTCAAGCAGATGACCAAGCTGGCCGGCAAGAAGTTCGTCGCCAAGCTCGACAGCATGGGCAAGGCGACGTCGCTCGAAGGTGCCGCCGATCTGCTGAAGGTCGGCGGCGGGCGCATGGGCAATCCCGTCAACGAAGAGACGCTGAAGCACCTGGCCGAGGCGGCGTTCGGCATCGTGCCGGAGAAGCCGATCGCGGTCGGCGCATCGTGGGATCGCGTCGAGAAGGGCACGGGCCGCATCGGGGCGAGCAACAAGATGAAGCTGACGCTCGCCAAGTGCGACGACGCGTCGTTCGAGATCACGGCTACCGGCACCGTCGAGAAGCCGGCCGACGACGACGCGGCCGGCGGCGAAGAGGGCGACGATCCGATGCGCGAGATGATGAAGAACATGACCATCAGCAACGGCAAGGTGATGGGCACGCAGAAGGTCTCGCGGCAGGATGGCTTCGTCATCGAGGCCTCGAACACCGTGTCGATGGACGTCGACATCGAGACGCCGATGGGCGCGATGCAAATGGCGATGAAGAACACCGTCTCGACGAAGCGCACGACGGCCGAAGCCGCGATGCCCAAGAAGGCTCCCGCGAAGGCCGAGCCCGCGAAGACGGGCGAGTCGGAGAGGACCGAGCCGAAGTCCGGCGAGAAGTGAGGGGCGAGGAGTAGGAGACAGGGGCGCCGCCGCACCGCGGCGCCCGACCGCAACGCTTTCCCGCACCGCGGGGGCGCGCGCTTGCGAAGCACACCGCGTTTCCGCGACACTGCGCGGCCCGACATGCCCGATCGCGAAACCGTCCACCTCGCCGAGCTCCACGGCGACGGCATCTCTCCGGAACTCTCGGCCAGCGTCCACGAAGTGGCGAACGCCCTTCCGATCGCGGTGCAGTTCCACCCGGTCGACCTGACCCTCGAGGCCCGGCGCAAGAGTCCGACCGCGTGCTACGACACTGCGGTCGCCGCCATCCGCGACCGCCGGATCGCACTGAAGTACCCGACCGTGACGGAGAGGGAGAGTCCGAACAAGATCCTGCGCGATCGTTGCCGCTTCTCGGTGATCCACCGGCCGGTCGCCAGCCTGCCGGGTGTGAAGACCCGACACGACGGCAAGGTCGACCTGCACATCATCCGGATCGCCGTCGGCGGCACCTACGAGGACGCAGGTCGACGGATCGGTGACGACGTGGCCGTGTCGATCCGCGTGATCGAACGCCGGCCGTCGCGGGAAGCGGCACTCTACGCATTCGAACTCGCGCGGCGCCTCGGCTGCGGCGTCGTCAGCAGCAGCAAGCACACGATCCAACGCGCGACGGACGGCCTGTTCGAGGAGATCGTCCTCGACGTGGCGCGCGCCTTCCCCGGCGTCGCACACCAGGTCGAGTTGTTCGACGCGCTGCTCTACAAGTTGCTGCTGAAGCCCGAGGCCTACCGCGTGATCGTCACGCCGAACGAGTACGGCGACTTCCTGTCCGACATGGCGTGCGGCATGGTGGGGAGCATCGGTCTCGGCGCGAGCGCGAGCTACTCGTTCGACGAGCAGGGGCGCGTCGACCTGGCCATGTTCGACCCCGCAGGAGGCACCGCGCCGGACATCGCCGGCAAGGGGGTGTGCAATCCGTCGGCGTCGCTGCTCGCGTTCGCGATGCTGCTCACGCACGCAGGCTGCAGAGGACTCGGCCAGATGGTCGACGACGCGGTGCGTCAGACGATCGCCGCAGGCGAAACCACGCGCGACCTCGGCGGCACGAAGTCGACGAAGGACTTCACTGCCGCGGTCTGCCGGCGCCTCACGCCGCGCTCCTGACCGACCCGTGCAGCGGCCCGACGCGGGGCGAGAATCTCACACGCGCGGTCGGAACAGTCGATCCACGAACCGGCTCGACCGGTGGCGATCGGCCACCTTGCGGGTCCAGCGCATCGCCTCGGCGACCGGGATCAACACCGCGCCGTCAGGGACCGGCAGCCACACCGCCTGCTCTTCGTTCTGGGCGATCTGTTGATCGAACTCCGCGGTCGACTCCGCCGCCGCCAGCTTCTCGAGCAGTCGCATGTCGACCAGCGCCGAACCCGGTGCGGCGTACTGGCGCACACGGCCCAGCAAATCGTCGGTGCTGACTTCGAACAGGTCGGCGAGCGCCACGAGATCTTCCCCCGTGGGAAAGCGACTGCCGCTCTCCCAGCGCGACACCGCCGATTCATGGCAGCCGAGACGCTTGGCAACGTGGTCCTGGGTGAAGCCACGGCGCGCCCGCAGCTCGCGCAAGCGGGCGGCAAGGTGGGTTGCCAACGGCCGGGAGGGAGCGTCTTCGGGTAGTTCCGTCACGTGGCGAGTCCGCACAGCAAGGGTCCGACCGCCCTACGCAGCCATTCTCGCAAGTGGCCACGGGGAACGGAAGTGAGTGCGTTTCCCGCCCGGTTGGCAAGCCGTGCTCGCACACTGCCACCCGGACGGGTTCGTCGCCTGCCGCCTCGGAAACTTGACGTTTCGTCATAATTATGGTCCGAATGTCACCACAAACCTGCCCTCCGGAAGAGGACCTGATGATTCCCGACCCCCACTCCCTGTTGCCGCTCGCCTACCGAGCGGCCTCGCGCGTCATCCGAAGTCGCCACCTTGCCGAGGAGGCGGGCGAACGCGCCGTACACCTCCTGACTCTCGCGACCCTGCGAGGCACCCCCCCGAGCCACCCGGAAGCCTGGCTGCGCGTCGTCGCGCATCGTTCGGCATGCGCAATCCTCCGATCCGAGTGGTCCCGGACTCAGTCCCTGGATCTCGACGAAGCGCCACCGCTGCCCGCCCCGGTGGCGGTGCCCCGAGCGATCAGCGGGGACTGTGTGCGCGAGCGGCTCGCGGACACCCTGTCGCCCCGCCAGAAGGACGCTCTCGATGCGGCGATCGGCTGCAACAGCGCTCGGGCCGCCGCACGGTGCTGCGGCATGGAGCCGCGCGATTTCCGCCGCAGCCTCGGTGCGATCACGCGGAAGGCGCGCGCGGCCCTGGCCGACGAGCGCATCGAGGACCGGTTCGCCGACGACGTCGCGGTGCAGTTCCGCCTCGGCACCTGACACCCGACGTGCCTTTGCCGGGTGGCGCACGACGCGATGGTGCGCGATCGTGGCTCCCCCGAGGTGACTTGATGTCGCGAACGTTGCCGCTGTTGCTTCCCGTGCTGCTCTTCCTCACTCCCAGCCAGGACCCGGGGTACGACGACACGCCGCGCCTGCCGGACGGATGGCGTGTTCACGACTCGAAGCGTCCACGTCCACCCATCGTCGACGCTGCCGGCAGCATGCCTGGCGACGCGATCGGCCTGTTCACCGGTACCGACCTCTCCGCGTTCCGCGGGCGCGACGGCGCAGCGACGTGGACCGTGCGGGACGGCGCGATGGAACCGAACGGCTCCGGCGACATCGAGACGCGACGCGAGTTCGGCGACTGCCAGATCCACCTCGAATGGGCGGCTCCGTCGCCATGCCACGGCGAGTCGCAGGGGCGCGGCAACAGCGGCGTGTTCTTCCTCGGCCGCTACGAAGTGCAGATCCTCGACTCGTTCGAGAACCCGACCTACGCCGACGGCCAGGCCGCCGCCCTGTACGGCCAGACACCGCCGCTCGTGAACGCCTGCCGCCGACCCGGGGAGTGGCAGGTCTACGACATCGTGTTCGTGGCGCCGCGCTTTGGCCCCGACGGCGCACTCGTCTCGCCGGCGCGCGCGACGGTGTTCCACAACGGCCTGCTCGTTCAGCACGACCAGGCATTCCTCGGCGCCACGGCGCATCGCGCTCTGCCCGAGTACCGTGCCCACGCCGCGACGGGACCGGTGCGCCTGCAAGACCACGGCGACCCGGTGCGATTCCGCAACGTCTGGATCCGTCCGCTGGACCTCACGCGCGAACGCAAGGGCTGATCGGCGCCCGACGGCGTCACTCGGCGTGCGGCACTTCGAGGCGGCCGTGCACGAGCCAGCGCCGCACGCGCAACAGCTCCGCGTGGTCCGGACGGTGCACGTGCAGCGGGATGCGCACGACGCCTGGGTCGTCGACGGCGAACGGCGGCGCCGGTGTCGCTGCGACGAGATCCGCGAGCACACGCACCGGCACGGACAGGAAGACCGCTCGCGGCGGGCCGAAGTCCCGCCAGATGCCCCGCAGACGTTCGTTCGTCTCCTCGAGCAGTCGCTTCCAGTTCTGCAGGCGAAGCCGCGACCCGTAGCGCGACTTGCCTCGCGTCTTCCGATGCGTCGCCTGTGCCCGCCCGTGGCCTCGGACCACGTACTTGCGCTGCGCCTTGTGGACCACGAGTTCGTCGTCCTCCCAGCATCCGATCGCCATTGCCCCGGCACGCAGCAACAGCACGACCTGAACGCCGAGCCGATCGTCCGCCCGCGCAAGGTAGTCCGCGACCGCTTCGCCCGGTGCAGCCGCTCGGCTCGCGAACGGGAGCCAGAGACGAGCGGCCGCGTCTTCCGCCGCGAACGAACGCCCGCGCGCACACGCCCGCGCGTCCGGCCATCGCGCGGCGAACGCCGCCAGCTGCTCCGCCAGATCCTGGTGCGGAAACGACACGCGCCGCGGCGAGGGTGGCGACTGCTCGGATGGCATCGTCGGAGGCGCGGCTATCATGCGCCGCTGATGGACGCTGCACAGAACGAAGCCTGGAACGTCGCGGTGGTCGGATCCGGACCATCGGCCTTCTACGCCGCAGAGGCGCTCTTCAAGTCCGGCGGCAACGTCCGGGTCGACCTCTTCGACCGGCTGCCGGTCCCCTTCGGCCTCGTTCGGGGCGGCGTCGCGCCGGACCACCAGAACATCAAGGGCGTCGTGAAGGTCTACGACAAGATCGCCGCGAACCCCGGCTTCCGCTTCCTCGGCAACGTCCGCATCGGCCGCGACCTCGCGATCGCCGACCTCGCCGCGCACTACCACCAGATCGTCTACGCGTTCGGGTGCGAGAGCGACCAGAAGCTCGGTGTTGCCGGCGAGGAGCTCGCCGGCGTGCATTCGGCGACCGAGTTCGTCGGCTGGTACAACGCGCATCCCGACCACCGCGACCGCAAGTTCGATCTCGCCCGCGCGAAGCGCGTCGCGATCGTGGGCAACGGCAACGTCGCCATGGACGTCGCGCGGGTCCTCCTCGCGTCGCCCGAGCACCTCGCGACGACCGACATCGCCGACTACGCCCTCGACGCGCTCCGCCGCAACGGAGTGCGGGAAGTGATCCTGCTCGGCCGCCGCGGCCCTGCGCAGGCGGCGTTCTCGCCGAAGGAGATCGAAGAGATCGCCGAACTGCCCGACGTCGACGTCGTCGTGTCGCCAGCCGAAGTCGCGCTCGACCCCCTCAGCGCTGCGTGGCTCGAGAAGGACGGCGCACGAAGCCAGCAGCGCAACGTCAAGTTCCTGCAGGAGCGCGCGCCCGCAGGCGAGGGGCAGCGCCCGAAGAAGCTGCGGTGCCGGTTCCTCGTCGGACCGACCGAGCTGCAAGGCGAAGGCGGCCGCCTGCGGCGTGTCCGCTTGCAGCACATGGCCCTCGTCGCGGACACCGACGGGACGCCGAGGCCGAAGGCGATCGACCGCTTCGAGGACGTCGAGGTCGACCTGCTGTTCAAGGCGATCGGGTATCGCGGCGTGCCCGTGGACGGGGTGCCGTTCGACGACAAGAAGGGCATCGTGCCGAACGTCGACGGTCGGGTCGTGGAGAAGAACGGAGGCGCGGTGCGCGCCGGTCACTATTGCGTCGGCTGGTGCAAGCGCGGCCCGACGGGACTGATCGGCACCAACAGCCTCGACGCGAAGGCCACGGTGGAGGCGATGCTCGTCGACCGAGCCGCGGGCACCATGCTGCGCCCCGACCGGGCGGACGTCACGACGCTGCTCGCCGGGCGCGGCGTCGACATCGTCGACTGGGCCGACTGGAAGCGGCTCGACGCATGGGAACAGGAGAAGGGTCGAGAGAAGGGCAAACTGCGCCACAAGCTCGCCACGATCGAATCGATGCTGCAGACCATCCGCACGCTGCGCCCGCGCCGTGCGGGCTCCTGACCCGACGCATCGATGACCCGATCGTTCGACCTGTTCGCCGCCTGCTTGCCGGGCCTCGAACCGCTTCTCTCGCGCGAACTGCACACACTCGGCACCGAACCGCGCACGATGCGCGGCGGCGTCGCCTTCCGCGGCGATGCCCGCTGCGCCGCCCGTGCATGCCTCTGGCTCGGCACCGCGAGCCACGTCCTGATCCGCGTCGCCGAGTTTCCGTGCCGCGCGCTCGGCGAACTGCAGCGCAAAGCCACGCTGCTGCCATGGCGGGAGTGGCTGCGTCCGCAGGTGCCGATCGAAGTGCACGCAACGTCGCGTGCATCCCGGCTCTACCACACGGGCGCGATCGCGGAACGAATCGAGAACGCGATCGGGGAGGCGTTCGGCTCGCCCGTGCGCGCACCCGCTGCCGGCGACGAAGTGTTCGCGCGGATCCACGTCCGCTTCGCGAACGACGTCTGCACGATCTCGGTCGACGCGACCACGTCGCCGCTCCACCGCCGCGGCTGGCGCCTCGCCGGCGCCAAGGCGCCGCTGCGCGAAGACCTCGCGCACGCGCTGCTGCTCGCGAGCCCCTGGACGCCGGACACCGCGCTGCTCGACCCGTTCTGCGGTTCGGGCACGATCGCGATCGAGGCCGCGGGGCTCGCTCTGGGACTGCCGCCGGGGCGTCTTCGTCCGCCGCCGTTGCACCACCTCGCGCTGTTCGACGCCGAGACATGGCTCGAGCTGCGCGCCGAACCGTCGGCACCACGCGGCGCCGGCGCCATCGCCGCGAGTGACCGCGACGCGGGAGCGATCGACGCGGCTCGCGCGAACGCCGAACGCGCCGGCGTAGCGACGCGCATCGATCTGTCGGCGAACGCATTCACGCAACACCCGTGGCTCGACGACCGCGGCGACGCCGCGTCCGCCCCGCGACGCGGCGTGCTCGCGACGAACCCGCCGTTCGGCGTGCGCATCGGCAGGAGCGAAGGCCTCGGTGTGCTCTGGCAATCGCTCGGTCATCGAGCGCGGCGTCTCGGCCCCGGATGGTCCGTGGCGCTCCTCGCCCACGACGTGCGGCTCGCGCGGCGGTGTGGCATGGTGCTGCGCGCGGCCTGGACGACGCGGCACGGCGGCCTGTCCGTAACCGCGCTCGTCGGCGAGGGCACCGCTGCAGCCTCGACGCCTGCGTCGAGCTGACGCGGCTGCTCGCAATCGCGGCGCGACACGGCACCATGGCGCCATGACGGCCCTCGTCCGCGCCTGTGCCGCGTCATGTCTCGCGGTGTTCCCCCTCACCGGCGCCAGCGCGCAGGAGAACGGCGGATCGCCGCCGCCGATGTTCGTGGCGCCGGCGAGTGACGAGGGCCTGCGGCAGATCGCGTCCTTCCGACTCGCTCCCGGTCTCGTGTGCGAACTCGTGGCGGCGGAACCCCATCTCTGCAACGGAGTCGCCTTCGCGATCGACGGCAGGGGCCGCTTCTTCGTCGCCGAGTCGTTCCGCATCAACGACGGCGTGCCGGACACACGCGATCACATGGACTGGAAGGACGAAGACCTCGCGTGTCTCACCGTCGCCGACCGCGTCACGAAGTACGAGAAGCACCTGCCGAACGAGATCACCCGCTACACGGCATTCTCCGAGCGCATCCGCCTGCTCGCGGACACCGACGGGGACGGCAAGGTCGATCGATCGACGGTGTTCGCCGACGGCTTCCGCGACCTGGCCGACGGCATCGCGTCCGGCGTGTTGCCCGTCGGCGACGCCGTCTACTTCACGAACATCCCGAAACTCTGGCGCCTGGTCGATCGCGACGGCGACGGCGTCGCGGACGAACGGCAGGTGCTGCACGACGGCTACGGCGTGCACTCGTCGCTGATCGGTCACGATCTCCACGGACTGATCCTCGGCCCCGATCGCCGCCTGTGGTTCTCGATCGGCGACCGCGGCTTCCACGTCCAGCAGGGCGACCGCACGCTCGCGTATCCGCACGAAGGCGCGGTCCTCCGTTGCGAACTCGACGGCAGCGATCTCGAGGTCGTGCACCGCGGCCTCCGCAATCCGCAAGAACTCGCCTTCGACCAGTGGGGCGACCTCTTCACGTGCGACAACAACAGCGACGGTGGTGACCGCGCACGCATCGTGCAGGTGGTGCCCGGCGCCGACAGCGGCTGGCGCATCGGCTACCAATGGTTGTCGGACCGCGGCGCGTGGAACCGCGAGGGCATGTGGAAGCCGCGTCATCCGGGCCAGCCGGTGTGGATCCTGCCGCCGATCGCGAACTTCGCCGACGGCCCGTCCGGACTCGCCTACGACACGGGCATCGGCATGCCCGAACGATTCCGCGACTGCTTCTTCCTCTGCGACTTCCGCGGCGGCAGCAGCTACAGCGGCGTGACGGCGTTCCGCCTGCAGCGGTCGGGCGCAGGGTTCGAGCTCACGGGCTCGGAGTCGGTCGTGCACGGCGTGCTCGCCACGGACGTCGACTTCGGCCCTGACGGTGCGATGTACGTGCTGGACTGGGTGCACGGCTGGAGCAAGACCGGCAAGGGTCGCATCTACCGCGTGCAACCGACGCAGCGGAGCGAAGCCCCGGGCGATTCGGCGGCGCTCCTCGGCAGGGATCTCGCGAATTCGGACGATGCGACGCTGCGACTGCTGCTCGAGCACCCGGATCGCCGCGTGCGCCAGGCCGCGCAGTTCGCTCTCGTCGATCACGGCGCGACCGACGTGCTCGCCGACGTCGCGAGGAACGGCGGCTCCCGGATCGCACGGGTGCACGCGATCTTCGGCCTCGGCATCCTCGGCCGTCGCGATGCGAACGCGGTCGCGAGCGTGACCGCACTCCTCCGCGCCGACGACGGCGACGTACGCGCGACTGCAGCACGGGTCCTCGGCGACGTGCGGCGCGTCGACGCGGCGGAGGAACTGACGCGTGCGCTCGACGACGGAAGCTCTCGCGTACGTCGCGAGGCGGCGTTGGCGCTCGCACGCATCGGCGCACCCGCGGGTGCCGCGGCCGGCAAGGCCCTGCTCGCCGCGGTCCGCGCGAACGACGACCACGACCCCGTGCTGCGCCATGCGTTCGCCTTCGCTCTGTCGACGATCGCGGCCGCCGACACGCTGCACGCGGCCGCCGCCGACCCGGCGATCGCCGTTCGCCGCGGCGTCCTGCTGGCGATGGCGCGCCAGGGCGACCCCGCGATCGCATCCTTCCTCGCCGACGCCGAGGAATCGCTGCGCTTCGAGGCCGCGCGCGCCATCCACGGCGAAGCGATCTCGGGAGCGATGCGCGCTCTCGCACTGCTCACCTGGAACGACGATCCGGACACCGAGCGCATCGACCTGCTCGCGATCTCCGCGAACCGCCTGATCGGTCAGGTCGAGAACGGCGAATCGCTCGTCCACCTCGCGTGCCTGCAGAACCACCCTGCCGCGACCCGGATCGAAGCGCTGCGGGTGCTCGCCGAGTGGGCGGCGCCGCACGGCCAGGATCGGATCACGGGCAACTGGCGCCCGTGCACGCACGAAGGATCCGATCGCGTCGCGGGCTGCCTCGAGGGTTCGGCGGATCGCCTGCTCGCGGACGACGTCACCGCCGCCGAGGCCGCCATCGCCCTCGCGGCGCTCCGCCGCGCGGGCGCCGCGCAGCAACTGCTCGCCGTCGCGATCAACTCGGCGCGCCCCGAAGCCGCACGCATCGCTGCGCTGAACGCACTCGACGTCGTGTCCGCGGCGGCCCGGCGCACCGCGCTCGACACGATCGACGGATCGGCGCCGGTCGCGCTCCGGCGCCGCGCCATCGAACTGCTCTCGCGTGACGAACCGGCCAGAGCCGTTCCCGTCCTCGAGTCGCTGCTCGAGAACGCACCGCGCGCGGAGCGGCAATCAGCGTTCGCCGCGCTCGGAGCAATGGAGGATGCCGCGGCGACCGAAGCTCTCGTGCGCTGGCTCGGCCGCCTCGACGAAGGCAGGGTGGATCCGGCGCTGGAGCTCGATCTCCTCGAAGCCGCCGAACGACACACTGCGCCGGCCGTGTCCGCGTGGTTCGACGCACACGACGGCAGGGCCGGTGAGCGCGGCGCCCTCGCCGACTACGCGGCCTGTCGCGAAGGTGGCGATCCGGAAGCGGGCCGCAAGGTGTTCTTCGACAACGAGGCGACGCGCTGCACCCGTTGCCACACGCTGGACGGACGCGGCGGCAATGCGGGTCCGGCTCTCGACGGCATCGGCAAGCGGGCGACGCGCGACCATCTGATCGAGTCGCTCGTGCTGCCCGGCGCGAAGATCGCCGAGGGCTTCGGCTCCACGACGGTCGAACTCGACGACGGCGGCGTGCTCGTCGGCGTCGTGACGAAGGACGAGAAGGGCTCGGTGACGGTCGTCGGTGCCGACAGCGAACCGCACGCCGTGCCTTGGGAACGCATCCGACGACGCACGTCGACGCAGACCAGCGCGATGCCGCCGATGGGCGGTGCGCTGTCGCGGCGGCAACTGCGGGACCTCGTCGCGTTCCTCGCCGAACGCTGACCGCGATCAGCGACGACCGGAGGTGGCGAACAGGTCCGGAGTGACGAGGTGCAGATCGAGGGAAGTGATGCCCCACGGCCCTTCCCCGCCGCCGCGCAACGCTCCGCCCATCGCCTGGCGCAGGAACGGCGGCATCTCCGCGGTCGTCGCGCCGCCGCGCGTCGCGGTCGGTCGCGACTCGAACGGCGTGAAGTCGGCGTGACGAGCGGTCGTGATGACGACGTAGCGGTCGACCATCGCGCGATCCGTCGGCCAGCGCTCCCCAGGACCGAGGAGCACGAGGCGCCGCTCGCTGCCGTGGGCCCGAACGAGGTTGTTGGTGTCGCGACCGAACACGACGTTCACCTCGCGATCCTCGGTCAGCGACAGGAGCGCGACGTGCAGGTCCTGGTCCTCGTCGTTCGTCACCGTGATGGCCGCCAGAGAGCCGCCGGATCGCGGCGACAGGCGCGCGGCCCCCACGACGGTCGCCTTGCCGTTCCCACCGCGCACCTGCGCCGGCACGACATCGTGCTTCGCCGCCTCGGCGGCCGTCGCCGGCTCGACGCGGATGCGCACGCGGAACTGGCCCGCGTCGGCGACGCCTTCCCAAAGCGCACGAAAGCAGTGCTCGCGGCCGAGCGCGACCGGGACTTCCGCGGCGCTCGGCACACGCCGCACTTCGCCACCGGTCCCGTCGCGCAGAACGAACGCGTCGCCGTCCTTCTCCAGCACGTGCGTCGCGGCGGCGCGGTCCGGCTCGACGGTCGCGGAGTCGCACCCGCGGATCGTCGCGGAGTCGACACCGGGCCCGAGGAACACACGGAGCGGCGGACGCGGCCGACCCGGGGTCCTCGCCACCGCACGCATCGCTTCGCGCGGCGGACCGCCGGCTCCCTGCCAGCGCAGCTGCGCCGTCGAGGTCCGCACGTTCTCGGCGACGGCCGTGCCCAGCTCCTTGCCGTCGAGATCGACGAGGCGCACCTCGGCGCCCTCGGCGAAACCCTGGAGGATGCCCGCGGCGAGCAGCAGCCCGTTCGTCCCGTGACGATCGACCTGGTAGCCCGCCGCAACGGGCCTGCCGCGACCGCCGAAGATCGCGCGCCCCACGTCGCCGATCGCCGCGACCCGCTGTCCTGGACGCGTGCCGGTGCCGGCCACACGCGCGCGAACTCGCGCCGCGACGCGTTCCCAGGAAGCCGCGGCGTCGATCTCGTGCAGAGTGTTGGTGAGGAACCAGGTCAGCGTGCCGAACGTGCCGGCCGGCGTCGCGATCTCCCCTGCCTGCTCCTCCGAACCGCACGCGGCGACGTGGACGACGGCCGGCAGATCGCCGTGCGCATCGTCGTCGAGGAACGGGACGTCGGCCGGCCAGAACGCCTCGGTGCGCTTGCGATCGAGCGGTTCGTTGCCCAGGTCTCCTTCGCGCGTGCCCGGCTCCGGCGCGCCGCGCAGCACACCACCCGAGTGGCAGCAGTCCGTCACGACGAGAACATCCTGCGCGGGCACCGCGGCGAGCAGCGACGCGAGTTCGTCGTCGGTGAAGTCGAAACCGCCGTGCGGCGCGACCGACCGGCTGTCGTAGAGGAGAAGCGTGTCGTCGAACGGCTCTTCGTCGCGAACCGCGCGATCGCGACCGGAGGCGTCGGGAATCCGCGAGCCGTGTCCGGAGAACCAGAACACGACGCGCGACTCGGCGGTCGCGCCGCGGATCAGGTGCTCGTGGAAGGCACGCACCACGTTCGCGTGCGTCGCGTCGGCACCGACCAGAACGTGCACGTCCTCCGCCGCGAACCCGAACCTCTCCAGCAGCGTGCGCTGCACGCGCTCGACGTCGTTCCGGGGGCCGCCGAGATCGGCGCAGGTCGGCCCGTCCTCGCCCGGTGCGTACTTGTCGATCCCGACCAGCAGCGCAACGTTGCGCGCCGTGTGCGACGGCGGCGCGGGCGGCGGTGCGACGACGGCTCCGACGAGACCGCCGTCCTGCCACGCGCCGGCCGCGAACAGGCGGTCGATCGGAACGTCGGAGGCGCCGCCGCCGCGCCCCGGCGCGAGCAGGGCCCGGAACTCCGCTTCGGACAACCATTCGCCGTCGCGATCCGCGATCGTGCGACGCGCGACCTCCATCGCATCGACGAACGCCTCGAAGCGGCGGCGCGCCCGTTCGTCCGCGGCCCCCACCAGCACGGTCGACACGACACTGCGGGGATACCGTGTCGGGTCGGCGACATCGCGCAACGAGACGTCGGTGGTGCCGGCCGGCACCGCGTGACCGAAGGACAGTTTCACCGGCTGCTCGGGGCCGCTGTCGAGACGGAGCGGCGCGCACCAGCACGCGCCGTTCGCGTCGTACGCGATGCGGAACGCAGCCATCAGCGCGGGATCACCCACGGTCACCGACGCGGACGTCGCGGTGACCCACCGCACCGTCGGCGGTGGCGACGGCTGCAGCACCCACAGCCCCAGTGCACCGACGAGCATCGCGGCCGCGATCGACAGAGAGCGTCGACGACGGCGCACGAGTGCACGCACGCGCTGGCCGACGCGGGCGGTCGCGGCCGCCGCGCGCGGCACCTGACCGGCGAGGTAGGCTTCGAGGTCGGAGCGGAAATCGGCAGCGGATCGGTAGCGCCGCGTGGGCTCGACCTCCATCGCGCGCAGCACACACGCTTCCAGTGCGGGATCGATGCCGGGGTCGACCGCCCGCGGTCTCGCGTAGGTGGCGGTTCGCACCGCGCGCATCGTCTCCATGGGATTCGAACTCGCGAAGCAGCGACGCAGCGTGAGCAATTCGTAGAGCACGAGGCCCGTCTGGTAGACGTCGGTCGGCACACCGGGTCCGCCGCCGCCCGCCCACTGCTCGGGTGCGGCGTACTGCGCGGTGCCGAACAGACCGGCAGTCAGTGCGCCCGGCGTGGAACCGGTCGCGACGCCGATGCCGAAGTCGAGCAGCACCGGCGATCCGCCGCCGGACAGACGGACGTTCGCCGGCTTGATGTCGCGATGCACGATGCCCGCGGCATGGGCTGCCTCGAGAGTGCGCAGCAGTTGGGCGACGACGAGGACCGCGGCGCGCGACCACGGCTCATCGCCACGGAGCAGCGGCGTCGCTCCGGGAGCGGCGGGTCCGGTCCGCTCGAGCAGTTCACGGACGTCGTACGACGTGCGATTCGACTCGCGCCATCGCTGCGCCGCCGCAACGACGTCGTCGAGCGCCACGCCGCGCACGAGATCCATGACCAGGAACCGATGCTCGCCATCGCGCCCGACGTCGTGCAGACGGACGATGCCCGGGTGCGACATCCGCGCGAGGAGCCGGCTCTCGCGCGCGACGAGATGGTCGAGATCGAGAGCCGCCGCGGACGCGAGATCGAGGACCTTCACCGCCACCTCGCGCCCCAGCGAACGATCGAGCGCACGCCACACCTGCCCCATGCCGCCGCTGCCGATCGACTCGAGCAGTTCGTAGCGGCCCCCGAGCACGAGGTTCGGTCGCAACCGCAGCGGCATGTGCCGATCGGCGAACGCCAGCTGGTCCAGCAGGTCGACGAACTGTTCGCGCTGCGTATGGCCCGGCAGTCGCGCGAGGAAGTCCGCGAGGCGCGGCGCCTGCCCCGACTCGCCCGCGGCCACCCAGGACGCCAGGAGCGCCTCGACGGCAGTCGCCGGTCGACCGGGTCCTCCAGCGGCACGGGCGGTCGGGGCGTCGTCGCTCACGGGTTCCTGGAGGAGATAGGCGGCATGGAAGAAGGGGATCGAGAGGTGCGTGCGGAACGCGGCCCGTCAGGCGCCGCCGCCCGATCCCCCGCCGCGCCCGCGAAGGCGCTGCAGCAGGATCGCGAGCCGCGCCCGGGCAGTCGCCGCCCGCTTGCGGACCGCATCGGCGGCCTGTTGCCGCCTGGCGAGGTCGGCGCCCGCGGCGATCAAGCCGGCGCGCTCCGCGATCTCCTCGAACGAGGCGTCCATGTAGTAGTGCTCGACGAGGAGTTCGCGATCCTCCGGCGCCAGCGCCTCGATCGCGCGATCGACGAGATCGCGGTCCTCGTTGCGTCCCATCTGCGACGTGATCGTCGTGGCCGGGTCGGCGAGGGGATGGCGGATCGCCGTTCCGGCCGCCGTCACTCGTTCGATCGGGCTCTCGCGGTCGGGGTCGCGCTTCTTCGCGTTCCGTTCGTCGGCGGCATCGCGGATCATTCCCTCCGCGATCGTCACGAGCCATCGCAGCAGCGACGAGTCGTTGCGCATCTCGAAGGCGTCGAACTTCTCGAGCGCCTTCATGAACGTGCGCGTCATGATGTCGACCGAGTCCGTCCACGAACGCACACGATCGCCCATGCGGATGCGGACGGCGCGCTGCACCCGGTCGTAGTAACGACCGAGCACGGCCTCCAGCGCTTCGCGGTCCCCGGCCTTCGCCAGCCGCACGAGTTCCACCGTCCGGGCGTCCGACATCGAGGCGCGGAGCATAGCCGCGGGGCGCGCGGCGTCTTCAGACGGGTTGCGCCGCCGGCCGTGTCCACTCCCGAAGACGGCGGTCGAGAAAGAACGGCCAGACCGGGACCAGCGAAGCGACGAAGACGAGCAGCGCGCGGCGCACCGGCCAGCGGCCGTCGACGCACGTGCGGACGAGCAGCCACACGAGCACGAGGAACAGTACGCCGTGCAACATGCCGCAGACACGCACTCCCATCACGACGGGCCAGCCCAGGAAGTGTTTGCCGAACGACATCACGGACAGCACGAGCAGCGACACCGCCTCGATCAGCGAGACGCGCCGCACCCAGGGCAGGAGGTCACCCACTGTCGCCTCCTGCCCCCTGACCCGTCCGGACCGTCACTCGATGCGAACGTCGTCGAGCAGGATGTTCGAGGTCGTGCTCGCGTTGTTGAATTCGAACGTGATGCTCGCGAGCTGCGAGAGATCCACGCCGGTGAACGACGCCAGCGGCACTTCGACCTGGAGGAAGCGGTTCAGCGGGCGCGCCGTCGTGTGCCCCGCGATCGGGTAGATCGGCAGGAACGCCGAGGTGTCGGGGTTCGGCACGTGGTTGTAGATGTTCACCAGCGCGGTGCCGCCGTTGATGTCCGTGAGCCGCCCATCGATCGAGATCCAGTTGAACCCCGTCGTGCCCGACTGACGGATCTCGAACACGAGCCGCTTCTTGGCCTGCACGTCGAGGCCGGTCGAGCTCACGGTCGTGCGGAACGTCTTGCCCGCGCCGGTCGTCGTGAAGACGAGCCGCACCGAACGCGCCGTGGCGTTCGCGAACGCACCGAGCGCCGGGTACGGGTCGACGAGCGCAGCGGTGATGCCGGCGCTGGCGACGTTGGGCAGGGACAGCGTGTTCTGCGCGACGTTGCCGTTCTGGGCGTCGAGCACCATCAGGGGCGCGCTGACGTCGCGATACGCGACGCGCCCGACCTGCGACGACTGCGCGTGTTCGCTGCCGAAGAGGTGACCCTCGAGGTCGAGCCGGTCGTAGCCGAAGCGCAGCATGAACGCCGTGATCCACTGGACCAGGATGTTGCGCTGCTGCACCGCGGTGATCGTCGTGCTCGCGTCGGAGAACGGGTGCGCGTCGCCGGTGTTGTTGTGGTTGCCGCCCCAGATCGTGAGGAAGCAGGTCGCCGTCGAGCGGCGTTCGATCATCTGGTCGCAGATCGGGTAGATCAGGTCGCCGTCGAGTTCGCTGGCGAAGATCAGGCCGGGGATGCGGCGCAGGTTGCGGGGGATGTTGTACGGCGTCGCGCCGATGCCGCCCGGCACCGCGGGCACCGACGGCGGCTGGCACGACGTGAAGTACCAGAGGTCGAAGGGCATCAGGCCGATGTAGCCCGCGATGCCGGTCGTCTCGGTCACCGGGATCTGCGGCGGGCTCGCGAGCAGCTTGAAGTTGAACCCGCGCGACTGCCCCGCGTGGATCGTGCCGCCGCCGCGCGAGTGGCCGGTGACGAAGATGCGCGACTCGTCGATCTTGCCGAAGAACGTGTCACCGACGGTGCGGTTGCGGATGATCATCCGGCGGATCAGCCGCTCCTGGATGCCCGATGCGGACTCCATGCCGCCTTCGGCGAACTGGGTCGGCGTCTCGTAGGGCTGCGTTCCCGCGTAGCCGGGCTCGTTCAGGCCGAAGAACGAATAGAAGTCGCCGGCGCTGACGCACACGAAGCCCCACCGCGCGACGCGCCCGAGCACGTCGTTGTACTCCGTGTGGTCGAAGCCGCGACCGTGCTGCAGCACGAGCAACGGCATCGGCGTCGTGATCGTCGCGATCTGCGTCGGATAGAGCGCCCGCATCTGGAACGTCGGGTTGCCGTTGTCGAACGTACTCGTCGGCGTCACCGACGAATCGACCGTGGTCAGGGTGTAGGGCGGCGTGGCGCCCGCGAACCCGAAGTTCTGACCGGCGACGAACTCGGTGTCGCCCGCGGAGAAGACCGACAGCGTCGCGCGCATGGGCCGGTTGACTCCGGCGACCGTGCCCACGATCACGCAGCGGCTCGTGCCCGGCGTCGTCGGCGTGCCGGTGATGGCGCCGGTGACGGGGTCGAGAGCCACGCCCGCCGGCAACGACCCGCTGGCGAGCGTGTAGGAAGTCGGCGTGCCGCTGACGATGCCGGTCGCGGTCTCCACGTAGGGCGAACCGACGCGCGCCGGCCGCAGCGTGACGACGGGCCCGGGGTAGTCGGTCAACATCGCGACGGGGACCCCGAGCAGGGCGAGACCCACGGCCGGTGTGACGAGGAAGGTGTAGGACCCTGCGGCCAACGCGGGGAAGGGCACGCTGAACGACGGCGCGTTCGTGACGCCGACCGCGCCCGATGCGACCAGGGTCGGTCCGTTGAGCACGGCCCAGGAGAACGTGTCGCTGACCGGAAGGGGCTTGTCGAGTCCGTCACGGACGAACACGGTCACGTTCTGCGTGGTCGACGGGAGCACGAAGAGCGTCGTCCCGCCCGTGGTCAGGTTCGCGGCCATCGGGATGGATCCGCGCGAACTCGAGTAGGGCGTCGCCACCTCGATGATCGGCGTGTCCCATGCGTCGTACGAGATCTTCGGCAGGAAGGCCGACGTGCCGTTCGCGATGTAGAAGGCCTGGGACTTCAGACGCCCGCTGCCCGCGCGCTTGTGCACCGTGAGGCGCAGGTTCGTCACGGACACGGTCTGCGTCGGGTTCAGCATCGACTTGAACGTGACGGGCAGCGCGAACTGGCTGTTCACGAACTCCGACACCGAGTACGCCACTTCCGGGAACGGCTGGTCGAACACGATCGGCGAACTCACCGCGCCGGTCACACCGGGCGCGTCGGCCGTCAGCGACGTCGTGCCGAGCCCCGTGTAGGAGAGCCCGATGAACGTCGTGGTCGCCGCACTGGCGAGCAGGCTCGTGGTGCCTTCGAGCACACCACCGAGGCCCTGAGCGCCGAGCGTGATCGTGAACGCCGGACTCGGCGCCTCGGGCAGGCCGGTCGTCGTGTTGACGACGGTGATCGTCACCGAGAACGGTGTCGGCGCGACGACGGTGGTCGGCTGCGCCGAGAACTGCAGGGCATACGACGCGACGGGGGCCGGCCCCTCGGCGCCGCCGCCCGCGCCGCCGGCCGGCAGCGCGAACCCGAACACCAGGGCGGGGAGGACACGGAGTGCGATGGCGAGCTTCACGGCGAGACCCTCACGAACCAGGCGCCACGGATGCGGACGATCGGGACCTGCAGTTCGGCGAGTCCGGGGTTCGCCGAGCGCGGCCCGGCCGACGGAACGACGAACGAGCCCGTCGCTTCGATCGGATCCCCCTTGCCCTGGACGGCCTTCTGGACCTGTTCGACGCGCAGCGTGCGCGCCTTGGCCGCGGCCTCGATCCGCTTCCAGATCTCGTCGCCGTCGACGAAGTCGCGTTCCGCGCGCGCAGCGTCCAGCTGGTCGAGCGCCGGGCGATCGACCGAGGTCGACGAGCAGCGGGCGAGGGCGGCGAGGTCGCCGCGGCCGCGGGCCGCGATCACCGAAGCGAGCAGTTCTTCGGGAGTGCTCTGCAGGACGACGACGCGCGACTCGGGCACCGGCAACGGCACGTCACCGATGGAACGCGGCGCTTCGACCGGATTCTGCACGACCGCGCGCGGACCCTGCGTCGACGCCGTGTCGCGCGGAACGGCCACCAGAACCGCGATCAGTGCAGCCAGTGCGGCGAGCGCACCGGCCCCATGCCGAGAAACGTACGAACTGCTCACGCGAAACCTCCATGCTGCGAAGGGGACGAGCGGCGCACGTTACACGTCGGCACGCTCGCCGTGGTGGCGATTCTCACCGCGCCGCCCGGCGATTCGCCTGCTCGCGATCGGCCGATCGCATCGCCGCCGTGCCCTGCATCAGGCCAGACCGATCGCCGTCGTCGCGAGCCCGGCCGTCGCGAGCACCCCGATGGCCATGCCTGTCGTACGCCCGTCCGCGAACGCCTTCGTCGTGGCAATCCACATGCCCAGCGGGGCCAGCAGTGCGAGCACGAACGGGAGCCGCGTGAGCTCGCCTTCGCTCCGGCGGAACCACAACACGCCCGCATGCGCGATCGTGATGCACAGCGAAGCACCCGTGCCGCACACGAACGGCCGTCGCCACAGAGTCGTCGCGACCGACACACCCGACGCAACCGCCGCGACACCGGCAAGGCGCCACCCGAGCAGGTCGCCGCGCGCATGCAGCAGGATCGCGTCGGCGACGAACACCACGGTCCCGGCGAGCGGCACGGCCATCCCGGGCTGCAGGCGCGACGACGTGCGCAGCCCCCACCAGATCGCGACGAGGATCGTCCACGCGAGACCGAGCATCACAACGCACCACTCGAACGACCATCGCGCGCGCAGCGAACCGGACAACGCCCACGGGACGAACACGACGAGCGCGACTTCGAAACAGCCGAGCACGGTCCGCGGCAGCGCCTTCGTGTCGTACGCGGCGCCGACGACTCCCGCGAACGCGAGGGCCCACCAGAACCACGCGACCGGGTCGCTGCGCGACACGGACAAGTGCCACGGCCAGTCCGGCCAACCGGCATCCATGCCGAACGGCACGCACATCGCGACCGCGATCGCAGGTGCCAGCATGCGGGCTCCACCGATCCCGACGAACAGCAGCACCGACGCGAGAGCCGGCAGGACGCCGAACAGGATCCAGTGCAGCAGGTCCACGGCGCAGCACTCTACGTTTCGCGACCCGCGCGCGGAAACGGTAGCCTGCTCCGCCCATGTCCCTCGCCGCGATCACCAGTCTGCGACGCACCCTCGCCGAGTGGGCGGAGCGCGCCGGCAACCGCAAGTTCCTGCGCGAGGACCAGGAAGCGGTGCTGCACGCATCTCTCGACGTGCCGGGTCGCGAGACGCAGGTGCAGGTCGCCGCGTGGATGCTCGGCACGTGGCACCTCGGCAACGGGTTCGTCCGCGTGCTCGGCGGCGACGGCCGCGGCTTCGACGAGGCGCGGCAGGGCCAGGCCCTGCGCCGCTGCTCGCTCCTCTCTCGCGCTCGGCAGCAGCCCACGAACCGCCGCGGCGCGGGCCCGCTGCCGTTCTCGCAGCTGCAGGGCACCCTGACCGCGCTCCTCGGTCTCGCCCTCGACGACCCCGGTGCCGAGCCGCTGTACGAACGCATGCGCAACCAGCCGGACAGTGCGTTCGGCGAAGACACGCACCTGGCCGCGTTCACGCGCGAACTGCTCGCGCTGCGCGCCGGCGAACGGCCGATCGTCACCCACCGTCTCGGGCCCTACCACGACGTGCTCGTGCACTGGACCGGCGACGAACGCCTCCTCGCGCAGCGGCTCGCGGCGATCCTGGATCTGCATCTCGAGAGCGTGCGCGGCCGCGGCGCCGCGTTCGACGACCCGCCGTGCCAGCTCTACCCGCTCGAAGTCCTCGCCGTGGGCAGCGTGCGGCAGTGGCTCGACCTGCCGATGCCGAAGGTCGAACATCCGCTGATGTTCACCAACCTCGTCACGATGGCGCCGGACCCGGAGTGGCCGGCGCACGACTTCGTGGCGCGTCTCGAACGCGAACTCCGCCGCCGCTGACCCGCGTGCAACTCCCCGACGATCTCGACCGCCTCGCGCGCGAGCACCTGGAAGTGCTGAAGGCGGAAGCCGCGACGGTCGTCGAGCGCCTGGGTGCAGGCGCGGACGCCGTGGTGCGAAAGGTCTACCGAAACCGCGGCTCGCGCTGGTTCCAGACGTTCGTACGCCGGTCGCGGGCGGAGCGCGAGTACCACAACCTGCGCGCCGTCGAAGCGACGGGAGTGCGGTGCACGACCGCGATCGCGTGGTCCGCGCGGCGCCGCTTCGGCTTCGTCGACGAGTCGACGCTCGTCACGCGCTTCCTGCCCGACGCGCGCACGCTGAAGCAGGTGCTCGCGGATCTGTCGCCGAGCGAGGCGTGGCGCACGCGCGCCGCGCTGGCAGCAGCCATGGGTCGCCTCGTCGCGCGAATGCACCGCGGCGGCTTCCTCTGGGCGACGCCGATGCCACGCAACGTGCTGGTCCTCGGCGATCCGGCGGCCGCAGAGCTCGCGGTTTGCGACACGCCGGCGGGCATCCGCGCGCCGCGCTCCGTGCACGGTGGCCGCCTCGCGACGATCGACGTGTTCGCCGCCGCGTTCTCGCCAAGCCGCCGCCGCGATTTCTCCGCCGCCGAACGGATGCGCTGGCTGCTCGGGTACACGAACGGCGACCGCGCGGCGGCGAAGCGACTGTGGCACACGCTGGCCCGGCGCCCCGTCGTCGTGCACGATGCGCTGCGCGCCCTCGCGGCGACCTGGTACACCTACCTGGGGTCGCCGCTGCGCCGACCCCACCGACCGCGCGCCGAGCACCCATGACCAACCTGCACGCCCCGATGCAGCAGAGCAAGCTGCAGAACTACAACAGCCCGCGCGGCGCCGAGGCCTACAAGGCCGACTACGGGAACAAGCTGCACCGGAAGTGGTCGGACAAGCGCGAGCGTGCGCTGCTCGCCGGCTACTTCGCCGAGATCGGCGACGTCGATTCGATCCTCGACCTGCCGTGCGGCCACGGTCGGCTCGCCGACTTCCTGAAGAGCCGCTGCAAGACGCTCGTCGAGGCCGACTGGTCGTTCACGATGGTCTCGCTGAACCGCGGCGACCACGGCGACGACGGCCGCCGCTACTTCCGCGCGTCGGCTCTCGAAGTCCCGCTGCCGGATCGTTCGGTCGACGTCGTGCTGAGCTTCCGCCTCTCGCACCACCTGGAGACGCAGGATCTGCGCGAGCGGCACCTGCGCGAACTCTTCCGCGTCGCGAAGAAGGCGGTGATCGTCACCTGGTTCTCCGCGACGTCCCTGAAGAACCTCCTCCGCCAGGTGCGTGTCGTGCTGGCCGGCAAGAAGCCGAAGAACGTGCTGCGCAACGAGCGCGTTCGCGCCGTCGCGGCGGAGTGCGGCTACACGCAGCGCCGCGCGAGGCCGCTCTTCCGGATCGGGTCGGGGCACGTCGTCGGGCTGTTCTTCCGCGACGGAGCCGCGCGATGACGCCGTCGACGATCCCGTTCGCGCAGCAGCGACTCGTCTGCGTGATGCTGCTGGTCGGGATCGTGCTCTACTCGATCGGCGCCGCCGTGGCGCTGCAGGTGAACGACGGCAAGGGGTTCTCGCCCGACCTGCCGGCGGAGATCGGTCTCGTCTGCTGGGCCCTCGGCGGCGGCCTTCTCGTCGCCGCGTTCGTGGTCCGTGCGGCGCTGCTTCGCGCCGTGGAGAACGCGCCACCGGCGGAGCGCGCGGCCCGGCGGTTCCCCGCCCTGCTCGCGCCGATCGCGATCCTCGAGGGCGGCGCGCTGTTCGGCATCACGATCTGGATGCTCCTCGGCGACCCGGTGCCGGGCCTCGTCGTCGCGTGCGTGCTGTTCGCAGCAGCGGTTTTCCTGATCCCACTCAGCGATCCGGACGCATAGACGCGGATCAGGCGCCGAACGCCACGCCGTTGCGCAGGCAGTCGGCGAGCTCCGATTGCAACCGCACCAACGCGTCGCGGTCCGGTGTCTCGCCCACCGCGCCGAGCATGCGGCGGGCGAGCGGGCCGCGCGCCAGGATCGTGCGCAGCGGCGAGACGAGCACCGGATCGAGATGCGCGACATCCGGCAGCACGGCGTCCGCGAGACGGCGCCACACGTCGATCGCGCTGCGCGGCTCGGCCGGCAGCCCGAGCGCACCGAGCAGGCCGCGGTGCGCGACGACCGCCTGGTCGCCGTCCTTCGCGACGGCCCACAGCACAGAGGCGAGATCCTGCGTGCGCAGCGCCGCGAGCGCGCGGCGATCGCACCACCGTTCGTCGCACATCGCATGCAGGACCGCGGTGACGAGCGCGCAGATCGCGAGGTCGGCGGCCGGACACTCCTGCACGTCGAGCACGCGAATCTCGAGCGCATCGCGGAAGAACTTCGCGACGACGCCGCGCGAGTTCAACCATTCCTCGCGAAGCAGGTTGTCCGGATCGAGCGGTGCGATGTCCGCCCAGATCGGCTCGAGGATCTCCGCGAAGTAGCGCTCTCGCGTCGTCACCGGCTCGGGCACGACGAGTCCGGCGATGCGCGGCACGCGCTGCTGGTTGTGGCGGTACACCTGGAGCCGCCAGTCGAGCCAGCCGGTCCAGGCGCCTTCGCAGAACGGCGAACTGGCGGCGAGCGCGGGCAGGAGCGGCAGCAGCGCGCGGCAGGCGAGGTGCAGCCGGCCGAACTCGTCGTCGTTCGCGAACGGCAGGTTGAGATGGCAGCTCTGCAGGTTCGACCAGCCGTGGCCGCGGCAGTCGAAGATGCGGTCGTACGCGCCGTACACCTCGGCGTAGTCGTGCGGCCAGCGGCGGAACTCGCGATCGGGGCGCATCGTCGGGTGCATGCCCCCGGGCAGGAGCCGCGCCCCCATGCTCTCGAGCGCGCCTTCGACGCGGAGCAGCGACCGCTGGAAGGCCGACGCGACGCCCGCGAGCGACGGCGCCGGACCGTTCGTCTTCAGCTCGACGACGTGCAGCGCGAGTTCGTTCGACCAGGAGATCGGGCCGTCGTCGAAGTCGCCGGAGTAGCTGCCCGCGAAGTGCTTCAGCAGTTCGTCGACGATCGGCCGGACGACGAAGGTCGTGCGATCGACGACTGCGTACTCGAGTTCGATCCCGAAGCCGGCGAACAGGCCCAGCGTCACGCCGACCCCCACCCGCGATGGCGCTGCGTGACGCGCGCGAACAGGGTGCGCATCACACGGAGGTACAGCTCGTCGCCGAGCACTTCGTCCTCGAACCCGGCATCGATGTTGGGGTTGTCGTTGACCTCGATCATGTAGACCTTGCCGCCGACCTCCTTGAGGTCGACGCCGTACAGGCCCTTGCCGACGTGGTTCGCCGCCTTCAACGCGGTCTTCACGACACGCGTCGGCGCCATCTCGACCGGCACGGTCTCCGCGCGACCGACGTCCTCCTTCTTGCCGCCGGCGTCGCGCTTCAGGATCTGCCAGTGACCGTCGGCCATGAAGTAACGGCACGCGAACAGCGGATGGCCGTCGAGCACGCCGATGCGCCAGTCGAACTCGGTCGGCACGAATCCCTGCGCGATCACGAGGTCCGACTTCTCGAGCATCGCCTCGACCTGCTCGGCGAGTTCCTGCATCGTCGTGACCTTGCGCACGCCCGCGGAGAACGAACTGTCCGGCTGCTTCAGCACACACGGCAGACCGAGGCGCGGCACGAGGTCATCGACGTTCCCGCGGTGCACGATCATCGTGTTCGGCACCAGGATGTCCTGCTGGTCCGCCATCTCCGCGAGGAAGACCTTGTTGGAGCAGCGCAGGATCGACGCGGGGTCGTCGATCACGACGAGCCCGAGCGCTTCCGCGCGGCACGCGAACCGGAACGTGTAGTGGTTCACGCCGGTGGTGCACCGGATGAACAGCGCGTCGAACTCGCCGATGCGCGAGTAGTCCTCCTGCCGGATGAACTCGACGTTGAAGCCGACGTCCTCGGCGGCCTTCGCGAACTTCTGCAGGGCCTTCTTGTTCGACGGCGGCTCGGGCAGGTCGGGGTCGACGAGGATCGCGAGGTCGTACGGACGTTGCGCCCGCTTCTGCGTGCGCACGGGGCCGCGCTGCAGGAAGTCCGTCGTCGCCTCCTGCGCGAACCCCTCGTGGCCCGCCGGAATGTCGTCGAGCGCCAACGGCTTCAGGCTGTCCAGGCGCCAGCGGCCCGACCTCTCGCTCTTCTGGAAGTTCGCCTGCAAGTACGGGCTCGGGAACATCCGGAACAGGGCGCTCGCGAGCCGCTCGTGCCGCTGCGCCATGTTGCGGCCGAAGTAGACGCTGAGCACGAACTCCTCGCTCTGCACCTTCCCCAGCGACTCGTCGATGATCTCCTGCAGGTCGCTGCCCGCGATCGCCGCGATCGCGCGGTCCTTCATGTTCTGGATCGTCTCGATGCTCGGCATCGGCCGGTGGCCGCGCGCATCGGCGAGCAGGGACACGTAGTAGCCGATCTTCTGGTACCCGAGCGACCGGCACAGGTTGATCACGCGCACCCGCTCGAGCGTCGTGTACGACGGGTGCGTCAGGTACTTGCGGGCCGCGACGAGTTCGACCCCTTCTTGGGAGAACGACCACTCCTTCGGGTCGTTGACGACGACGAGATTGCGCATGGTCAGAGCCCGGCGGCCGGTGTGGCCTCGGGCCGGGAAGCGGGTTCGATCATCAGGAGATTCGCGTCGTGCGTCAGCACGCCGAGCAGGATGGCGCCGACGACGCGGTCGAGGCTGACTTCGTAGTGGGTGTCGGGAGCCATCGGGTTCTCGAGGAAGGGATCGGCGACGATCACCGAACGGCGCGTGCGGCGGTAACCGCACAGCACGACGAAGTGGCCCTGCGGCTCGCCGCGCACGTCGTCGTCGTCGTCGCCCGGGCCGTACTCCCGCGAACGGCGATACAGGTACGTCGAACTGAGCCCGG
This sequence comes from Planctomycetota bacterium, assembly GCA_016794565.1. GTDB lineage: Bacteria > Planctomycetota > UBA1135 > UBA1135 > UBA2386 > JAEUHQ01. Next base: position 19,874 of record JAEUHQ010000078.1, on the reverse strand, counting down.
TCAGGATCGGTACGCCGCGGCGCAGCCACCGGCGCAGCACCGTCGGCGAGAGATCGACGAAACGCAGTTCACCGCCGAGGTCGAGGAACTCGAGGTACGCGTCGGTGAGCAGGCCGAAGACCGGCCGCTGCGGCGTCTTGAAATCGCGCTGCAGGCGCAGCCGTTGCCGCAGGTCGATGCCCGGCGTCGTGAACCACGTCGGATCGAAGATGCGCAGGTTGTAGGTGCAGATCGTCGCGCGGTAGCCGCGACGCAGCGCGTGGTTCGCGAGGAACACGTCCGCGGTGCCCCCCGACGGCGTGCGCACGATCTCCTCGACGAGGCGCGCGAGCGGGACATCGTCACCCCAATAGCGGTAGATCGCGTGCAGGCACGTCGGCCCGCACGTGAAGTCGTCCGGCTGCGGCAGGATGTCGAGGTGCAGCCGCTCCAGGTCGGCGGCGCGGTCGCGGCGCTGCATCGTGTGGACGGGGGAACGTAGCCAGCGGAGCGCCGGATTCGAGGGACGCGCCGAACGGCGCGCCGCCGCAGGTCAGCGTCGCAGGTGCCCGAGCAGCCAGCGCAGCCGCTCGGCGTACTGGGCCGGATGGTCGAGAAAGACCCGGCCGTGCTCCGACGACCCCTCCATCCACAACTGCTTGCCGTCGTCGGCCATCGGCAACCGCGCGAAGAGCCGTTCGACCGTCGCCGGGGGGGCGCGCTCGTCGATGCCGGCGCCGATCACGAGGACGGGCAGGTCCTGCGGCAGCGTGGCCAGCACGTCCGCCGGGACGATGCGATCGAGCTCCACACCTGACCATGCCTCGAACGAGCAGAGCACGAGGGACTGCCAGGGCTCGCCGATCGCGAACAGCGGCCGGCGCACGCCGATCAGGTCGAGAAGGCGGTGCGCGGCGGCGCCCATGTCGTCGATGGGCGCATCGAGCACGACCCCGGCGACACCGTCGATGCGCGGCAGCGCGAGCGAAACGGCGACGGTGCCGAAGCTGACGCCGAAGAGCACGAGCGGCGTGCGTTCGCGACCCGGCTGCGAACGCACGTGGCGCACCGCCGCGACCACGTCCTCGCTCTCACGGAGGCCGGCGGTGAACGGCGCGCGCGAACTGCCGCCGAAGTTGCGCATCTCGACCGACCAGCACTCGCAGCCCTGTTCGTGCAGCATCGCGGCGACCGGATCGAGTTCCATCGCGGACCGGAAGAGGCCGTGCACGAGCACCGCCACGGCGACCGGCGGATCGCGACGCGCCTCGATCCGGAATGCGCGCAGCGAGACTCCGTCGCTGCTCGGGATACGACGCTCGCGCGCCTTCGCGGCGGCGACCATCTCGGCGTCGACCTCCGCATGGCCGACCTGTGCCTCGTGCTTCAGCGAGTCCCACGACTGGATCGCTATCGCGCCGGCGGTGTCGATGCGTGGACCGGCGTACGTGCGTTCGTCCGGGCGCGTGCCGACGAAGAAGCGCGATCCGAGCCCGCCGAGCACGACCGGGAACGTGACGAACGCGTGCAGCAGGAACAGACCGGCGTGCAGCCAGAGCGCAGTGCGCCAGAACCCGCCGCCGGCCCTCTCCAGGAACCAGAGAACGACCCACACCGCTGCGGTGGGCACGAACGTCGCGAGCGTGAACACCGCCGCCGCGAGCAGCGGGAAGGTCACCCGTCCTCCCCGAGCGAAATCGAGGGTTCGGGGGGCAGCAGGCCCGCCGCGCGACCTCGCGCGAGGAGTTCGTCGATGGCGCGGCGACCGACGCTGCCCAGATCTTCGGAGAAGGCGTTCACGTACAGGGCAATGTGCCGATCGCAGACGTCGTCCGCCATCTCCTGCGCGTGCGCGCGCACGAACGCGCGCGGCCGCGCGGGTTCGCGACGCGCGAGCGCGACCGAAGCGCGCAGCGTCTCGCCGATCGCACCCAAGAGCGGCCCGCCCAGTTCGCGCCGCGCGGCGATGACCGCGAGCGGCAGCGGACCACCGGTCTGCCGTTCCCACACGACGCCGAGGTCGGCGAGTTCGACGAGCCCGTGCTCGCGGTACGTGAAGCGGCTCTCGTGGATCACGAGGCCGGCGTCGAACTCGCCCGACGCCACCACCGGCATCACCCGATCGAACGTCATCGCCACCACTTCACGCGGCGCCGGCGCCAGCGCCGACAGCAGCAGGTGGGCAGTGGTGCTGTGGCCGGGGATCGCGACGCGCGCTTCGCCGAGGTCGGCGAGCGATCGCAGCGGTGAGCCGGCACGGCACACCACCAGGGGACCGCAGCCGAAGCCGAGTGCAGCGCCCGACGGCAGCGCGACGTAGCGGTCGGCGACGCGTGCGAGCGCCGGGATGCTGAGCTTCGTCACCGGCAGCGGGTCGCGGTCCGCGATCGCGCGCTCGTTCAGCGATTCGATGTCCGCCAGCTCGGCCGCCAGTTCCACCGGACCGGCGACGGCGCCGTGCGTCGCCGCCCAGAACGCGAACGTGTCGTTGGGGCAGGGCGAGAACCCGAATCGCAGCCGGGAACGGGCGTTCACTGCAGCGTGATGCGCTCGACGTTGCTGGCGAAGGCGACGTCGCCGCCTTCGAGCAGGAGGACGACGCCGTCCACCTGGAAGCCGGCGAGCCACGTCACGATGAAGGAGGGAAGGACGTAGTCGACGAACGGGTAGGTGCCGGGCGCGTTCGGGAAGTGGAACGCGTTGTCCACTTCGATCGGCAGGACCCACAGTCCGCCCGTGATGCCGTCGACCTCGAGACCGAAGAAGCCGCCGAACCCGAGCCCGCGACTCGTGTCGAACGACATCGCCGTGAAGCCCTCGCTCCAGCCCGCGGCCGGCACGTTGTCGCAGTGCATGCGCAGGTCGCCGGGGCCGGAAGACGACAGGTCGAACTGGAGCCCGGTGTCGACGTGCGACCCGCCGCCGAGCGGATGGCAGACGAGCGCGAAGTCGACGTCGAGCGCCGGCGTCTCGACCTTGCCGTCCTCGACGATCGACACCGCCTCGACGGCGACCCGGTAGGCGCCGGGCTGCGGATTCGCGAGGTAGACGGATTCGAGCGAGTTGCGGTCGTCGGCGAGACCGAACGGCGTCGACACGGTGCCGACCTCGAGGCCGTGGTTGCCCCACCAGAACGTGCCGTCCGCGAAGCGCGTGACCTTGAGGTTCAGGTCGTTGACGAGATGGATGCTGGCGTTCGACTGCGCCGCGGGATCGGCCCAGGTCAGCGTCGCGCGGAACTCCGCGGTGCCCGGCGCGACGTTCACCCAGTATTCGCGGGTCTGTCCGAGCGACAGCGTTTCGTACTCGTCGACGACGAGCATGTGCCGCCGGTTCGCGTACGCGCGGTCGGCGCCGGGGAAACCCCAGCCCTGGTGCGTTCGCGTGAGGTCGTGGCCGGTGCCGGCGAACGAGTACTGCGAGGCCGTGTTGCACAGCAGCGCCTTGCTCGTCGTCATGTGCGGCCTGTTCGCGAAGCGGTTCGCCGCCGCCGCCGGCAGCGGCAGCGGATTGCCGAACACACCGTCGGTGAACATCTGCTGCAGCAGGCCGACGTAGCCGGCGACGATCGGCGTCGCCGCGGACGTGCCGTTGAAGTCGAGCGTGTAGGCGGTCGCGGTGTAACCGGCGGTGCCGGGCAGGTCGGTCGTCTGCACCCAGTCGTAGTAGGCGACGATGTCCGGCTTGATGCGACCGTCGGTCGCCGGGCCGATGCTCGCCGCGCCGATCTCCCCCGGCCACCACCAGTGGTCGTTGCCCGGGAACGCGTCGTCGAGGTGTCGCACTCCGCCGACGGAGATGATGTTCTTCGCCCAGGCCTCGGGCCGGCAAGTCTGGTTGCCGTTGTTGCTCATGCTGTTCAGTCGCGTGAGGTCGCTGTCGAACAGCGCGTCGTCCATCGCCTGCGAAACCGCGTTGTAGGTCGTCGAGAGTGCCGCTCCCCAGCTCGCCGTCGCGACCATCGTGCGCCAGGGAAGCAGCGGGTTCACACTGCCCTGGATCTGGCTGTAGTGCGTCGACGAGGAGTAGGCGCCTTCGATCAGATCGCACTCCGGCAGGAGCCCGCGCGCCGCGGCATTGCCGGCGCCGCTGCCGCCGACGATGCCCGCCGTGCAGTGCCCATGGTCGGTGGCGAAGTTCGTGCCGCGCACGGTGACGCGCCCGGCGAGGTCCTGGTGCGTTTCGTCGAACGCCTCCGTGATCTCGGCCCGCACACCCTGGCCCCGGTAGCCGGCGATCGCCTCGACGGCATCCGCGCCACCCTGCGTGCGCGCGTGGTCCATGTCGACGCCGTCCGGTCCGGCGAGGTCGGCCCAGGTCACGACGTCGGTCTCGAGCAACGCACCGAGCTGCGAGGGCGTGAGCTTCGCCCGGACCATGACCGAACCGTCGCACGCGTCGACGAGCTGCCCCTGCAAGCCGCCGATGCGCGCGATCAGCTGCGCCCGGTCGGTCTTGCGGCCGAGCACGAGATTGCACTCGACTCCCGCGGTGCCGCCCGCGACGAGGAACGCGCGCAACGCCGCGTCGAGCTTGAACGCATTCGCCAGATCGCCGACCCAGCGCACCGACGGCAGCGCCTCGAGCACCGGGACGACGGCCGCATCGCAACGGACGAACAGCGCGTTCGCGGGCAGGTAGTGCAGGATCTCGGCGCCCGCCTGCTCGACCTGCTTGCGGTACGGCTCGAGGATCTGCGTCTGGAACTGCACGATCCGGAGCCGGGTGCCGACGGGTGCGTCCAGCGGAGCGACGAACTGCGGCACGCCGACGAGCGGATCGAACGACTGCAGCAGGAAGTGCAGCCGATCGTCGGGCGTGAGCAGGGGCCGCAGCGGTTCCCCTTGACGCTGCCAGGAAGCCTTCGACTCGCCGCTCTCGACCCATCGCTGCACGTCGATGCCACCGACGACGTAGTGCACGACCGGGGCGGACTGGGCGCGCACGGACGCGCAGACCAGGGCCAGGGACACGCATGGGAGAGCGGCGCGCAGCGTCATGATCGGAGCGCGTTGCCGCGCGCCAGGGGACAAGGGTTCCGAAGTATGGCGCATGGCGGCGCGACTGGGAACGCCGTCGCAATCGGCGCGGGGCAGGTCGGGCGCTTGCGCCTGACAGCACCGCCCGGAGCGTTGCGGCGGGTCGGGACGCGCGCGCGAGCGGCGTGCCGTGCCCCCGATGCCAGGGCGCAGCCGGGCGGTGACGGGATCGAGAGACCCCGCCCCGTCGGCGGCTTGCCGGGAGCGAGGAGTGTCCGAGCCAAGGATCCACGGCCGGCACTCGGCGGCAGTTCGAGGGCAACGCCGCCGGGGCTCACACTGGCCACGATCGCTCGAACGAGGCTCAGCCGCCGGCGCCCGACAACACGCTCCGGAACGTCGCCGCGGGACGCACGAGCGTTTCGAAACGACCGAGCGCGAGGTAACGCAGCGTCGACCCGACGAGGACGGCGCCACCGGCCGCAGTCATCACGATCTGCTCGAGACCGAACTCGAGCGGCAGGCTCACGATGCCTTGCGGTGCGTAGAAGACGGGGATTCCGAACTGGATCGAGAGGTGCAGCCAGGTTCCCGAGAACTGCGGGCCCCGCACGGGCGGAGTGAGCAGCAACTCGGGCGGCAGCGTGAAGAGCAGCGAGCCGTCCGCGCCGGCGAACACGGAGTCGCCGTCGACGGTCTGCACGAGCAGGTCCGCGGCACCGGCCGTCGCACTGCCCGCCTTCGGAATGCCGAGCACACCCTGGGGCAACGGCGCCTGCGCCCCGGTCGACGCATCGATCTGACGCAGCGTGAGGCCGGCCGCTTGCTGCTCCACCGCGAGCAGTCGGGTGCCGACCGAAGCAGCCTGCACAGGATCGATCGTGCCCGCGGGGAACGGCGACACGAACGAGCCGGTGCCCGTCAGGTTCGTCACGGTGCCACCAGCGGGCGCCAACGATGCGCGGAACCAGTCCATCTGGCCCGGGTCGCCGATCGCGATGAGCAGCGAGCTGCCGGCGAACTTCGGCAGGATGTGCACACCGATGTACGGCTGGAACACCGCATCCTCCGTCATCGCGAGCGGCGGGTTCTGGCCCGTCATGTCGAGCAGGTACAGCTCGTCGCGAACGTCGGCGTCGACGTAGAACAGGCGACTGCCGTCGTCGTTCAGCAGCATCGCCGGCTCGCCCGGCTCTTCCGGCAGGTAGCCGGGTTCTTCGTACTTGCCGGGTCCGGGGGGAAGCACGGTCGCCGCACCGACCGTCCCGACGCGCCACAGCCGCTGTTGCTGCTGCGGACCGAAGAGGAACACGACGACGGAGCCGTCGCGCGACATCACCATCTGGTCCTTGAAGTCCGCGCCCCCGGCGATCGGCGGCGAGACGTCCACGACCGGAGAGTTCTCCGTGAGATCGCAGCGCCAGACGTGCACCGGGTTCGACGAACCGCTCTCGCCCTGGAACCACACACAGGCCGGCCCGAGCATGACCGACAGCGGGAGCACGTCGACGCCGCCGACGACCCAGTCGGCGCGTCCGTTGGTGAAGAGGCCGCCGTCCAGCCGCACGACGTGCATCGCGCCGTCGGCGCGGACGACCGCCGCGTGCTGGCCGTCGTCGGCGATCGCGATGCGGTCGGCGAACGGATCGTCCACGGCGAGCGGGCCCACGCCGGCTCGCTCGAGCACCACGCGCGGCGTGCCGTCGCCGGCGACGTGCAAGAAACCCCAGAACGCACCCGCGGCGCGGCGGTAGCGGAACACACGCCCCCCGTTCGGCAGTTCGAGGCGCACGATGCCGTTCCGTTCGATGCGCCGGGCGCGCGTGGCGTCGAGTTCGTGCGCGATCGTCCGCCCCGTCATCTCGATCGGGACGAACTCCGCGTCCTGGAGAACGACCGAGTCACCGCCGTTCGGATCGTTCTCGTCGAGAGCCACGATCCGGAGCGAACCGGGAGCGCCCTCGGCGAGGGTCAGCGTCTGCGCCATGAGCACGGACGGCGTGAACAGCGCGGCGAGCAGGAGGAGGCGTCGGGTTGCGGACATCGAAGGTCGGGGTCGAGGAATCTACCACGGTGCGGCGAAGCGTCGGGACCGCCCTACGCCGGGTGCCGCCGCGGCGGCCAGGGCACCGAGCAAAGGCGATGCCGCCGGCAGCAGCGGCCCGCCGACGTACGCCATCCGGACACGCCGGCACGCGCCGCGCCCGGGATCCGCACACGGGGTCGTCTCGGGGCGGAACGGCGCAGTGCCTCTACTGCGGGAAACCGCTCGCCTTGCCGATCGGCGAACCACGGCGCACCCATTCCCGCCACTCGTCGTCGAGCTCGGCCGGATCGCGCTTCAGCACTTCACCGAAGATCCGCGTGACGTCCTCCGGCAACCGCGGCTCCTGACCGAGCGCGACGAACAGCGCAGCCCATTGCTCGGGGTAGCGCGCGAGCAACCACAGGGCGAACGTCCAGACCTTGGAGCGCACTGGCGCGCGGAAGTTCTCCATCCGCTCGACGGCAGCCTGCTGCTCTCGGCGACACGGGCGTAGCCGACCAGCAACTGCGCGACCTGTTTGTCGAGCTCGACCTCGTCCTTGAGCGCGGGGTCCTTGGGCGCGGGGCCCTGGGCGGCGAGGAGCGCAGTGCACGACCAGACGGCGAGGATTCGATCGGTTCTTCCCATCGAGGGGCGCATGCTAGCGAACCTCACCGAGACGTCGACGCCCTCCAGGACACTGGACTCCTACGGCCGCTAACCGGCGCCGTGCCGCTTCAGCTTCTCGTACAGAGCCGTGCGCGAGATCTCGAGTGCGCGCGCCGTCTTCGCCTTGTCCCCGCCGCACGCCTGCATCGCGGCGACGATCGCACGTCGCTCCGCTTCCTTCAGCGTCACCACCTCGGCCGGCGACGAGGGCGGAACGACGGCGGCTGCTCCGCCGACCGGCGCCTGCGGCAGGTCGAGCCCCACGACCTCCTCGCTTTCGCAGAGGAGCGCGGCGCGCGCGATCACGTGATCGAGTTCGCGCACGTTGCCGGGCCACGGATAGGCCAGCAGTGCCTGCTTCGCCGCCGCGTGGAGGCGCAATGCGCGTCCGCGCTCCTCCCCGTGCCTGCGGACGAAGTGCTCCGCGAGCTGCACGATGTCGCCGCCGCGCTCCCGCAGCGGGGGCACCTTCACCTCGACGGCGGCGAGCCGGAAGAACAGGTCCTCGCGAAACTCACCGCGCTGCACCATCGCGCGCAGGTCCTTGTGCGTCGCCGCGACGAGCCGCAGATCGAGGGCCACGTTCTCCGTCCCGCCGACGCGGCGGATCGACTGCTCTTGCAACGCACGAAGCAGCTTCACCTGCAGCGCCGCAGGCATGTCTCCGACTTCGTCGAGGAACAACGTGCCGCCGTTCGCGAGTTCGAGCAGCCCCGGTCGATCGCGGTCGGCGCCGGTGAACGCGCCCTGCACGTGGCCGAACAACTCGCGCTCCATCAGCTCGGGCGGCAGCACGGAACAGTTCTCCGCGACGAACGGCCCGCGATGGCGATGGCTGCGTTCGTGCAGCGCGCGGGCGACGAGTTCCTTGCCGCTGCCCGTTTCGCCGAGCACCAGCACCGGCAGCTCGAGCGGCGCCAGCTTGTCGATCTGGGCTCGCAGGTCGCGCATCGGGCGGCTGTCGCCCAGCAGCTGCGTCGACTCGCGGCGCGAGGCGCGCTTCACGACCGCGAGTTCGCGGCGACTCGCGGTCAGCTCCTTGGCCATCGCCTCCTCGCGCAGCATGCGGTCGACGGCGATCGCCGCCTGGTCGGCGAGCACTTCGAGCGCCTCCTTGTCGGCGTCCGCGAACACACCGGCACGGCCGGGATGCTCCACGTAGATCGCACCGAGCGTTCCTCCCGCGGAACGGAACGGGGAACAGATCGCGGAGCGGATCTGCAGGTTCTTGATCGACGGCGCATCCTGGAGATCGCGATCCGCGAGTCCGTCGGCGCCGGTGAGCGTTCGCTGCACCTGCATCGCACGATTCGCGAGGGAGCGGCTGAACGCCTGACCCGATGGGCCGCTGTCGCCGCTCTGGAATTCGCGCCGCATGCCATCGTCGCGCGCGACGAGCAGGTAGCCGATGCGACCGCCGGTCAACGTCACCGCCGCGTCGAGCAGGTGACGCATCGCCTTGTCCAGGTCGTTCTCCTGCGCGAGCTGCCGGTTGACGGCGAGGAACGTGCGGAACAGTTCGCGGCTCGGACCTTGGCCTTGCATCGTGGAGTCGGGGACGCAGGGACTCGCGTCGGCACCGGCTCGCCTGGCGGCCAGCAGCGCGTTCACGGCATCCACTTCGGCGCGGACTCTATCCGAAGCCGGCTCGCCGATTGCCCGCACCGTCCCTTCCGCGCCTGCGACGTCGCCGAGTTCGGCGTGGGCGCGTGCGAGCATGGCCTGGGCGAGGCGGCCGGCGGCCACACTGCCCGACTCGAGCAAGGTGTGCGCCGCGTCCTCGAGCCACGGGCGCGCCGCCGCAGCATCGCCCCTCGCCAGCGCCGCGATGCCGAGGTTGGCGGCCGCGATCGCGGCGCCGACGCCATCGCCGACGTGCGTGTACATCGTCCTCGCTTCGCGCAGACACTCCACCGCGAGAGCGTGCTCCTGCAGGTCCTTCGCGATCACGCCGAGATTGAGGCGTGCGCTGGCAGCGTGCCGGACGTGGCCGATCGAGAACAGGAGCTCGGACGCACGCTCGAACTGCGCGCGCGCACCGACGAGGTCGCCGCGACGGCGCAGGACATGGCCGTGCACCGTGTGGGCACTCGCACACGCAAACGGCTGCTCGGCGACCGACAGACGCGGCGTCCACTCGCGCAGGAGGCGCTCGCTCTCCTCCAGTTCGCCGGCCTGCTCGTGGACCGCAGCGAGTGTGAGCTGCTCCAGCACCGAAGCGTCGGGTTGCCGCAGCAATGTCGCCGCGGTGGCACGGTCGCCGGCCGCCATCGCCATCTGCGCCGCGACGCGGCGGTGTCGCGGCGTCGCCGGTCGCTCGCCCGCGGTTGCCATCTCGCGCCGGGCCGCCGCGGTACGGCCGGTCTCGAACAGCGCCTGGGCGCGCAGCACCGGCAGGCCCGTCGAGAACGGCAGTGCGCGCAACGGTTCGCCGCCGTCGAGCAGGCCTTCGACCAGGGCTTCCCGACAAGGCTCCTCGCGGGCCGGGTCCACCGCCGCCGCCCGTTGCCACAGGGCAATGGCCCGCTCGCAGTGGCCCGCCGCAGCGATCGCGCGGATGCGCGCCGGCGACGACGACGCTGTCCCTTCGTCCGCGGGCGCCGTCTCGTGCGCCCCCTCGAGGCGGCCGCTGCGGGCCGCCGGCCAGGCCCAGCGCATGCCGGAGGGCACCAGTTCGCCCGACTTCAGCAGGCCGAGCAGCGTCGCGTGAACGGCCGCGACGCTGGCGCCGCGCGCCACGAGCCACTGCGCCGCCGCATCCGCCGAGGGGCCGTCGAGTCCCAGCGCCCCGTGCAGATGCGACAGCAGCCTCTCGGCGTCGAGCGGCGGCAGCACGATCCTCAACGACTCGGCGGCGGCGCTCCGCACCAGGCGCAGTTCGTCCCGCGACTCGACGAGCCGTTGCACGCCGCGCAACGTCGCGACGAGATGCATCGCGAGGGAGCGGCGATCCGAGGGATCGGCGCCGCACAACACGACGTCGCGCGACTCTACCGCGGCCGCGGCACGCAGTTCGTTCGCGAAGACGGTGACCGGATCGGGCGCGAGCAGCGACGGCGCCGGACGACCGCTGCCGCCGCACAGCGCTTCGAGCGCACTCTGCGCATCGGGAAAACGGCGCGCCGGACGACGCGACACACAGCCCGCGACGAATCGGCCGAACGGCGCCGGCAGGGCGTCGCGTGCGAGCCCCGACGCCACGAAGAAGTCCGCGCCGGGGAACGCCGCGACGAAGCCCGCGAACGGCGGTCCTCCACCGGGCCACAGCGCCTGGGCGACCATCGCGCCGACGGAGAAGAGGTCGGCCCGTGCATCGGGCACGCCACCGAGCAGCAGTTCGGGAGCAGCGAAGAACGGCGTGCCGCCCCGGCCGGCTGCTCCGCCGCGGACTCCGAGTCCGAAGTCGAGCAGATGCACGCTGCCGCTCGCGTCGAGCACGAGATTCGCAGGTTTCAGATCGAGGTGCAGCACACCGCGCAAGTGCACGTACGCGAGGACTTCCAGGAGCTGCTGCAGTACCGCGGACAGCGCGGCGGGATCGCGCGGCAGCACACGCATGGGCGTGCCTTCGACGTGATCGCGGACGACGAACGCGCGGCCGTCCGGCAGGCGACCGACTTCGCGCACGGCGGGAATCGCCGGATGGCGCAACGAGAGCAGCAGCGACGCCTCGACCGGTTCGGCACCCGCAGGCAGCACTTTGAGCACGAGATCGCGACCGTCGTCCGCTCGCACGCGCAGCGTTCGACCCTCGCCGCCCGCGTACTCGTGCCGCAGGACGAAGCGGCCGCCGAACGGGGCGAACACGTCGTCGTCACTCATGGGGCGCTCCGGCGCGGGCAACGCCCGGCCACCGACCGTCGCGTTGTCTGGACTGCGATCGAATGCACGCGCCGGCCAAGTATGGCCCGACGACGGACGCAGACAACTCACCGGCGTCTGGCCGTTCGATGGCGGGGAAGAACGCGACTCTCCGACTGCCGCGGGCCGGTATGGTCGGGCCCGATGCGCATCACGATTCCGCGGCCCGACGACTGGCATCTGCACTTGCGCGACGGAGCTGCGCTCGCCGCAGTCGTCGCGGACACGGCGCGACGCTTCGCGCGCGCGATCGTGATGCCGAACCTCAAGCCGCCGGTGACCACCGTCGCCGCGGCGCGCAGCTACCGCGACCGCATCGTCGCCGCCCTGCCGCGCGGTCTCGCGTTCGAGCCGCTGATGACGCTCTATCTCACCGATCGCACGCCGCCCGCGGAAATCGCCGCGGCGAAGGCGAGCGGCTTCGTGCACGCCGTGAAGTACTACCCGGCCGGCGCGACGACCAACTCCGAGAACGGCGTCACCGACTGGCAGCGCGCGCGACCCGCACTCGCAGCGATGGAAGAGCACGGCGTGCCGCTGCTGCTGCACGGCGAGGTCACCGACGCGGACGTCGACGTCTTCGACCGCGAGAAGGTCTTCCTCGACCGGCATCTCGCGCCGCTGCAGCGCGAGTTCGGCCGACTCCGCATCGTGCTCGAGCACGTCACGACGGCGGACGCCGTCGACTACGTGCGAGCGGCCGGACCGAACGTCGCGGCGACGATCACCGCACACCACCTGCTGTGGAACCGCAACGAACTGTTCCGCGGCGGAGTCCGACCCCACGCGTACTGCCTGCCCGTGCTGAAGCGCGAACGGCACCGACAGGAGCTCGTCGCAGCCGCGACGGGCGACGACCCGCGCTTCTTCCTCGGCACGGACAGTGCGCCGCACGCGCGCCACACCAAGGAGACCACCTGCGGTTGCGCCGGCGTCTACACCGCACACGCCGCGATCGAGCTGTACGCAGAGGCGTTCGAACGCGCGAACGCGCTGCCCCGACTCGCGGCCTTCGCGAGCGAACGCGGCGCCGACTTCTACCGGCTGCCCCGCAACCGCGAGACGATCACGCTCGTCCGCGAGCCGTGGACCGCACCCGACGAACTGCCGTTCGGAGAGCACCGCCTCGTGCCGATGCGCGCCGGCGAGACCGTGCCCTGGCGCCTCGCCTGACCGCCGCGGTCACTTCGTCGCGGCGACGATGCGCGTGCAGCGGATCTCCTGGCCGTTCTGGTGCAGCACGACAGCCGTCGCGACTTCACCGTCGAGTTCGAAGACCAGCGCTGCGTCGACCGCGCGGTAGAAGAACTCCGTCGACGACCTCGCATGGATGCGCAGCGACGGCTGCCCCGTCAGCCGTGCGGCGAGCCCGCGTTCGTCGAGCGTGATCGTGAACTTCGCTTCGGGGGACATCTCGTACTCGCCGACGAGGCGCGCGAGAGCCGCCCGTCCGACGGCCACCGGCTTCTCGATGGCGAGCGGCTTCGGCGCGGGTCCGCCGCATGCGCGGCGCAGGATGCTCTCCGCGACGGCATCGACCTCGCCGCGCGCCGTGTTGGCGAGCATGCACACGGCGACGTGCGACGGGCGATGAACACCGATCCACGCGTGGAAGCCGCCGGTCTCGCCGTTGTGCCATCGCGTCTCGGCGTCGCGTGCAATGTGCCAGCCGAGACCCAGGGCGATGCCGCCCTTGCCCTCGTGACGTTTCTCGCGAGCGAGACCCATCGCACGATCCAGCTCGGAGTCGCCGCTCGCGAACTGGGCCACTGCGAACCGCAGCATGTCGTCCACCGTCGAACGGATGCCGCCGGCGCCCGCGAGCGCCGCGAGGCGCCATGGGCGGCACGGCGACCCGTCGGCGTCGAATGGCGCCGCGAAGCGTTCGCGGCGGGCGGCGTCGAGTTCGACGGCGGTGTCCGCCATCGCGAGCGGTCCGGTGATCCGTTCGCGCAACAGTGCGTCGAACGACGCCGCACCCGCCTTCCGGACCAACATCGCGCCGAGCAGGCCGACGCCGAGGTTGCTGTATTCGTACGCCGTCCCCGGTGCGCGGCGCAGCTTGGCGTGCGACGCGGCCTCGAACAGTCGATCCGCGGCGAAGTGCGCGTACGGATCCGCGGGATCGGCGCCCTCCATGTCGGGCAGACGCGGCAGGCCGGAGGTGTGCGTCGCGAGGTGCCAGAGCAGCATCGGCGCGTCGTCGCGCTTCGGCAGTTCGACGCCGTCCGGCATCAACGTCTGCGCCGCGTCGTCGAGCTTCACTTCCCCGCGCACCACAGCCGACGCCAGCAGCACGCCGGTGAACACCTTCGACACCGAGCCGATCTCGAAGAGCGTCGTCGCGGAGGGCTCTTGGCCGCCGGCCGAACGAACGCCGTAGCCGCGCACGAGGTGTTCGTCGCCGCAGGCGACCCCGACCACACAGCCGACGAGGAGCCCGGCGTCGACGAGCGGCTGGCACACCGCGTCGATCTCGGCACCGAGTTCGCGCGGGAGGGCCACGCGCGCGTCCTGCGCCGGTGCGAACGTGGCGAACGAGAGAACGAGCGGAACGAAACGAAGCGGCTTCTCGTGCGGCATGGCGACGCTCCCAGCACTACCTCGTCGCCGTCGCGGCGCGGGCGACGAGTCGGGCGAACTCGCCGGGATTCACGTCGTCGCGATTGCACAGGCAGACGACGACGAGGTCGGCGGCGGGCACCCGCAGCAGTTCGGCGCGATAGCCGGCCCACGCGCCGCCGTGCACCACGAATCGCCGACCCCCGCGCTCGGCGAACATCAGACCGGCGCCGTACTCGATCGCAGTTCCGTCGTCGAGCTTGCCGGGCTCGCGCATCGCCGCGAGCAGGCGCTCGCCGCCGACCTTTCCGTCGGTGAAGTTCCGCGCCCAGAGGAACAGATCGCCGACCGTCGTGAACACCGCGCCGTCGCCGGTCTGCTCCCAGTTGCTGAAGTTCCAGACCCAGCCGCCGCGCGGCCCTTTGGAGTACGACAGTGCCCGATTCGGCACGATCTGCGTGCAGTCGGCGTGGATGTGCGTCCGCGCCATGCCGAGCGGCTCGAAGATCCGTTCGTGTGCGAAGTCGGCGAGCGGTTGTTTCGCGACCCGCTCGACGACCTCGGACAGGAGGAAGTAGTTGCTGTTCGAGTAGGCCCACTTCGTGCCGGTCGCGAACTCGAGTGCCGTCACCTTCACGAGCGCGGCGACCGCCTCGTCCGCCTTCGTGCGATCCTCGAGATCGGCGCCGGCTTCGGCCATGAGCCCGATGTAGTCGGGAATACCGCTCGTGTGCAGCATCAGGTGGCGCAGCGTCACCGGGTCGAAGCACGCCGGCAGTTCCGGGACGTGCTTCTTCAGCGGATCCGCGAGCGAGAGCTTGCCGTCCTGTTCGAGCATGAGCACGGAAGCCGCCGTGAACTGCTTGCTCGTCGAACCGATGTCGAAGACCGAAGCAGTCGAGAGCGGCACGTCGCGCTCGAGGTCCGCGAGCCCGAACGCGCGCTGCAGCACGATCTCCTTGCCGCGCCCGACCAGGACCACGGCGCCGGGTGCGTCGCCCTTCGCCAGCTGCTGGAAGATGCGCTCGACCCGCGCCTCCAGCGTCGCCGGCTCCTCCTGCGCCGCCAGCGACGAGAACGACAGACCGAGAGAGAGCACGACGAGGCGGAGGTTCATCAAGGACACCGGAGGATGAAGCCTGCTACGTGCCGAGAGGGTGCACCGACGGTTCGGAACCGCAACTCGTGCAGCGTCGGCGGCCTCGCCGACGGCGCCGTGCGTCCCGCGCGCGCAGCGCGCTGACGGCGGAAGCGCCTGGTCCCCGGTGCACGGTCCTCGGCGCCTGGTCCTCGGCGCACAGCCCGCTCGAGGCCTTGTTGGCCTGGCTTCCGCCGGAGAATCGCTTCCTTCGCCTGCGGCGAAGGAAATGGAGCGGGTGAAGAGATTCGAACTCTCGACATTCACGTTGGCAACGTGACGCTCTACCACTGAGCTACACCCGCATCCGGACGAAAGAGAGCGACGTCCGACCGGCCGCTGAGGCGCTTTTCGAGGCGCCCCGGGGTTGACCCGGCGAACGAGGGCGCGCATTCGTATGGACCCGCCCCGTGGATGTCAAGCGTCCCCAGCACCTTCCCCGCCCCGCGTCTGCCCGCGAGTCACGGCTCGTCATGATCCCTCCGATCGCGACGACGTTCCCTGATCTGCTCGAACACGCGAGTGGACACGGCGAACGGATCTTCCTGCCGCGCCGACGCGCGCAACTGGCCGAGCCGATCTCGTTCGCGCGGTTCGCCGCCGACACCGATGCGCTCGCCGCCGCACTGCTCGACCTCGGTATCGGGCACGGCGACCGCGTCGGCCTCGTCGCCGAGAACCGTTACGAGTGGCTGCTGGTCGATCAGGCCCTGGCCAGCATCGGCGCGATCGACGTGCCGCGGGGGTCGGACACGTCACCGGCGGAGATGCAGTTCATCCTCGACCACAGCGGCTGCACGGTCGCGTTCGCGGACGACGACCGCGTCGCGAACGAGATCGCCCGCGCGCGCGAACGCCTGCCGCGTATCTCGCGCATCGTCGTGATGCAGGAGCGCACCGACGTGCCGGGCGCGGTGGCGCTCGGGGACCTGATGCGGCGCGGCGCTCACCTCCTGGAGCACGACCACGAACGGCTGCGCGCGGCTCGTGCGGCGGTCCGGCCCGACGATCTGCTGACGATCGTCTACACCAGCGGCACGACCGCCGATCCGAAGGGAGTGATGCTGACCCACCACAACGTGCTGCACAACGTGCACACGGTGACGGGCGTGCTCCAGATCACGGGCGACGATTCGTTCCTCAGCGTGCTGCCCGCGTGGCACATGTACGAGCGCATCATGGACTACCTGGCGCTGGCGACCGGCGCACAGCTCGTCTACACGGATCGGCGCCGCATCAAGGAGGACCTCGCCGCGGTGCGGCCGACGGTCTTCGCCGCCGTGCCGCGCATCTGGGAGATGCTGCACGACGCGATCGTCGGCCACTCGTTGAAGGCGAACGGCCTGCGGGGCTCCCTGCTGCGCCAGGCGCTCCGCCTCGCGCGCCTGGTCGGCGGTCGGCGCGCACACATGGGCCAGCGGCTGATGCACGCAGGCATTCGGCCCATCGTGCTCGAAAAAGTGCTCGGGATGTTCGGCGGCCGGCTTCGACTCTGCGTGAGCGGCGGCGGCGCGCTCCCCCGGCACGTCGACGAGACGCTGCTCGGCATCGGCTTGCCGCTGCTGAACGGCTATGGCCTCACGGAGACGAGTCCCGTCGCGTCCGTTCGCCTGCCGCACCAGCGCGAGCCGGGCCACATCGGGCCGCCGCTCCCGCACACGCGCATCGAGGCGCGGCGCCCCGACGGGACGCCGTGTTCGCGCGGCGAGACCGGTGTGCTCTGGATCCAAGGTCCGCAGGTCATGCGCGGCTACTACCAGAACCCGCGCAAGACCGCCGAGGTGCTGACGGCGGACGGCTGGTTCAACTCCGGCGATCTCGGCCACACCGACGCCCTCGGCAACACGTGGATCACCGGTCGCGCGAAGGACACGATCGTGCTCGCGGGCGGCGAGAACGTCGAGCCAGAGCCGGTCGAGACGATCCTCAAGACGTCGCCGCTGATCGAACAGGCGGTGTGCGTCGGTCAGGACCAGAAGGGACTCGGCGCCCTCCTCGTCCCCCACGCGGAGTCGCTCGAACACGTCGTCCCGCGCGCCGAGTGGGACGTGCGCGACGGCCAGATCCACGGCAAGCGCGTGCACTCGCGCCTGCGCGCCGAACTCGACCGCCTGCTGGTCCGCGAGAACGGCGCGCGGCCGTGCGATCGCGTGACGACGTTCCGGGTGCTTGCCGAACCGCTGACCCCGGAGAACGGCCTGCTCACGCAGACCCTGAAGGTCCGGCGCCACGTCGTCGCGGAGCGCTACGCGCGCGTCATCGGGACGATGTTCACGGGTTCGTGATCACGACCGGCTGCGCGCCCCCGAGCGGAACGGGGCGCGGCAGCCCATCCGTCGGCGGCCCGAGTGCCGCGAGCCGCGACCACAGCCAATCGCCGGCGCGCTGCGAAGCGAGCGCGGCATCGGCGCCGTGCGCGAGCCAGCACGCGAGCGAAGTCGCCAGGGCGCAGCCGGTGCCGTGCACCGGGCCGACGGGCAATCGCCGGCGCGCGAAGCGGCGTTCGGCCGCTGCCGTGTGCAGCACGTCCGTCGCGAACTCGCCCTCGGCGTGACCGCCCTTGTGCAGCACGGCGCCGGCGCCGAGTGCCAGTGCCGAGCGCACGTCCTCGCCGAACAGGGCGCGTGCCTCGGGCACGTTCGGAGTCAGGACCGTGGCGAGCGGTACGAGGCGTTCGCGGCAGGCCGCGACGACGTCCTCCGTCGCCGCGTGACCACCCGCGGTCGCGCCGAACACGGGATCGACGACGATCGGCACCTTGCCGCGGAACGGCGCGAGTGCGTCCGCAACCGCGGCGACCGACGCAGCACTGCCGAGCAGCCCAGTCTTGATCGCGTGGACATCGCCATCGGCACAGGCGGCGGCGAACGCCGCCCGCCAGTCGGCGTCGCGCACCGGAGACCACGACGTGAACGCGCGGCGGTTCTGCACGGTGAGCACGAGCGCCACGGGCAACGGCTCGACGCCGTGCAGGGAGGCGACGACGGCGTCCGCGGTGATGCCGGCGCCGCCGCAGGGATCGACGCCCCCGAGCAGC
The DNA here is from genome assembly GCA_016794565.1 of Planctomycetota bacterium. Classification (GTDB taxonomy): domain Bacteria; phylum Planctomycetota; class UBA1135; order UBA1135; family UBA2386; genus JAEUHQ01. The sequence continues at coordinate 1,623 of JAEUHQ010000078.1, read as the reverse complement.
AGGATGCGGCGCGCGGCGGTCATCGCCGACGGCGCGTCAATCGTCCCGGTCGCCGAGGACCGCGGCGTTGCTGCCGGCGAGGCCGGCCGCCGCGAGCACGTTCTTCTCGAGGCGACGTTCGAGGCGGCGCAGTGTGCGCGCGTCCCCCGACTCGAGCGGAATGACGCCGCCGGCGACCGAACCGTGACCGCCGCAGCTGCCGCCCTGGTCGTTCATGCCTTCGCGGATCAGCTTCCATGCGTCGCCGCCGATCTCGGTGCGCACCGACACGTGGTAGTTGTTGCCGACGAGGCCGCCGCAGAACACCGCGCGCACACCTTCCATGCGCAGCAGCATGTCGGCGACCTCGGCGACCATCTCGGCGCTCGTCGTGCGGCCCAGCGAGCACAGGGTCAGGCCGTCGTAGAGGCGGACCTTGCCGAGGGCGTCCTTCAGCGTCTGGAAGTAGGCGGCGGGAAGCCGCGGATTCGTGATCGCGACGAGGCGCTTCCGGTCGACGAACGGGAAGAGGAAGTCCCAGGCCTTCAGGTCGAGGTCGGTGACGTTGCGTGACAGGTCCGCGGTGTCCGTCTTGATCCCGTAGGCGAGGGCCGTCGCCGCTTCGGCGCTCGGCTTCACGCCGGCTTCGATGAGGTGGCTCGCCACCAGCGAACTGGTCGCGCCGACTTCGGGCCGGACGTCGACGAACGCGACGTCGCGCAGGTCGACGGTGGCATCCGCGCACACGTGGTGGTCCAGCACGATGTCGACGCGCACACCGTCGGGGACCTTCGTGTGGCCGAAGCCGGGCTGGGTGTCGACCAAGGCGAAACAGTCGAACTCGGCGAGGTCCACATCCTCGATGCGGTCCATGGGGATCCGGAGTTCCCGCACCATGGCCTGGTTCTCGGCGCGGAGGATCTTGCCCTTGATGGCGAGGCGGCTCTCGACACCAGCCGCCTGCCGCGCGAACTCCTGCAGACCGAGCGCCCCACCCAGGGAATCCGGGTCGGGGTTGTTGTGCGTCATGACGAGAAGACGCCGCCGCCCGCGCAGGAGACTCCGGAGAGCCTCGGTGCGGGTCCTACCAGCCCAGGAGGGTGGTTGTTTGGCCAAGGGCGACGAACTCATCGGAACGGAACGGGGATCGGGAGGGGTGGACCGCCTGGACCATCGGTCCGGCGCAGCGGTTCGCTACAGCTACGCCGGGCGACCGGGTCAGAGGCCGTGCTTGTCGAGGCAGGCGCGGATTCCTGGAAGTTCACTCGGTGGGACGGCCGGATCGAGGTCCACGACGAGGGGCATCGCGGACAGAGCCCGGGGTACATAAGAGGCCAGGAGACCGTAGTCCACCCCGCCAGCCCCGGGCGGCAGGTACACCCCGTCCGGACTCGCATCACCCAAACCCATGCCGCGACAGCGGTTGGCGAACGCCTCGAGCCATTCGCCGGCGGGCTGCCCGAGCACCTGTTCGCGCCGGGTCAAGACCGCGGCGTCGTGCCAGTACCCGAGCCGCAGGGCCGACAGGTCCTCGTAGATGTCGCGCAGACCGTCGAGGTCCGCGACGGCCCGCAGGCTCCGGCCGGCAGTGAGACAAAACTGCACATCCGGGCAGGCTCGCACCAGACCGAACAGTTCGCGGCA
>JAEUHQ010000005.1 GCA_016794565.1 Planctomycetota bacterium | reverse complement strand
CGCTGCTCGTTGCCGAGCGGGCGATTGTCGCGAAGATCCCGCCATGCGCGCCGCGAGCGAACGAAGGACCCGCTGAGCCAGCCTCGCGCGCGTCACGGTGCGGCAGCGATGAACGACCCGGCCGAGACACCACGCGCCGATCGACGCCGCGCCGTCCTGCTCGCGACGGTCCTGCCGATCGCGTGCGTGGCCGCGCTGGCGTTCGCGCTCGGCGATACGGCGGAGCCGCCGTTGTTCGGGCGCGTCACGGGGAGCCTGCGCTGCGCCCATGCGCACGGGTTCGTGCCGCCGGCTCGTTCACTCTCGGCGGGGTCGACAACTTCGCGGTGTGGCACCGTGCGTCGTGGTCGACGTTCGGCTCCGGCGTCGGCGTGAGCCCTGCCAGCCACTGCGAAGCGCTGATGACGATGCTCAGACGACTCCTGCGACCCATCTGCAGAGCGTTCGTCGCGACGACCGAAACCCAACTGCCCACCGCGCCCCGGTGGGGTTCCGCTGCGACTGATCCCGAACTCCGGGCTCTGGCAAATGGACCTGTCAATCCCACGGATCCCCTCCCACGCGCCCGCATGCAGCGAGAACCCGTCCACATCCGCACTCGGCGGACGGACGTACGACACCACCTCCCTCGCTCAGAGCCGCGGCAGCACCCGGTCCGGCGCCTCCGACACTCCCGCACGGAAAACCACTCGGACCGCAGCCCTGGTACGGGACCGACGCACGGCGCGCCTGCACCGAATCCGCCAGAATCGATCCGTCCGCCGATCGCGCCCCCCGCGCACACGCCACCGGCGCCACAGCTCCGCTACCATGCTCGCCCTCGATGGCCCCCGCCTCGCCCACTCCCTGCAGCACACCGCCCGCGAGCGCCTTCCTGCCGACGACCGCGGCGGAGATCAAGGCACGCGGTTGGGACGAGGTCGACGTGGTCTTCGTGTCGGGCGACGCCTACGTCGACCACCCGTCGTTCGCCGCCGCGCTGCTCGGGCGATTGCTCGAGGCGGAAGGGTTCCGCGTGGCGATCCTGCCGCAGCCGCGTTGGAACGACGCGAGTGAGTTCCGCCAGTTCGGGCGTCCGCGGCTCTGCTTCGCGGTCAGTGCCGGGAACATGGACTCGATGATCAACCACTACACGGCGAACAAGAAGCGGCGCAACGACGACGCGTACTCGCCCGGTGGTCGCATCGAGCTGCGCCCCGATCGAGCGACGAACGTGTATGCGCAACGATGCCGAGAAGCGTTCTCCGGCGTGCCGGTGATCGCGGGCGGTGTCGAAGCGTCGCTGCGTCGCATCGCGCACTTCGACTACTGGTCGGAGACCGTGCGCCCGTCCATCCTCGTCACGAGCAAGGCCGATCTGCTCGGCTTCGGCATGGGCGAACGCGTGATCGTCGAGGTCTGCCGCCGCCTGCGCGACGGCAAGAAGATCGCCGACTGTCGCGACCTGCGCGGCGTCGCGTACTTGCTCGGATCGAAGGAGTCGCTGCCCGCGCACGAATGGCACGACGCCGCGTGTGACAACGTCACCGTCGAACTGCCGAGCTGCGAACAGATCACCGCCGACAAGGTCGCGTTCGCGCACGCGACGCGCCTGCTCCACCACGAGACCAATCCGAAGAACGGCCGTCGCCTCGTGCAGAAGCACGGCGACCGCCTGCTCGTCGTGAATCCGCCCGCACTCGCCCTCGACGAACGCGAGATGGACCGTGTCTACGACCTGCCCTACACGAGGAAGCCGCATCCGCGCTACACGGAGCCGATCCCGGCGCACACGATGATCAAGGACAGCGTGACGACGATGCGCGGGTGCTTCGGCGGCTGCACGTTCTGTTCGATCACGATGCACCAGGGCCGCGCGATCCAGAGCCGGAGTCAGCGGTCGATCCTCGGCGAAGTGCAGCGCATGGCCGCCGATCCCGACTTCGCGGGTGCGATCAGCGACGTCGGCGGCCCGACCGCGAACATGTACCAGATGCGGTGCACGCGACCCGACGTCGAGGCGAAGTGCCGCCGCCTGTCGTGCATCCACCCGACCGTGTGCAAGCTGCTCGGCACGGACCACGGCCCGACGAAGCAGCTCCTGAAGAAGGTGCGCGAGACGCCGGGGGTGAAATCGGTGCGCGTCGCGAGTGGCATCCGCATGGACCTCGCGCGCTTCGACGACGAGTACCTCGAGGACATGGCGCGGCACCACGTCGGCGGCCAGCTCAAGGTCGCGCCGGAGCACACGAGCGAGAAGGTGCTGTCGCTGATGAAGAAGCCGGCGACGACGACGTTCGACGAGTTCGCCCGCAAGTTCGCGGCGGCGAGCGCGCGCGCCGGGAAGGAGCAGTATCTGATCCCCTACTTCATCGCGTCGCATCCAGGCTCCGGCGTGAACGAGATGATCGAACTCGCCGTGTTCCTGAAGGCGCGCGGCTACCGGCCGCGACAGGTGCAGGACTTCATCCCGGCACCGATGGACATCGCGACGTGCATGTACCACACCGGCCTCGACCCGATGACGATGCAGCCCGTCGAGACGGTGAAGAAGCTGAAGGACCGCGAAGTGCAGCGCGCGCTGATGCAGTACTTCAAGCCGGAGAACTGGTTCGTCGTGCGGAAGGCACTGCTCGACGCGGGCCGCAAGGACCTGATCGGCAGCGGGCCGCAGTGCCTGATCCCGATCAACCCGCCGAAGGTGGCGCTGCAGGCGCGGCGCGATGGCGCGAACGGCCGCGGCGGGCGGCGCGGAGACCCGACCTACGTGCATGCGAAGGACGCCGGCGTGAAGAGCAAGGGCGGCCTGCCGTGCGCGCCCAGCGACGACGAGGACGACGAACGCGACGACTGATCACGTCGTGGCTGCCGGGCCGGACAGAGGCTCCTCGCCGATCCCGTGCCGGCGGCACGTCTCCGCCCACTCCGCCGCGCCGATGGTGCCCTCGGCGATCGCGGTCGTGAGTTCCGTCGTCGCGCACGAGTTCGGGCACTTCCACGGCGGACAGCCGGGCAACTTCCGAGCGTGGCCTTCCAACTTCGGCGTCACGAGCGCCCACCTGTCGAGCACGATGACCGCCGCCGGTCACACGTGGACCGTGTCCACGGCGGGCACCCTCAATCTGGCGACATTGCAGCAGTACGACGGCGTGTTCGTGATCGGCACACCGATCGACGCCAACGTGCTCGCAGTACGTCGAGAACGGCGGGAACGTCTACGTCGGCGCCGGCGCAGCCGCGTCGAATCCCGCCAGCCTGAATCCGTTCCTCCAGCAATTCGGGCTCACGCTCGGAGTGCTGAACAACTTCACCGAAGCGTGGCTGATCAGCAGCCCACATCCGCTCTTCACCGGCTTCGCTTCGCTGCACCACTCGAACGGCAACTCGATCTCACTCACGGCCAATGCGGGCCCGGGCGCGCAGATCCTCGTGACGGAGAACGGCCTCGGTCTCTACGCGGTCTACGACGGCACGGTCGGCTCGATGGCGAAGAACACCGCGCTCGGCGCCGGCTGCAATGGCCTGTCGCTCGCGGCCACGAGCCGCCCGCTGATCGGCCAGAACTGGAGCCTCGACTGCACGGGCATCAACCCGACCTCGCTGTTCGGCATCGAGGTGTTCGGCACCAGCGATCCATCGGCCGACGACCTCGCCGTGATCGGCGTGCCCGGCTGCGGGCTGCGGTCCGCGCTCGACGTGCTGTTCGGGTTCGCGATCACCGGCTCGTCGCACGCGTTCTCGCTCGCGCTCCCGGTCGACCCGTCGCTGCTCGGGATCGACTTCTTCGCGACGACGATCGTGTTCCCGAGCACTCCGGTGAACCCGTTCGGGGCGATCACTTCGAACGGCATTGCGCGGCCACATCGGCAACGTCTGAGGCGCGAACGCAACGTTGACGGTCCTCCGAGTCGGGCACACACGGCCCCTCGCACCGCCGCACACGAGCCCGGTGGGCATCCCGCCGGCGCGCGCTAGACTCCGCCGCCCTCTCGGATGGCCTGTCGCATCGCGCACGACGTACCTTCGGAACTGCAGGCGCTCGCGCCGAGGCCCGAATTGCACGCGCTCGGCATGCCGCGGAACGGCCGCGGTGAGATCGACGACGTGCTGCTCGACTGCGTGCGGCTGCCGGGAATGCGCATGCTGCGGATCTACGTCCCGGCCGCCGAACTGCGCGGACGACGTCCGCTGCCGGTCGTGCTCGTCAACGACGGACACAAGGCGTTCGAGCCCGCGAACCACCGCTCGGTGCCGGCGTGGCAGCAGTCGGGCACGCTGCAGTTGCACCGCGTCATGGACGGCCTGCTCTGCGAACACGCGGTGCGCCCCGCGATCGTCGTCGCGATCGCGACGCATGCGGGTTCGCGCGCGGACCAGTACGTGCCCGTGCGCGCGCAGTTCGGCGGTTCGGAGTTCGGCGGGTTCGGCGAGGCCTACCTCGATCTGCTCGAACACGAAGTGCTGCCCGCCGTGGAAGCCAGGCTTCGCGGCATGACGGTGTCGCGCGCCGCCGCCGACCGTGTGCTGCTCGGCTCCTCGATCGGCGGCGTGTCCGCGCTGTTCGGCGCGATCACGAGACCCGACGTCTTCGGCGGCGCGATCGCGTTGTCGCCGTCGGCGTGGGTCGACGACGGCTTCCTGACCCGCGCCGCGCAAGCCGCTGGACCGCTGCGCGCACGGATCGGCGCCGACATCGGCGACGGCGAACGCGCTCCGATCCGCGAACACTGCCGCCGCCTGTTCGACGTACTCGAAACACACGGCGACGGACGCGTGCTTGCCGACGAAGTGCCAGGGATCCACAACGAAGACAGCTGGCGACAGCGTCTGCCGCGCCTCCTGCAGCACGTACTCGGCCGCAGTGCGGACGCCTGATCCACCCCGCCGAAGGTGGCGCTGCAGGCAGGGCGCGTCGGTAGTAAGGTCTCCACCTTTCGTGCCCAGGACCTTCATGCAAGCCCGCGTCACCCGCTGGTTGTCTGCCCTTCTCGCCGCTTCCCTGGCACCGGCGCTGCAGGCCCAATGCGCAAACGTGTGGTTGCCGGGGGAGGGATTTGCCGGCACCAACTCGACCGTGCGCGCACTGACGTCGTGGGATCCGGACGGTCCCGGACCGGCCTCCGCCCTCGTGGTCGTCGCTGGCGACTTCACCGCTGCCGGGTCGACGCCGGCGTCGCGCATCGCCACGTGGGATCCGGTCTCCGGACTCTGGTCGCCGATCGGGAGCGGCTTCGACAGTGGCGTGTATGCGGCCGTGGCAATGCCGAACGGCGACCTGATCGCCGGCGGCAACTTCTCGACGGCTGGTGGTACGCCGGCCACCCGGATCGCCCGCTGGAACGGGACCACGTGGACCGCCCTGGGCAGCGGCATCCTCGGCGGTGTCTACGCGCTCGCGGTGCGGCCCAATGGCGATCTGATCGTCGGCGGCCAGTTCAGCCAGGCAGGTTCGTCACCCGCGAACAACATCGCCCGCTGGGACGGAGCGAGCTGGTCACCGCTCGGCACCGGCATGAACGGCATTGTTTACAGCCTCGCGGTGTTGCCGAACGGCGACGTGCTGGCCGGTGGCAGCTTCTCCTTCGCAGGCTCCACGCCGGCCAGCAAGATCGCGCGATGGGACGGCACCACCTGGCACCCGGTGTCGGCCACGACCTTCAACGAACGGATCTATGCGCTGGCCGTAATGCCGAACGGCGACTTCGTAGCGGGCGGCGACTTCACCACGCCTGCCGCACGGATCGCGCGATGGAACGGAGTCGCTTGGGTGTCGATGTTCCCCGGGTTCGGCGCCACTTCGACCGGCATCTCCGGTGTGAACAGCCTCCACCTCGCGGCCAACGGGGACCTGTTCGCCGGTGGATCGTTCCCGGGCGGCGTCTCCCGCTGGAACGGCTTTGCCTGGGCGACGGTCAGCGGTGGCACCAACAACCACGTCGCAGCCGTGCTGGCTCTGCCCGGCGGTGATCTCGTCGCGGGTGGAGCGTTCACGGCCGCGGGCACCTCGAACGTGAGCCGGGCCGCCCGCTGGAGCAGCGGCGCGTGGCTTGCCATGGGCTCCGGGATGAGTGGGCCACTCACGCACCTGCGCGCCATGCCGAACGGCGACGTGTTCGCGTCGGCGGCGTTCACGTCGGTTCCGGACCTCGCCCCTGGCGGCGGCCCGGCGCTGTGGAATGGAACCACGTGGTCTGGCCTCGGTCCCGCCCCCTCGCAGCCACTCAGCTCCCTGCAATTCGCCGGAACCGGTGCCGGACAGCTTTTCATGAGCGGCAACTACAACGTCCCCCTCACCGTGAATTACCAGGGTTACGTGTTCAGGCGGTTCGGCTCCTTCTGGTCGGCGTTGTCGGCAACGGCGAACGATCGCATCCTGTGCATCGAGGGAATGGCCGACGGCAGCGTCGTCATCGGCGGCGACTTCACCACCATCGGCACCTCGGCCTTCCAGAGGATCGCGCGCTGGAACGGCAGCACTTGGGCCCCGTTGGGCAGCGGGTTGCCCGGGACCGTCGACCGGCTCGTCGGTATGCCCGACGGCGACGTCGTCGCCCTCTACAACGGCGACACCCTCGCGCGATGGAACGGCAGTTCGTGGACGCAACTCGGCACCGTGAGCGGCTTCCTGAACATGGTGATCGCCGCGCCGAACGGCGACCTCGTCGTGGGCGGCACGTTCACCGCGGTCGGCGGGGTCGTGGCCAACAACATCGCGCGCTGGAACGGCAGCACTTGGGCAACGATGGGCAGCGGTCTCGACGTCGGCGTCACGAGTGCCTCGGTGCTGCCCGGTGGTGATCTCGCGGCCGCTGGCCACTTCAGCTCGGTCGGTGGGACCAGCGCGGGTCACCTGGCCCGCTGGGACGGGACCACGTGGTCGGCCCTCGGCGGTGCGGGGCTCGACGCCGCGCCTCTCGGACTCGCAGTGGATCGGCTCGGCCGCCTGGTCGCGGGAGGTCCCTTCTGGACGGCCGACGGCAGCTTCAGCGCGCATCTCGCCATGCTCGCCTCGACGTGTCCGGCGACTGCGTCCTCGAGCGCGACGGGTTGCAACGGCAACACGCTCGTCGCCTTGACCCTGCCATGGGTCGAAACGACGTTGCGTACGCTGGGCACCGGCCTGCCCACCTCCGCGTTCGTCGTCGCCACCACGTCCTTCACGTCGATCCCTCGAGGGGCGCTGCCGCTGGTCAACGTGTTCGCGCAGGCGATGCCCGGTTGTGATCTGCTGGTCCAACCGGACGTCGTCCAGCCCCTCGCGACGACGACCGGCAGCGCCGAGTCGTCGCTGTTCCTGCCGAACGTGCCGCCGTTGGTCGGCCTGACGTTCTTCCACCAGATGATCCCGTTCGGCGTCGACACGCTCGGCACCGTGACGAACATCACCGCGACGAACGCGCTGCAGTTGACCGCGGGCGCCTTCTGAGACTCGCCGGCTCCAGACCCTGAACCGGCGCACCGCTTCAACCGGCGGGAGTGAGCGTGGTGCTGCTGCCTTCGCCGTATCCGTCGCCGCGCGCTTTCGTCGGTATGCTGCTCGCCCCGTCCCGGCCGCCGAACTGCGCGGATCGAAGCCGCTGCCGGTCGTCCTGGTGAACGACGCCACAAGGCCTTCGAACCGGCGAACCACCGCTCGGTGCCGGCGTGGCAGCAGTCGGGCACGCTGCAGTTGCACCGCGTCATGGACGGTCTCCTCTGCGAGCACGCTGTTCGACCGGCGAACGCGCTCCGATCCGCGAACACTGCCGCCGCCTGTTCGACGTGCTCGAAACACACGGCGACGGACGCGTGCTTGCCGACGAAGTGCCAGGGATCCACAACGAAGACAGCTGGCGACAGCGTCTGCCGCGCCTCCTGCAGCACGTACTCGGCCGCAGTGCGGACGCCTGATCCACCCCGCCGCGTTCTGCCAACCCGCGTCGCCGGCAAACGCCGACATCCCACGAGCGGTGTGGGCCATGCAGGGCCTCTGTGCGACCCCTGCGCGTTGCGGACCCATGGCTACGGAGATACTGTCGCCTTGCGACGCCACGGAGGCCGAATGGAGAACCTGGCACGCGCGCTACATCTTGTTGAGGCCGCCGCCAAACGTGGGGCGATGCACCTCACCAGGAACCACCAGATCGTCTCGGACGCCGCGGACGACACGGTGCGTCAATGGGAACAGGCAATTCTGAGCGGCAAGACGATCCAGAGTCTGGCCGCCTGGGCGTTCAAGGTTGCCCAGCATCGCGTAAGGCGACTGGGTGGACGGCGGGGGACCCTCACCCTCGATGCCGGCGACCTGGATGGAAGCCACCCAGGAGCCCCCTATGACGGCCCTCTACCGGCCGGAGAGCAGCGGGAAATCCGGGCCGCTCTTGTGGAAATGCGACTCCGGCTCCGCGGCCGGATGTTCGAAGTGGTGTCGAAGCTGCTCGAACCGGACATGTCGCTGCACCGCGCAGCAAGAGATCTCGGCATGGACCGCAAGAGTCTCAAGCGCTCGTTTGAGCGCGCCCTTGGTGCAACCGGGAGCATGGGTGACACTTCTGTCCGGGCACATGGGTGACACTCTGCATGGCCAAGTTGGTGCACAGACCGGGGATCGCGTGGTTCGGGGGAAGCTGCAAGCCGAGGAGCGGAGCGACGAGGTTGCAGGGTCCCCCGAACCACGCGGGCGCGCCGGGGTGGCCATCCGCACAGCGATCCGCCTTCCATCGCCGCTCGTCATGCCGCGCCGTGTCCGGGCACATGGGTGACACCGCCCTCGAGAGGAACGATCGTCCGCGAACGCTCATGC
>JAEUHQ010000219.1 GCA_016794565.1 Planctomycetota bacterium | reverse complement strand
GCGCCAGGACTGGGGCGAACACAGCATCCACCCGCTCAGCTTCACGGCCGACAGGACCGTCAGACAACCCGCCGCGTGATCAACGCAACCCGGGCCGACTTCGACCGGCGGGGGCAAGTGATCCACTCGAGGCATCAGTTCCGTCAGCCTTCGCTGATGCGTTCGATGTCGGCGCCAATGTGCTGCAACTTCTGCTCGATGCGCTCGTAGCCCCGGTCGATGTGGTACACGCGCCGCACATCGGTCGCGCCGCGCGCAACGAGTCCGGCGAGCACGAGGCTTGCCGACGCGCGAAGGTCGCTGGCCATCACAGGTGCCCCGCGCAGCTCCTCGATCCCCTCGATGATCGCGCTCGGGCCCTCGCGGCGAATGCGCGCGCCGAGGCGTTGCAGCTCAGCCGCATGGATGAAGCGCTCCGGGTAGATCTTCTCGGTGATCACGGAGACTCCGTCCGCGCGCGCCATGAGCGCCATGAACTGAGCCTGCAGGTCGGTCGGAAAGCCCGGATAGGCCATCGTGGTGACATCGACCGCGCGCAAGCGGCCCGACGGCGTCGGCATCGCGCGAATGTAGTCGCGACCCAGCTCGACATTCGCACCGGCAGCGCGCATGCGATCGATCACGGCGAGCAGATGCATCGGGTTGCAGTCCTGAACGACGACGTCGCTGTTCAGCATGATCGCGCCGCACAGGAACGTGCCGGCCTCGATGCGATCCGGGATCATCCGCCACTCGCACCCGTGCAGCGTGTCGACGCCTTCGATCACGAGCAGGTGGCTGCCGATGCCGCTGATCTTCGCGCCGCACGCGTTCAGGAAGTGGCAGAGATCCTCGATCTCGGGCTCCATCGCCGCGGACTCGAGGTAGGTCGTTCCCTTCGCGAGCGTCGCCGCCATGAGGACGTTGGCCGTGCCCAACACGGTCGAACCCATGTTGCCGCCGAGAAACACCGGGCCGCCGCTCGGACGTCCGCTGATCGTGACATAGCCGTCGGCCATCTCGACGTTGCCGCCGATGTCGCGCAGCCCCTTCAGGTGCAGGTCGACCGGACGATGGCCGAACACGCAGCCGCCGGGATAACTGACGCGCGCGACGCCGCGACGCGCCCACAGCGGGCCCAGCACGACGAAGCTCGCCCGCATCGTGCGAACCAGGTCGTAGGGCGCGGTGTAGACGGTCTTGTCCTTGGCCTCGAGCTCGAGCACGCCGTCTTCGAACCAGCGATGCACCACGCCCAGCTTGCCGAGGATCCGCAGCAGGTTCTCGACGTCGGTGAGCCGCGGCATGTTCGTGAGCCGGATCGGGCCATCGACGAGCAGCGACGCAGCGAGGATCGGCAGAGCGCCGTTCTTGCTACCAGAGACGCGGACGGTGCCGCGCAGACCGCGACCACCCCGGATGCGAATTCGATCCACGGACCCCTCCAACGGCGCCGAACAGCCCGGAGCGCCGACACGGGACGAAACCCGAGCCGCTGCGCCTACCGCACCGCCCGATCAGCCACGGAACAGAACACACGAACAGAGGACGAGTGCCGCCGCGTCGTCCATGCCGACCCCACTTGCATGGCTCTCGTTCCGGCAGCGAAGGTCGCGTGGACCGTTCTCCACAGGCAAATCGTCGAGCGCGCGCAAGTGGCTGACCGGTCGGTGTGGACGACCACTGACAGCGCGTGAACTCTTAGCGACTACGCGGCGCGGCGCAAGCGCGCTTCTCCAGTTCTTTGCCGGCGACACCGAGACAACTCGTCACGCCTGCGGCTCGTAGTCGTCGAGATGTTCTTCGAGATCCACCACGACGCCGTCGAACGCGAGGTCGCGGCCGAAGCGAACGACGCGCTCGCCGCCGCGGTCGAGCACGTAGATCCGACCACGTTCGTCTGCGGCGAGCGTCACAGGGTCCGCGACGCGACGCGCCATCGACCGGGCCACGTTCGTCGGCGCGCCGAGTTCGTCCAGCGCGAAGATGCCAGGATCGTCGCCGCGATCCACGACGAGGAAGCCCCCGTCGCGGAGCCGCAGCACGGCGACCGGCCGCGCCGCTACACCACCGCGTTCCAGGGGCACGTGCGCGACGAACGTGCCATCGCGCCGGAACCGCTGCAATCGTCCGCGCAGCGTGTCGGCGACCCAGATGCCGGCTTCGTCGACGTGGATCCCTCGCGGCGCTCCGAAGGTCGCCTCGACGTCGCCGCCCGACGCGAGCGGGCGCAGCACGGAGCCGTTCCGTGCGAAGCGCTGCACGCCGCGGCGCCGGGCACGGTCACCGCAGCCGACGAGAACGACGTCGTCGACGAGCGCCACCGAGTGTGGGCGGTCCAGCACGCCCGGCCGATCCTGCACCGCGTCACCGACGTTCGGACTCGCGAAGCCGAGGTCGCCGAGGTGGCGCCCGAACGCGCTGAAGTGTCGGACCCGTCCGTTGTGCGGGTCCGCGACGAAGATGTGGAAGTGCGCGTCCATCGCGACGCCCGCCGCGTCGGACCAGCCGCGTTCGCACGCGGGCATCACCCATCGCGACATCGGGCGCCGCGACTCGAGGTCGAACAAGAACACGTGGCCGCGTGCCGCGGACCAGGTGACGCACAGTAGATTGGCGCGCACGGCCACACCCGCCATCGCCGCATGCTAGCCCGATCGCCTGCACCGACCCATCGACCACGCGCAGGGAAACGCGCTGTCGCGTCCGTCATCCTGATCGCACTCGCGGCGTGCTCGACCGTTCCCGCGGCGTGGTACCCGGAGTTCGTCGACCACGATCTCGCGGCCGAATTCGTCGTCGCCGACGATGGCCGGTTGCCGCTCCCGTCGACAACTCGCGCACTCGTCGTCCGCTCCCTCGAGTTGGATCCCCCGCCGTTCGCCGAACACTTCGAGAGTGCGGGCCGCTGGTTCGCGTACCGGCCCGGGACGGCCGTGCGCGTGCACTGCCAGCTCCGGGCCTACGCTCAGAACGACGGCCGCGTGCCGACGGTCGCCGAGATCCTGCCGGGAGCACGCTCGATCCGCGTGCTGGACAATCCGTGACGAGCGACGCGACCTGGCTCCTCCAGAACGTCGTGCTGGTGCCGATGGACGGCCCCGACAACGCACCGCTCGGACACGTTCGACGCGGGAACATGCGCATCCGCGGCGACCGCATCGTGGGCATCGGCGACCTCGAGCCACGAGCGGGCGAACGCACCGTCGACGGGAAGGGAAACGTCGCCCTGCCCGGGTTCGTGCAGGGTCACGTGCACTGCACGCAGACCCTGTTCCGCGGACTCGCGTGCGACCTGCCGCTGCTGCCCTGGCTGCAGCAGCGAATCTGGCCGCTCGAGAACGCACACGACGCCGCGTCCACGAGGGCGAGCGCGCAGCTGACGTTCACCGAACTGCTCGCCGGCGGCACGACGACCGTGCAGACGATGGAGTCGGTGCGACACACCGAGGTCACCTGCGAAGAAGCGATCGCGGCCGGCATCACGGCGATCGTCGGCAACTGCCTGATGGACGAGACCGACGGCGGCGTGCCCGCCGGTCTGCCCACGTCCGCCGCCGACAACCTCGCGCGCACGGAAGCGTTGTGGCGCCAGTTCCACGGCCGCAACGGCCGCCTGTCGATCGCGGTCGCGCCGCGCTTCGTGCTGTCGTGCAGCGACGGCCTGTCGCGCGACGCCGCGGCGCTCGCGAAGCAGTGCCGGCTGCGCGTGCACACGCACGCCGCCGAGCACCCCGACGAAGTGAAGATCGTGCGCACCCGCTGCGGCCGCGACTACATCGAGGTGCTGCACGACCAGGGCCTGCTCGGCGAGAACACGTCGCTGGCCCACTGCGTGCACACGTCCGCGCGCGAACGCGACCTTCTGCGTGCGACGAAGACCGCGGTCCTGCACTGCCCGAGCACGAACCTGAAGCTCGGCTCCGGCGTCGCCCCGATCCCGGCGTACCTTCGCCTCGGCCTGCGCATCGCGATCGGCGCCGACGGTGCCCCGTGCAACGATCGTCTGTCGATGCTGACGGAACTGCGCCAGGCCGCGCTGCTGCAGTGCCACGCGGCGGGACCGGGCGCACTGCGCGCGGAGAAGGCGCTGTGGCTCGCGACACGCGGCGGCGCGATCGCGCTCGGCCTCGACGAGGAGGTCGGCAGCCTGCGCCCCGGTCTGCGCGCCGACGTGGCGCTCATCGCGTTCGACGACCCGCTGCTCCACGTGCCGACCGGCCAGGATCCGCCGTCCATCGCCCCCGCACTCGTCTACACCGCGGACGAGCGCCACGTGCGTTCCGTGCTCTGCGGCGGTGACTTCGTGAAGGCGGACCACACCATGCTCCGTTACGACACGAAGAGGGTGCGCGACTCCGCCGCGAGTGTGTTGCCGGCGCTGCTCGCGCGGGCCGGACTCGCTCGCTGACTGGTGCCGATGCGCCCGCTACAGTTCGCCGCGATGGACCGTCGCTCCCTGTTCCTCGGCGCCCTGCTGTTCCCGGCGTGCTCGTCTCCCGACGCGCCGCCGCCGTCGCCTCCTGCGCCGATCGCGGAGACGGCTCGCCCTTCGTGGCGAAGCAACATGCTCGACGTCGGCACCCACCACGACCGTCTGCGCCGGATCCTCGTGGACGGCGAAGGCTCCGACCTCCGCGCCGCGGCCGACGCGGCGAACACGGCGGCCGCGGGAATGCGCCTCGGCTACGGCGCGCTCGAGGACCGTTCGACGCCGGGATTCGCCCGCAAGGCACTCGACGCCGAGTCGTGGCTGATGCAGGTCGGACTCGAGGCCCGCCTCGCGCACGGCGATCTGGCTCGCGAAGCGTTCGTTCGCGGTTCCCGGCATTGCACCTCGTGCCACGACTGCGTGAAGAAGGGCGGATGAACGACGCCGCGTCCGGCCCCCGCCTCCTCGTCGACCCGACCACGGGGCGACCGATCCTGATGGCGCCGCAGCGCCAGCAGCGCCCGATGCACACCGGCGCGCACAAGGTCGCACGTCCGTGCCCGTTCTGCCGCGGCAACGAGCACGAGACGCCGCCGACCACGGACTCGATCACGGACTGCGAAGGCGCATGGTTCGCCCGCTCGTTCACGAACAAGTACCCCGCGAACGAACACCACGAGGTCATCGCCGAGGGTCCGGCGCACCACGACCAGCCCGGTGATCTCGACTCCGCCTCGTTGCGGGCGGCAATCGAGCTGTGGCAGCTCCGCGTGCGCTCGATCGAGGAGCGCCCCGGCGTGGCGTGCACCTACCTCTTCAAGAACGTCGGCGCCCTCGCCGGTGCATCGATCGAACACAACCACAGCCAGATCCTGGGCCTCGCCGCGCTGCCGCCCCGCGTCGAACTCGAACGCGCGCAGACCAGCACTCTCGCCCGCTGCCCCTGGTGCGCGACGATCGCCACCGCAGAACGCGACGGCCGCCTCGTGTTCGCCTCGCGCGACCACGTTGTGCTCACGCCCGACCCCCCGAAGCTGCCGCACGAGACGTGGCTGCTGCCCCGCGCTTGCGACGACGACTTCCTCGAGACCGACGCCGACTCACTCGCCGCGGCGATGCACGCGTTGTTCACCGCGGTCGCCCGCGGCCTGCACCGGCCGGCCTTCAACATGTGGCTGCATCGCGTGCCGGGCGAGTGTTTCCACTGGCACTTCGAACTGCAGCCGCGCACCGGCCAGATGGCCGGTCTCGAACTCGGCGGCGACATGTACATCAACTCGTATCCGGCCGCCGCTTCCGCCGAGAAGCTGCGCAACGGGCTCTCCGCGTCGTGAACCGACCCGCTCGTCGCGCCGCGATCACTCTCCGGGCGGCGCGGGAATCTGGGCCGCCGGCACCTGTGCGTAGATCACGAGCCGGTAGCCATCGATGTCGGCTACGTGGCACTCGCGCAGGCCGTACTGCTGCGTGGTGGGTGCAACGAGCGGGCGCACGCGCTTCTTCTTGAGTCGGCGCGCGAACGCGTCGACGTTCTTCACTCGCAGGTAATAGGCCGCGCCGACGCCGATCGAGCCGCGTGCGATCGAGCGCGCGTCCTGCTTCAGCAGTTCGATCTGCTCCTGCTCCATGCCGCGCTGGCGCGCTTCGGCGAGGGTCGGCAGTTCGCCGAGCATCACCGACTGCCCCGCGAGAACGACGTTCGCCCAGATCGGCTTGCCGGTGTCCGGGTAGGCCTCGGCGAGACGGAAGCCGAGCTTGTCGGTGTAGAACGCGACGGAACGGGGCACGGACGCCACGGTCAGGTGGAGCGAGTTCGGGTGGATCCGCTTGTTCGGCTTCGCCATGGTCCTCGTCGGGGCGCGGCATTGGAACGCGGCGGTCGTGCGCGCGAAAGCGGGAAGTCGACCGCGAACCCGCGCCTTTCCCCGTGCATGCGGTTGCATCACCCGCGACGCCACGCGACAGTCCCGGCGCTCTCTCGCTCGCCCATGACGAAACAAGCCAGCCAACAGTGGGGCTCGCGCCTCGGTGTCATCCTCGCGGTCTCCGGATCGGCAGTCGGCCTCGGCAACTTCCTGCGGTTCCCGGGGCAGGCCGCGCAGAACGGCGGCGGTTCGTTCATGATCCCCTACTTCATCGCGCTGCTGCTGCTCGGCATTCCGATCGGCTGGGCCGAGTGGGCGATGGGCCGCTACGGCGGGCGCAAGGGGTTCCACTCGGCGCCCGCGATCATGGGCGTCGTCGGCAAGGGTGCCATCGCGCGCTACTTCGGCGTGATCGGCGTTCTGATCCCGCTCGTCGTCTACTTCTACTACATCCTGATCGAGAGCTGGTGCCTCGCCTACGCGTG
Source organism: Planctomycetota bacterium (assembly GCA_016794565.1). Lineage (GTDB taxonomy): Bacteria > Planctomycetota > UBA1135 > UBA1135 > UBA2386 > JAEUHQ01. The sequence goes on along the minus strand of JAEUHQ010000219.1, from coordinate 640 downwards.
GGACTACCTGGTCGGTGGCGGCATCGGCATCGACGCGGCTGCGGAGATCCCGACCCAGACGAAGATCGCGGGCGACCACTTCGACGACTTCACCGGGGCCAAGTTCGATGGCTTGATGCTCGACGGCGACATCCACCAGTCGGTCGTGTTCTGGGCGATCGTGTTCGCCATCAACGTCGTGCTCGTCTATCGCGGCATCAGCAAGGGCATCGAGAAGTTCTGCCAGTTCGCGATGCCCGTGATGGCGGTGTGCGCGCTGGTCGTGCTCGTCCGCGTGCTGACGCTCGGCGCCCCGGACCCGGCCCATCCGGAGCAGAACGTGGCGAACGGCCTCGGCCAGATGTGGAACCCGTCGTTCGAGGTGCTCGCCAACCCGCAGACATGGCTCGCGGCGGCGGGGCAGATCTTCTTCAGCCTCTCGGTCGGCTTCGGCGTGATCATCAACTACGCGTCGTATCTGCGGAGGAAAGACGACGTCATCGTGTCCGGGCTCACCGCGTCGGCGACCAACGAACTGTTCGAGGTCGGCTTCGGCGGCATGATCACCATCCCCGCCGCGTTCGTCTTCCTCGGCGCGTCCGGGACCATCGCCGCGGTGCAGACCGGCACGTTCGGCCTCGGCTTCAAGACCCTGCCGGTG
>JAEUHQ010000218.1 GCA_016794565.1 Planctomycetota bacterium | reverse complement strand
GCGCCAGGACTGGGGCGAACACAGCATCCACCCGCTCAGCTTCACGGCCGACAGGACCGTCAGACAACCCGCCGCGTGATCAACGCAACCCGGGCCGACTTCGACCGGCGGGGGCAAGTGATCCACTCGAGGCATCAGTTCTAGAGGATGTCGAGGACGCCGGTGGCGCCATTCGTGAGGGTGTCCACCTGCGCCGCATAGTTGCAGTCCCGCGACAGCGGCACGTTCCACGGCAACAGATCCTTGTCCCCGATGCTGCCGAGTGCAGCCGCGACGAAGGCGCGCGCGAGTTTGGTTTGATCCTCATCCGCCAAGATCGTCAGCAAGGGCTCGATCGATCGCCGATCGCCGATCTGTCCGACGGCGATGGCGAGCGCGGAAAGCACTGCGGTGCTCTCGGCCTCCTTCATCATCTGCACCAGTCGAATCGAAGCGTCCTTGTCGCCGAGGCGGCCGAGAGCGACAGCGGCCTGCTGCAACAGGAAGGGGCGCCGGCGCGAGCGCTCGATCACGTCAGCCAACGAAGAGGTGCTCGACCGATCCCCCAACAGCGCGAGCGATACGCAGAAGTAGCCCGCCATGCGTTCGTCGCCCTCGTGATCGAGCAGGAGGCGCAGCAGCAACGGCGAGGCCGACGCGTGCCGCGTGAGCCCGAGCGCCACGGCGATCGCCGCGCGCGTGTCGTCGTTCTTCTGTTCTTCCAGATCCTCCATCAGCATCCGCGCCGATGTCGCGTCCGTCTCACCGTGACGGGCGGTCTGGTCCGCCACGATGCCGACGGCAATCGCCATCCACGGCCGATCCGGCGCCTGGTTCGTCCGCTGGTACGCGCGCAGCAGCCAATCCCGGTTCGCCGCTCCGCCGATCCGGCCGAGCGAGATCAGCGCGAAGTAGCGGGCCTGGCGATCGTGCCCCTTCTCGAAGAAGTCGGTGAGCACTGCAGAGAACGGCACATCCTCGGCCTCGCGTTCGGCGGGTTCCGCGAGCATGCCGAGTGCGATCGCGGCCGACTGCAGAATGGGATTGCTGCGACGCTTCGTCGCGGCGAGGGTCGCGGCGAACAACTGCTTGCACCGCTGGTGCAGCGGGCTCACGCCGCGGCCGAGCAGGCGGGCAACCGCAATGGGTGCGTGCGCCTGGACGACTTCGTCGCCGCGGCCGATGTCCGCTTCGAACCAGACCAGCAGCTCTTCGACTGTCCGCCACGCCAGGCGGCGCGAAGAACTCGCCGCGGGATCGGCCGCGAGGAGTCCGAGTCCGTTCACCGCCGCGACACGAACGTCGCGCGACTTCTCGTCCGGGTTCTTCAGCAACGGCAGCAGCAGATCGTGCACGGTCTGGCGCTCCGCACCGTCCTTCGAACGCCACGCGAGCTGGCCGAGACCCCACGCCGCGTACGCGCGCGTCCGATCACCGACCTCCGCGCGATCGAGCAGGCGCCGGCCCTCGGGCTGGTCGCGCAGCAGCGCCGACAGCGTCGCCATGGCGCGTGATCGCCCGGCGATGCCGAGCGACAACACCGCCGTCTCCCGCACTTCCTGGTCGTCGCGCACGATCGAACCCGACAGGGTCTTCTCGAGGTCGATGGCCGGCGCATCGCGGCCGATCTTGCCGAGCGCCACTAGGCACGCACTCTGGATGTCGCGGTTGCGCTCGCGCCCGAGCAGGCCAGCGAGTGCGGGCACCACGCGCTCGCACAGATCCACTTCGGTGGGGGCCAGCAAGTCGATCGGCGGCGAGGAGCGACGGGAACCGAGATAGAAATCGTCCGAGCCGGTCACGGCGACTTCGTGGATCGCGGCGCGCAGTTCGAGGAACGAATCCTTGTTGAACTCCCACCAGGTCTGCCAGTTGGTGGAGTCCGGCGACAACGAACGGCCACCAGTGGTCGCACCGCCGCCGGTCGGCGCCGGTGCGCTCGGTCCGCCGGGACCGCCCGTGGTCGGACCACCACCGCCGCCGAGGGTCGGCGGCGGCCCGGCCACCGGCCAACCGGGTCCTCGGTATTGGCCGCCATGCGCAGGCAGCACCGCAAGCGAACCGAGGATCGAGAGCAACAACGGCGCGGTTCTGCGGACCATGGCGGGAGAACTGTAGTCTCGGCCGCGCACCGGCGTAACCGGCGCGGACAGGTCAGAAGACCAACGGTACGCCGGGGGACGCTCCTTCGACCGCGCGGCCGTCCGCCGCGACGAACAGCGCGCGGACCACGACGAACTGCCCGCTGAGCCCGGGCAGGAACGGCCACCGCAGCGTCGTCCGGAACGTTCCCGCCCCGGGCACCTCACCGACCGTTCCCTCACCGAGTGTCCCGCGCAGGTCGCCCGTGAGCACCCGCTCGCCGGCGGCGAGCAGCAACCACGGGGCGAGACCGGCCGAATCCGTGGGAGCCAGCGGACCCGGTCGATCGAGCGAGAGCTCGAGCACGTGCCACGACCCCGGCACCGCGATCGTCGCCACGCGCAGGTCCACACGGCCGTCTGAGACCACCGCCGCGGCGCTGTCGCGCGACGCAGCGGGCGGCGCGATCGAGAACGAACGCCATGTGACGCCAGGGCCGCCGAACAGCCCGCAGCCTCCGGCGGCGAACGCGCCGTCGAGCGACTGCAGCACCACCGCATCGTCGCGCAGCGCCACGAGGCGAAAGCCGACCACCTGCAGCGCGAGTCGGTGCGGCCCAGGACTCGCGGCCGACGCCGGCGCGCGGGCGAGCACGAGGACCATGTCGCCGTGACGGCGCTCGAGCCGCAGTTCGTTCCGTTCGCGATCCTCCACGAAACGGTAGTGGTCGTGTTCACCGTTCCACCGCGCGACCACGCCGAACACGCCGGCCGCTTCTTCGTACGCCGCCTCGACGAGAACTTCCGGGCGCGCATCCGCGATCCAGCGGACATCGCCCGCCGCGCGCCACTCCGGCGCATCGAGCGCCACGTACACCGCGGCCGCGGCAGGTGCCGGCGCAGCAACGACACGGACTGCCGCGCCATCGGGGACGGAGAACGCGGTCGCGAGCGGGCGGCCCGCCGCGTCCGCGGCGAAGCGCACCTCGTAGTCGCCGGCCGGCAGCCGCACCGACGCGGGCCACGGCGCGCGCACGGTCGTCGTGGTCGCCGTTCCCACGATTCGCACGGGTGCGTCGCCGGCGCACAGCGACCACGTCGTCTGCGCCGACAGCGGCGCGAGCGCGATGCAGGCGACGAGCAGTGTCCGCGGCGCGTTCACGAGCCGACCACTCCGTTCGCGCGAAGCATGTTGCAGAACATCGCTCCCTGTTCGCGTGCGTCCTCGATCGCGACGTGCGTGTGCGGCAGCGGATCGCTCCACTCCGCCGGCAGCGCGCCCTTCACGCAGTCGCGGTAGTCGCGCTTCAACAGTGCCATCGCGTAGGTCTTCACGTCGAGCGCCGAGTGGCCGAACGGCGAATCGCCATGGAAGCGCATCAGGTACCAGTAGACCCACGAGAAGTCGAAGCCGACCGGTTGCCCGACGAACACGATGCGCGCGGGCAGTCGACGCAGCCACTTCGCGTAGCGCGGCATCACGACGGCCGCGTCCTCCTGGTTCTCACGCGTCTTGGCCAGCGCTTCGGGGAAGCCGCCCCACCATGTCATCGTGCGCGGATGCGGCGACGCGCCGGGCAACGGCAGCAGGTTGGCCGTGAACTCGCCGACGATCGACTTGTCCGCGCGGTACGCGACCGAACCGAAGGAGAGCATCGAATGCGGCCCCGGGATCGGACCGTCCGCCTCGACATCGGTGCTCACGTAGATCTCGTCTGGCATCGCCGCTCTCGAACGCGCATCTTGCCGAAGCCTCGCTCCACGTGCACCGATCCTCCACCAGAGCCGCATGCGCCCGCTGCCGTTCGTGATCGCTGCCGCGTTCGCGGCCGGAGCGGTCGTCGGGCAGGACGCCGCACCGGAGCCACTCGCCGGCCGCATCCGCGCGGTGCGCATCGATGCACTCGACATCTTCGACCCGGAGATGCGCGCCCGCCGTCCGCTCGCCGATCTCGTCGACTCGCTCCACGCGACGACGAAGAGGGAAGTGATCGCGCGTGAACTGTGGTTCGCGCCCGGCGATCGCGTCGATGCCGAGACCGCCGCCGAACTCGAACGCAATCTGCGCGCGCTCGGCCTCTTCGCCGAAGTCACGGTACGCCTCGTACCGGCACCGTCACCGGGCGAAGTCGACGTCGAGGTGGTGACCCGCGACCGGCTGTCGCTGCAGGTCGGCGGCGGCGGCTCGTACGTGGGCGGAGTGTCCGGGTTTCGCGCGTCGCTCGGCGAGGGGAACCTGTTCGGGCTCGGCGACCGGATCGTCGGATCGTTCTCGCGCAACTCGGACGGCGACTACCGCGGCGCGGTCGCCTACACCGATCTGCACGTGCTCGACAGCTGGCACACGGGAACGGTTCGCTACGCGAGCACCGACGAGGGCGACTCGTACGGGCTCGAGGTGCGCCGTCCGTTCAAGCATCTCGCGGATCCGCGGGCCTGGGCGACGTCGCTGGGCCACGAAGAGAGCGAGATGGAGTACTACCGCGCCGGTGACTCGGTCGCCGCGGTGCGCGACGTGTCGACGAGCTTCGGCGGCGAACTGCTGTGGGCGGACGGTCCGACGCATCGTCGGCGCACCGCGGGGATCGAAGTCGCCGCCGTGACGCACGACCTCGATCCGGCGACCGGTCCGCTCGCGCCCGCGATCCGCGTGCCCGGCGACACGACGTCGGTGTTCGTCGGCCCGACGCTGCGCTACCAGTGGATCGACGGCTACCGCAAGGTCGAGGGTCTGGACACTCTTGCGTACGTGCAGGACCTGACGCTCGGATCGACGATCGGCGCGACGGTCGGCGCGCGCTGGCGCATCGAAGAAGGCGGAGCCGACGCCGTCGAGCCGGAGGCCGCGATCGCCGCGTCGTTCGCGACGGAACTCGTCGAGAACATGTTCGTGAACACGGCGGCGCGCGGCGCCATCCGCTGGAACGGCGACGACGCGGCGGGATGGGACGCGAGTGTCTCCGGCCGCGCATTCGCGATGTGGGCTCGCGGCGCGACGCTCGGGGCGGCCGCCGCGTTCGACGCAGTGGAGGAACACGAGGACCTGCCGATCGAACTGACCCTCGGCGAGGACAACGGACTGCGCGGCTACACGGCGCGCGCGTTCGCGGGCACGCGGCGGCTGCGCACCAACGTCGAGCAGCGTTTCGACACCGGCATCGAGTTCGCGACGCTTCGGCTCGGGCTCGTGGTCTTCTGGGACACGGGCCGCGTCGGCCGCGGCGGCGAGCTCGGGCGCCCGTTCGATTCGGCCGGCGTCGGACTGCGCATCGGCAGCAGACAACTGCTCGGCGACGGCATCGTGCGCATCGACTCGAGCAAGCCGCTCGACGACACTCCCGACGGCGACGACGGATGGCAGTTGTCGATCTCCGTCGGCCAGGTCTTCACGTTCGGCGGATACACGAACACTCTGTCGGTCCGTTGACCGCAGGAGAGCGGCGCAGCATGGAGAACGACGAACTGCGTGAGCGCCTCGCGGCGCTCGAAGCGCGAGTCACCGAACTCGAAGTGCTGCTCGGCAAGCGCGCGTCTCTACCACCGGTGCAGCGTCCCTGGCAGCCACCGCGTCCGACCGCCTCCCCGTCGCCGGCGATCGTACCGCCGCCGCTGCCCGAGCTGCCGCCCTCGCCGCTGGCGAGCGCCGACGCGGTCCCGGCGGCGCGCGATCTCGAACGATTCTTCGGGCTCACCGTTCTCGGTCGCGTCGGCGTCGCCGCTCTTCTCCTGGCCGGCGCGTACTTCGGTCAGATCGGCTGGGCGAAGATCGGACCCGGTGCGCGGACGGCGCTGTTGTACGTCGTCGGCGTCGCGATGATCGCGGCGGGCTTCGCGCTGCGTCGTCGCGTCCTCGCGAAGTACACGGTGACGCTGTGGGGCGGCGGCATGGCGATGACGTACCTCGCCGGCGTGCTCGGCCACCTGGTCTTCCAGGTCGTCCCCGCGACGACGGCGCTGGTCTCCCTGTTCGCGACGACCGCCGCAGGCCAGCTCCTCGCGCGCCGCGCGGGCGTCGAGGCGATGGCGACCATCACGCTCGCCGGCGCCTACGCGGCACCCGTGCTCGTCGGCACGCCGTCGCCGACGCCGACCGCGTTCTTCGTGTTGCTGCTCACGCTGCATGCCTGGGCGGCGTGGACCGAACATCGGTGGCGATGGACTTCGGCGCGGGCGCTCGCGGTCCTCGCGACGATCGTGCTCGTCGTCGGCTGGTACGTGAAGCACGGCATGGGCAGTGCCGCGTCGTCGACGCCGCACACGACCGCTGTGTGGCTCGGCCTCGCGCTGCCCGAGCTGCTCGCCGCGGTGCGGCGACGCGAAGTCCCCGCCGCTCGGTCGATCGCGGTCGCAGCCGGCTTCGCGACGGTCCTGATGGTCGCGATGATCCGCTGCGACCGATCGACGTGGAACTTCGCGCCGTGCGCGCTGGCGGTCGGCGGCCTCGTCGCGGGCGCCGCGCTGCGAACGCGCTCCGTGCCGCTCGGCACCTGGCTCGCGCGCGCCGCTTCGTTGTTCGCGGCGGCGGCGTTCGTGACGTGGTTCGACCTCGGCGAGGGGAACGGCACCCCGTGGCTCGAACCCGCCGGGCGCCTCGTCGGCATCGCGATCGTCACCGCGGCACTGCTGCTGACCCACCGATGGACCGGCACCGGCGAATCGGGAGCGATCGTTGCGATCGTCGTGGTGCACGCGGTCCTGTGGACCGCGCGCACGAGGCAGGTGTTCGTCCAGGAGGACGGCTCGGTGAGCAGCTGGCCCGGCTTCCTCGCGATCGCGACCCCGCTCGCGCTGCTGCTGCTCGGTCGTCACACCGTCGGGCGCGTCATCGGTCTCCTGGCCGCCGCGTTCTTCGCGCGCACATGGATCGGCGGAAACGAGAGCCTCGCCGGCGAACACGGCGGCACCGCCGCCTTGTCGTTCGCGGTCGCGAGCGGCGTCGCGGCGCTCGGCGCCTGGCTCGCCGCGATCCGCCGGGATCACGTGCTCGCCGTGACGACGGCCGGCCTGAACGTGCTCGTGCTCCTGTCCTGGTTCGTCGCCACCACCAGTGCGCGATCGACCGCCATCCCCGAACCGACCTGGCCGTTGTGGAACCCGCATTCGAGCGCACTCGGCGCGATCCTCGCGATGTCGCTGGTGGCGCGAGTGAAGACACCGGGCTCGGAAGCCGCGGCACGCGCCGTTCTCGCGGCGACGGCCCTCGTCGCGACGTACTCGCTCGGGCTCACGGAACTGCTCGACGCGATCGAGGCGTGGGCGTTCGGGCCGCGCGCCGTGGCGACCAGCATCTACACGCTGGCATTCGCGTCGGCGCTGCTGATCGCGGGCTTCCGGCGCGGCATCGCGGCTCTGCGCTGGACTGCACTGGCGACCTTCGGTGCCGTGGTCGTGAAGATCGCCGCGTACGACCTGCGCGAGACGGACACTCCGGTGCGCATGCTCGTCACCGCGGTACTCGGCGGCGTGCTGCTCGTCGCCGCGTGGGCCTACGCCCGCAGGTCGCGCCCCCCGGCTGCCTGAGCGCACGGACTGCGTTACCATTCCCGCCCGATGCACGGGGTCGAACGGATGCAGAGGCACCCTGCGAAGGCCGCACGGCGAGGCGAGCAGCGATGACCTCCGCGGCCATCCCACCTGCAACGGTGCCGCCGCTGCTCGAGCCGCTGCTCGGCGCCGAGCGACCTCGGCGCTTCAGCGTGCTGTGGCTACTCGTCGCCCCCTTCGTCATCCAATTGCCTCTGTGGAACGTGACGAGGAACGGGTGGGTCTTCGGCGTCGCGTCGGTGCTTCCGGCGGTGGTGGCCCTGCTCTGCTACGCCCTCGGACTCGCGCCACGCCCTGCGAACCGGATGCAGGTCGCCCTGCCGCCTGCGCGGCGCGCGTCGATCTTGACGTTCGACCCGGCGAACGCCGACGCCGTGCGCGCGATGCTGGAGACGTGCAAGATCAGCCGCATTGAGATCGACGGGATCGGCATCCGTTCGCTCACCGATCTCGCGCGGTGTCTCGACGCGGCGCTCGGCCCGTTCCAGTATCCGACGGATCCGCTCGCCAAGGTGCTCGCGCACATCGGCCACGAAAGCCGCGCCGTCGGCGAACGCGCGATCCTGTGGCACGGCGCGGCGACGATGCTGGCTGCGGATCCGGCGGGTCTCGCGCACGTGATCGCGGCGTGGAGCCGGGCGATGCGGACGGCGGACGGACGCCTCCTGCTGCTCGACGCCGCACCGGCCGAGCGAGCAAGCGGCGGGGAGCCGACCCGAGCATCCACGCACGTCACGGAGCCTGCGCGGTGACGGCGAGCGGGTCGGAGAGGCGGAAGCAGTTGCCCGGGACGTCGAGCACGAGCCCCGGACCGCCGCAGGACCGTTCGCACGCCTTCGAAGCTTCCGCCGGCCGCAGCGGCTGGCTACCCTGCTCGCCCCCATTCGAGACACCATGAGCTTCACGCACGCAGGTCGCAGTCTCTCCAAGGTCGCCGTCATCGGTTCGGGCCAGATCGGCCCCGACATCGCGCTCTACTTCGCCAAGGTCCTGAGCCCGTTCGGCGTGCAGACGGTCGTCGTCGACGTCAGCGAGGACGCGCTGGCGAAGGGCAAGGCGAAGCTCGAGAAGAAGGTGGCGAAGGGCGTCGAGACGAACGCGTTCACGCCCGACCAGCAGAAGCAGATGGTGGGTTCGCTCACGTGGACGAGCGACTACGCCAAGATCGCGGGCTGCGAACTCGTCGTCGAAGCGGCGACGGAGAACAAGGAGCTGAAGGGCAAGATCTTCGCGCAGGTCGAAGGCCTCGCGAGCCCCGACGCGATCCTCGTCAGCAACAGCAGTCACCTCGAGCCCGAGGTGATCTTCGCGAACACGAAGAAGAAGGACCGCACCGGCGTCGTGCACTACTTCTTCCCCGCCGAGCGCAACCTGATGGTCGAGGTCGTGCCGGGCAAGGACACCGCGCCGGCGACGAAGAGCTGGCTGCTGTCGTTCTACGAAGCGATCGGCAAGGTGCCGATCCCGGTGAAGTCGCGCTACGGCTACGCGCTCGACCCGGTGTTCGAGGGCCTGTTCTTCGCGTGCGCACTGCTCGCGGAGGCCGGCGTCGGCACGACGAAGCAGATCGACGTCGTCTGCAAGAAGACGTTCAAGATGGGCGTCGGCTCGTTCACCGCGATGAATCTGACCGGCGGCAACCCGATCACCGCGGTCGGCCTCGACAACTACACGACGAAGATCAACTCGTGGTTCCGCACGCCGCAGTCGCTGAAGGACAAGGTGGCGAAGAAGGAGAACTGGGACGTGCCGGCGCGCGGTGAAGTGGTCGACGTGCCCGACGCACTCGCGGCGCAGATCCGCGACGAGCTGCTCGGCGCGTACTTCGGCATCTGCGGCGAGATCGTCGACGCCGGGCTCGTGACGATCGCCGACTTCAACATGGGCCTCGAGATCGCCCTCGACATGAAGCCGGCGTTCACGTTCATGAACGAACTCGGCACGAAGAAGGCGCTCGAACTCGTGCAGGCCTACGCGAAGAAGCAGAAGGGCTTCCCGGTGCCGAAGTGCGTCGAAGCGCACGGCCGCGAGAACAGGCCGTTCGACGTGCCGGTCGTGCTGCGTGAGGACCGCGACGGCGTGGCCGTGCTCACGATCCGCCGCCCGAAGGTGCTGAACGCGCTCGACCAGTCGGTCTTCGAGGAGATCAAGCGCCGCTTCGAGGAGTGCGATCGCGACCCGAAGGTGAAGGGCATCGTGCTGACGGGCTTCGGCAAGAAGGCGTTCGTGAGCGGCGCCGACGTGAACTTCCTCGCGAAGATCGACAGTGTCGCGATGGGCGAACGCACGTCGCGCGCCTCGCAGGT
>JAEUHQ010000192.1 GCA_016794565.1 Planctomycetota bacterium | reverse complement strand
CCAGCCGATGCCGGTCGAGGAGCAGGTCGTGATCCTCTACGCCGGATCGTCCGGCCTGCTCGACACCGTGCCGCTGAACCGCGTGCAGGACTTCGAGAAGAAGTACCTCGCGTTCGTGCGGGCATCGCACGGCGACCTGCTCAACTCGCTGCGCACCGAGAAGAAGTGGACCGACGCGATCCAGAAGAAGTGCGACGAGATCGGTGCGAAGTTCCGCCAGGAGTTCCTGGCGTGAACGAAGTTCACGCCAGAACTCCGGCGGGACTTCGGGTGTTTCCCGCCGCGCTGCCGGATGCCGGCTCCACGGGGAGCGGAGCAACTGGCCGGCGCACGCACGGCGGCGCAACCATCGACCACGTGGCTCGGCGCAGGGACGCGATGAACCAACCAAGATCGACGCAACGAGCCGGCATGACAGTGCGACGCCGTGTTCTCGCTTCCCAGCCTTCTTCCTGATCTGACCCATGGCCAACCTCAAGGAACTCCGCGGCCGCATCAAGTCGGTGGCCAGCATCGCGCAGATCACCCGCGCGATGGAGATGGTCGCGTCGATGAAGCTGCGCAAGGTGCAGGCGAAGGCGCAGTCGTTCCACCCGTACGTCGACGAGATCCGCCAAATGATCGAGCGGCTCGCCGGCAAGGTGACGTCGACCGCGGAGCTGCCGCTGTTCCAGGGCCGTGAGGTCGAGACCGTCGGCTTCCTCGTCATCGCGTCCGATCGCGGTCTCTGCGGCAGCTACAACAGCAACCTGTTGTTCGGACTGAAGCGGGTCGTCGACGCGCTCGCTGCCGAGGGCAAGAAGGCGAAGTTCTGGGTCTACGGCCGCAAGGCCTACGGCTGGCTCACGCGCCGCGGCTTCGCGGTCGAACGCTTCTTCGTCGAGCCTCCGCTCGACAAGGCGGACTTCGCGGCGGCCAAGATCGTCGCCGAAGCGCTGGTCGATGCGTTCCAGACGGGCGCGGTCGACGACGTGCGCGTCTTCTACACGCGCTTCCAGTCGATGATCAAATTCGTGCCGACGGACTCGCCGTTCCTGCCGATCCGCTCGATCGCCGTCGGCGACGAGGCGGCGAAGGACGACTACGAACTCGACTTCCTGCTCGAGCCCGACGCGGCCACGGTGTTCAACCACCTGATGCCGCGCTACCTCGAGACGGTGGTCTTCGACGCGATGCTGCAGTCGCTGACGAGCGAGCACGCGAGTCGCCGCATGGCGATGAAGGGCGCGACGGACGCGGCGGTGCGGATGAACAAGGGCCTGAAGAAGGTCTACAACCGCGCCCGCCAGGAGAACATCACGAAGGAACTGCTCGACATCGTCGGCGGTGCCAACGCCGTCGGCTGATCGCGCCGTCGGCTGATCCACGAGTCATTCACCCAGAACGCATTCGATTCCGAGGACGACAGAAGTGACGACCGCAACCCAAGTGCAAGGCAAGATCCTCCAGGTGTTCGGCCCGGTGGTGGACGTGCAGTTCCCCGAAGGCCACGTGCCGAACCTCTACAACGCGATCACCGTCGTCGACAAGCAGCGCGGCATCGACCTCGTGCTCGAGGTCGCGCAGCAGCTCGGCAACGCGTCGGTGCGCACGGTCGCGATGTCGTCGACGGACGGCATGAGCCGCGGCATGGTCGCCACCGACACCGGCGCGCCGATCTCGGTGCCGGTCGGTGACGCGACGCGCGGTCGCCTGTTCGACGTGCTCGGGCGCGCTCTCGAGGTCAACGTGCCGCACCCGCGCACCGGCAAGCCGATGACGCCGGTACAGGCGAAGGGCACGCTGCCGATCCACCGCGCGGCGCCGAAGTTCGAGGACCAGCAGGCGATCACCGAGGTCTTCGAGACCGGCATCAAGGTCGTCGACCTGCTCTGCCCGTTCGCGAAGGGCGGCAAGATCGGCCTCTTCGGTGGTGCAGGCGTCGGCAAGACGGTGCTCATCCAGGAGCTGATCCGCATCACCGCGGTCGAGAAGGGCGGCTTCTCGGTGTTCTGCGGCGTCGGTGAGCGCACGCGCGAGGGCAACGACCTGTGGCTGGAAATGGCCGAGGCCGAGTACACCGACGCGAAGGGCCAGAAGGCGTCGGTGCTCGACAACGCGGTGCTCGTGTTCGGTCAGATGAACGAGCCCCCGGGCGCCCGTCTCCGCGTCGCGCTGACCGGTCTCACGATGGCCGAGTACTTCCGCGACCAGGAGGGCAAGGACGTGCTCCTGTTCGTCGACAACGTGTTCCGCTTCGTGCAGGCGGGCTCCGAGGTGTCGGCACTGCTCGGCCGCCTGCCGAGCGCGGTCGGTTACCAGCCGACGATGGCATCCGAGATGGGTGCGCTGCAGGAGCGCATCACGTCGACCAAGAAGGGCTCGGTCACGTCGATGCAGGCGGTCTACGTGCCTGCCGACGACATCACGGACCCGGCGCCCGTCGCGACGTTCGCGCACTTGGACAGCACGATCATCCTCGAGCGTCAGATCGCCGAGCTCGGCATCTACCCGGCGGTCGACCCGCTGAAGTCGACGTCGAAGATGCTGTCGCCGAGCGTCGTCGGCGAGGAACACTACAAGGTCGCGCGCGAAGTGCAGCGCACGCTGCAGCGCTACCAGGACCTGCGCGACATCATCGCGATCCTCGGCATCGAAGAACTGTCCGAGGACGACAAGCTGGTGGTCGCGCGCGCGCGCCGCATCCAGCGCTTCCTGTCGCAGCCGTTCTTCGTCGCCGAAGCGTTCACCGGCACGCCGGGCAAGTTCGTGAAGCGCGAAGACACCGTGCGGTCCTTCAAGGAGATCCTCGAGGGCAAGCACGACAGCCTGCCCGAGTCGGCCTTCTACATGGTCGGCTCGATCGAAGAAGCCGTCGCCCGCGGCAAGTGATCCCGGCCCCGAGAGAGAACCACGATGGCCGCTGAACTCCACCTTCGCATCGTCACGCCCGATCGCACGATCATCGACCGCAAGGTCGCGGCGGTGTCGTTCCGCGGCGTCGACGGCAGCTACGGCATCCTGCCGCACCACGCGCCGCTCATGACCGCGATCGCGCAGACGGGCACCGCCGAGATCACCGAGCTCGACGGCAAGACGCAGGA
>JAEUHQ010000172.1 GCA_016794565.1 Planctomycetota bacterium | reverse complement strand
GTGCTCGCGGTGCTGGGCTGGCACTGGCACACGGCGGCGAACGTGCGCGAACGCTGGCAGTTGTGGCTCGTGGTCGCGGGGATCGTCGCGATCCTCGGCATCGCCTTCGACTGGATGCGCCACGCCAACCTGATCCTGTTGCCGTTCGTGCTCGCGTCGGCCCGCTTCCTGGTCTCGGGCCATCGCCGTGCGTTCGTTGTCCTCGTCGCTGCGACTTTGGCCTTCCTGGTGTCGCTCCCGCCGTGGAGCGCGGTCCAGGAGCCGACCGGCAGTCTGTGGAAGCAGGTCGACGAACTCGTGCTGCAGGTGAAGCCGGTCGACTTCTCGCGCGTCGTCACCGAGTGGCTGCCGGTCGCGTGGCCGACGCTCCTGTGGGTCTATGCGGCGCTCGGCGCCGTCTGGTTCGTCGGCTACGCGATCGCGCGCCGCGACGCGCGCGGTCTCACAAGAGACCGCGGCGTTTGAGCAGCGCCTTCGTGTCGAGCGGGCGCCCGCGGAACTCGGTGAACATCGTCATCGGTTCGCGCGTGAGTCCGCGCGAGAGCACGAGGTCGCGGAAGCGGTCGCCGTTCTCGCGGGTGATGCCGCCCTTCTCCATCACGCAGGCGAATGCGTCGGCGGCGAGCGCCTCGCTCCACATGTACGCGTAGTAGCCGGCGGAGTAGCCGCCCGGCCAGACGTGCGAGAAGTACGTCGTGCGGTAGCGCGGCGGCACCAGCGGGTGGGCGACGCCGTTCTTCTGCAGCGCTTCGCGCTCGAACGCGTCGACGTCCTTCACCTCGGTGCCGGGCGGGACCATGTGCCACGCCATGTCGAGGATCGCGGCGGCGACGTATTCGAGCGACGCGAAGCCCTGGCCGAACGTGCGGGCGCGCCGGATCTTCTCGACGAGCTCCGCCGGCATCGCTTCGCCGGTCTGCCAGTGCTTCGCGCACCGCGCGAGCACCGCCGGGTCGAACGCGAAGTCCTCGTGGAACTGGGACGGGAACTCGACGAAGTCGCGCGGCACGTTCGTGCCGGCGAGCAGCGGGAAGCGGCAGTGGCTGAACAGCCCGTGCACGCCGTGGCCGAACTCGTGGAAGAGCGTGGTGACCTCGTCGAAGGTGAGCAGCGTCGGCTGCCCCGCCGCCGGCTTCTGGATGTTCAGCACGTTCACGACGACGGGCTTCTGGCCGAGCAGGTCGCTCTGCTCGACGAAGTTGTCCATCCACGCACCACCGCGCTTGCTCGGCCGCGCGAAGTAGTCGGCGTAGAAGAGGCCGATCGGCGCGTTCTGGCCGTCGAACACCTCGAACACGCGCACGTCGGGGTGGTAGACCGGCAGGTCCTTCCGCTCGCGCAGCTCGATGCCGTAGAGCTGCTTCGCCATGAAGAAGAGGCCGTTCTGCAGCACCGAGTCGAGCTCGAAGTACTGCTTCACCGCCGCTTCGTCGAAGTCGTAGCGCAGCCGGCGCACCTGCTCCGCGACGAAGGCCCAGTCCCACGCCTCGAACTTCGCGCTGGGTTCCGTCGCGGCGAAGTGCGCCTGCAGCTCCTTCGCCTCGGCGTCGGCCTTGGCGACGATCTGCTTCGCCATGCTGCCGAGCATGTCGAGCACGGCCTTCGGCGTGCCCGCCATCTGGTCGGCGAGCACGTACGCGGCGTGGTTCTCGTAGCCGAACATCTGTGCGCGCTCGGCGCGCAGCGCCACGAGCTGTTTCACGAGCTCCTTCGTGTCGAACTCGTCGCCCTGGTCACAGCGCGCGACGGCGGCCTCGAAGATGCGCTGCCGCGACGCGCGGTTGTTCAGCGAGGACAGGATGCCCTGCGACGACGGCAGTTGCAGCGTGACGAGGAAGCGCCCCGGGAGGCCGGCTTCCTTCGCGGCGGCCGCGGCGGCCGAGAGCGCGCTCTCGTCGAGGCCGGAGAGGTCGGCGCGGCGCTCGAACGCGACCGCGAGTTTCTTCGTGCCGGCGAGCAGCTTCTCCTGGAACTGCGTCGTGAACTTCGACTGCGCTTCGTTGATCTCGCGCAGACGCTTCTGCTTCTCGGCCGACAGCAGCGCGCCGTTGCGGGCGAAGTTGAGGCGGTAGCGTTCGACGAGGCGGATCTGCTCCGGGTCCTTCAGTGACGCGCGGGCTTCGTGCACGGCCTCGATGCGCGCGAACAGCTCCTTGTCGAGCCAGATCTCGTCCTGGTGCGACGCCAGCTTCGGCGCGACGTCGGCCTGCACCTTCTGGATGGCCTCGTTCGTCGTCGACTCGGTGAGGTTGAAGAACACGCGGCTCACGCGCGTCAGCAGCGCCCCGCTCTTCTCCATCGCCTCGATCGTGTTCGCGAACGTCGGCGCGTCCTTCTGCGTCGCGATCGCGCGGATCTCCGCGAGGTGCTGCCGCATGCCTTCTTCGAAGGCGGGCAGGTAGTGCTCGTCGCGGATCCGGTCGAACGGGGGCGCCCCGTACGGCAAGGCACTCGGCGAGAGGAACGGATTGTCGGCAGCGGTCGCCGGGGGCGTGGAGGCGGGCATGGGGACTTGGGCGTCGATCGTCGCGGCCATCGCGGCGGCGAACAGGATCGCGCAGGGCTGTATCGGTCGCATGGCGGGAGTCTACGGAGGGCGCGCGCGGACCGCGAAACGAGGCGTGTCCCGGCACACCGAGTTCGTGCTTGCGCCATCCGGCGCCTCGCCGCCAAAGTGCCGTTCTGCTCGCAGACCCTGTTCGGAGGTTCGATGTCGGACGGAAGCCGCCCCGGCGGACTCACAGCTCTCGCGGTGATCAACTTCGTGGTCGGTGCAGGCTCGCTGGTCCAGGCGTTCGGCAGCGTCGCCTTGCTCGTGTTGCACGCGGGGCGCATCGAGATCGACGACGCGGCCCGCAAGCAGGTGAACGAGGTGTTCGCCGCGCTCGGCGAGCGAGCGATCCTCGTGCAGACGATCTCGGCCTTCGTGTCGGTGCCCTTCCTGGTCGTCGCGGGCGTCGGTTACCTGCGGCAGAGTCGCGTGTGGGGCCGCGGCGTGGGCAACGCGTACGCCCTGCAGTCGCTCGCGTTCTCGGGTGTGCTGTCGTGGATGATCGGCGAACACTCGGGCGAGAACCTCGGGCTCGGCGTCGTGCTGTGGATCTTCTTCCCGCTGGTGACCCTGTTCCTGCTGAACACGACGTTCCGCGAGGACTTCGTCCGGTGACCGTGCGCTGCGCCGACGAACGAACGTGAACCGACGGCACACGTGGCTGATCGCGACCCACTCCGCAAGGCACTCGGTGCGCGGCGGGATCGGGCTCGTCTTCCTGCTCGCGTCGCTGACGTTCGGCCTGCTCGTCGCGCACTACGTGCTGCTCGGCGTCGAGCAGGTCGGCAAGCAGACGCCGACGGCGGACGCCGCCGAAGTGCTCGCACAGATCGGCCGCCGTGCGAAGCCGATGGTCGCGTGGGTGCTGGTCGACAAGGACAGCGCGCAGGTGCCGGAGGCCAGGCGGGCCGCCGATGCGTGGGCGACGTACCTGATCGAGGAACGGCCGGCGATCCTGTCCGCGATCTTCCTGATCCTGCTGTTCGGTTGGCCGCTCGTCGTGTCGTTCGGCGCCTTCGATCTCTACTCGAGCGACATCGGTTCGCGGCAGCTGCGCTACCAGCTGCTGCGGACGGACCGCAGCAGCATCTTCTTCGGCCGCCTGCTCGGCATGCTCGGCACGTTCGCACTCGTGCTCGTCCTCCTGGGGCTCGGCGTGACGAGCTACATCGCCTTGAAGCTGCCGGTCTACGGCGCCGGGCCGCTCTTCGTGTGGGCGGCGTACGGGACGATCGCGATGTTCTGCGTCTCGGTCCCGTACGTCGCGCTCTGTGCGTGGATCTCCGCGGCGTGCCGGTCGGCGTTCCTGTCGATGACGATCACGTCGGCGGTGATCGGTGGCGTGCCGTTGTTCGCGACGATCGTCGCCACATGGACGCCCTTCGCCAGCTGGCTGCACTACGCGCTGCCGTGGCCGTTCCAGACGCAGCTCTTCCATCCAGAGCCGGGCCGCGTCGCGCTCGCCGTGCTCGGCTGCGGGCTGCAGACGGTCGTCTTCCTGTGGCTCGGACACCGCAGGTTCACGAGGCGCGACCTGTGACGACGCACTCCGCCATGGACGAACCCGCGCTGCGCATCGAGCACCTGGCGAAGCGCTTCGGCGCGAAGGCTGCGCTCGACGACGTCACCTTCTCGGTGCCGCGCGGCTCGATCTTCGGCCTGCTCGGCCCGAACGGCGCCGGCAAGACGACGTTGTTCTCGATCGCCGCGGGCTTTCTCGCGGCGGACGGCGGCTCACTGCGTGTGCTCGGTGTCGACATCGCGCGCGTCGCCGAGCTGCAGGGGCGCATGACGATCCTGCCGCAGGACGCGTCGTTCCAGAAGAACGTGCCGATCCTCGAGCAGCTCGTGTTCCTGCGCCGGCTCGACGGCAGCGATCGTGCGACGGCGGAGAAGGAGGTCGTCGCCGCTCTCGAGCTCGTCGGCCTCGCCGAGCACAAGAAGCGCGGCATCCACGCTCTGTCGCACGGCATGCTGAAGCGCCTCGGGATCGCGCAGGCGTTCCTCGGTGAGCCCGAGGTCATCCTGCTCGACGAGCCGACGTCGGGGCTCGATCCGCAGAACGCGCGCCAGATCCGCGACCTCGTGCGCGAACTGCAGCGCTCGCGCCGGGTGACGACGGTGATCAGTTCGCACAATCTCGCCGAGATCCAGGAGCTGTGTGATCACGTGGCGATCCTCGACCGCGGCAAGGTGAAGGTCGCGGGGCCCGTCGCCGACATCACGCGGCAGGGCCACATGGTCGAAGTCGACGTGCGGCGGCCGTTGTCCGACGACGAGGTTTCGCGCCTGCGCTCCACGGACGGTGTGCGCACGATCGAGGAGCGAGGACCGATGCGGTACCGCATCCACCTCACGATCGCTCCGGGTGCTCCGGCCGACGAGACCGTCGTGCGCGTCATGCGCGCGGTGCTCGACCTCGGCATCGCGCCGCGCGCGATGACCGAAGGCAGCACACTCGAAGAGTTCTTCCTGTCCGTGACGGGGCCGGCGTCGGCGTGACGCCGGCGGGCTTCGTCAGCGCTTCTTCTTCGCGCCCTTCTTCGCAGCCTTCTTCGCAGCCTTCGCGGGCGCCTTCTTCGCAGCAGGCTTCTTGGGAGCCTTCTTGGCGGCCTTGACCGGCTTCTTATTCCCGGCCTTGGCGACCGCCTTCTTCGCCTTCCGCGCGGCAGCCTTCTTCGGGGCCTGGGCGGGCTTCTTCGCGGCCTTGGCCGGCTTCGCCTTCTTCGCGCTCTTCGTCTTCGCGGGCTTCTCCTTCACCACGGTGAGCTCCGGGTGTTCCTTCGCGACGTGCTGCGGCAGCGGTTGGAACAGCGCGAACACGGCGCCCGTCGGATCGACGAACATCGAGAACGCGCCCACACCCGGGATCGGCACGTTCTCCATCAGCGGCGTCGCGCGCAGCTGCTTCGCGCGCTCGGTCGTCGCGTGCAGGTCCGGCGCCAGGAAGTAGACGAGCCACGCGCTCGGCATCCCCGGCTGCGGGTTCTTCATGATGCCGCCCGCCTGCTTCGTGCCGAGGTTCTGCACGTGGTACGTGCCCATCTCGCCGATGTCCTTCGGCTCGTCGGTCCAGCCGAACATCGTCGCGTAGAAACGCAGCGCGCCGTCGGCGTCGGTCGTCAGCAGTTCGTTCCAGCACACGCGACCGGCGACCGGTGCGTCGGGGTCGGCGCCGTGCGACGTGGGCAGGCCCTTGTAGAGCGAGAAGAACGCGCCCTGCGGATCGCCGACGACGGCGAAGCGTCCGGTGTTCGGGATGTCCGTCGGCGGCACGCACGTCGAGCCGCCGAGCTGAGTCACATTCGCCGCCGCGGCGTCGACGTCGGCCGTCGCGAGATACGGCATCCAGTGCGCGGTCGGGATGTTCTTCTCTTCGACGATGCCGCCGATCGGGCCGGGGCCTGCGACGATCATCCGGTAGATGCAGCCGCCCATGTCGATCGGCTGGATCTGCCAGCCGAACAGCGCGCAGTAGAACTCCTGCGCCGCGGCGCCGTCCTTCGTCATCAGGTCGTGCCAGACGAACCGGCCGTTCCAGGGACCGGCAGCGGAAGTAGCGGAGGATGTGGACGGAGACTTCTTCGTGGCGGGCATTGCGGTGGTCCTTCGAGAATCGATGCGAAGAGGCGGACGGTGGGCGGGCGATCGTCGCCGGGATCGCCGCGGAGTCGAGAGAGTCAGCGAGTTTCGTTCGCGTGCGGCGGCGTCGGTAGTTCGCCGTCGGCGGGATGATCCCCCGCCGGGCGTTCGACCCGGAGCGTGTCCCGGGCCCGCGCGACGGCGCCCTCGGGCGGCGGCTCGAAGCCGCCGTTCTGGAGACAGAAGCGCCCGTCGCGGACGAGTGCGTGGCGGTCGAACCGCAGCCGGCCGCCGTGCGCGTCGTGGGTGAACGTCGCGGCGAGCAGCGGCAGCCACTCGCCGCCGCGCGTGCGGACCCACGCGTTGCCGAAGTCGCACTCGCGCTTCAGATCGCCGTTCCCGCCCTCGAAGTTCTCGTTGAACGAATGCAGCCCGCGCAGGCCGGCCGTGTCCTTCGGTGCGCGGAAGCTCGCGACGAGGCCCCACTGCTTCTTCTCGGCGAACCAGAACCAGCCCGTGTACGTCGTGTCGTCGCCAAAGCGCGCGGCGTGCACTAGGAAGCGGAACGTGGAGCCGGGCTTCCAGTCGTGCACGAGATGGCTGTGGGCGCCCGTGCCCTCGTTGCCGAAGTCCTCGGCGACGACTCCGTCGCCCTTCGCGACGAGCTGCACACGGTCCGCGGCGCCGACGCGCGCACGGTCCTTCCGTTCGTTGCCGGCATCCCACACGCTGAAGATGAGCCGCCGTTCGGTCGCCGAGTTGACCTGCATGCCGAAGTAGCCGCGCTGCCAGCCCGTCGCCATGTAGAAGGTCCACACCGGGTCGGTGCGCGGTGCGGCTTCACAGTAGAACCACTCGACGTCGCCTTCGTGAGTGGCGTCGATCGGGTAGCCGAGATGCACCGATGCCGCGTTGCGCCGTTCGCGTGTGCTTGCCTGCGCGTTCGTGGCCGCCGGACCCGTGAGGACCAGCGAGTGCAGGTTGGTGAGCGCCGAGCCGTCGTCGGTGGCGAGGGAGATGCGGCAGTAGCCGGGCGCAGCGATGACGAACGTGCCGAGGTCGACGCGCTGTGCGTCCGTCGAGCATGCGGGGGCTGCGACCGTTCGTGCGTCGTTGTCCGGACCGGGGTGTGCGCTCACGCGGACGCGCAGCGAGGTCGCGGGGGCGCCGGCCGTGCGTTCGAGGGCGACGTGCAGGTCGCCCGGCGTGGCGATGTGCACGTAGAAGACGAGGCTGCCGCGGCACGACGCGACCGTGCCGTCGGGCGCGCGTTCGACGGCGAGCGGGTCGGGGTGCGCGTAGCCCGTGAACGCCATCAGCGTCTGCGTCGCCTGCGCACGCGCGCCGGGCTGCATGGCGAGCGCGACGAGCGTCCCGATGGCCGCCGCGAACGGGGCGGCGCGGGTGTGGGGGCGGTCGGCGGCGGTGTCGTGCGGCATCGATCGCGGATCATGCCGCGGCGGGCTCGCCGCGCCGCGGATCCGTGCGGGTGCTTGTGCGAGCCGGGGCCGCCGCTAGCATCCTTCGCTCCCCCGAGCCGCAAGGCTCGAAAACGCCGGTTTCCCGGGTCGGAGCGTAGCGCAGCCTGGTAGCGCACCTGCATGGGGTGCAGGGGGTCGGAAGTTCAAATCTTCTCGCTCCGACCATTCTCAACTCTCGTCGAACGGTGCAGTTGCACCGGGCCGGCCTTCGGGCCGTGCGACCGTCTGGCCCCTGTTTCACGACAGGGGACTGTCGAAATCCGCACGGAGTCACCGATGGCACGCTCGAAGAGTTGGAAGCGGGGCGATGTCCCCGCGATGCACCGGCACAGTTCCGGACAGGCCCGCGTCGTCCTCAGCGGGAAGACGTTCTACTGCGGTCGCTACGGCAGCGCCGGCGCCAGCAAGAGGTACGCGGAGCTGATCGATGCCTGGGAGAAGAACGGCCGGCAGGCGTTCGACCCGACGCCCGACGTCGAGCAGTTGAAACCGCTGCGCTCGGTGTTCGCGACGTGGGAGTCCTACCTCGACGCGAGCGGCCGCTACGTGAAGGCCGGCAAGCCGACGTCGCAGCGCGGCATCGTGGCGCTCGCCGTGCGCGAGTTCGTCGAGCGGTTCGGCGACGTGCCCGCGACGCGGTACAGCGAGCGGCACCTGCTGCAGCATCGCGACGACCTCGAACGGCGCGAGCGGCTGTCGCGCACCGGCATCAACCGCAAGATCGGCGTCCTCGTGGCGGGGCTCCGGTGGGCCTACGGCCGCGGCTTCATCGCCCGCGACGCATGGCTCGGCACCTCCGCGATCGAGCCGCTGACGCGCGCTGAGGCGGGCCACCGCGACCGCAAGCGGGTCAAGCGGGCCGTGAGCATGGAGGAGGTCGAGCGGGTCGCCGCCTGCCTCCCTC
>JAEUHQ010000122.1 GCA_016794565.1 Planctomycetota bacterium | reverse complement strand
GATCGCGTAGTCCTTGCCGATCGACTGCTTCCGCGCCCGGAACACCAGCCCGAACATGCCCCCGCCGAGCTTCGTCGTGATCTCGAAACCGGGCACGTACCCAGGCTTCCGGTAGTCCCGGTAGAACGCTTCCCAGTCGGGGCCGCCCGGGGCGGGGCGATCAGCAGCGGACTCCGAGGCGGACATGCGAGGGCGAGTGTGCGAGGTGAGCGGGCCGCGCGCTACGCCTCCCGACGCGGAAGATTCCGAACGACGGACCGTGACCACGCAGCGCCCGCCGAGCGCCTTGCTAATAGTTCACGTCAGTGTAAACTATCTTGCATGAAACCCTGCCCCCCCGGCTGGCCCCGCATCTCGGCGGCCCTCTTCTATGCAGACCCGCGCAAGGCGATCGACTGGCTCTGCCGAGCCTTCGGCTTCGAAGTGCGCCTCCTCGTCGAGGGCCAGGGCGGTCGCGTCGAACACAGCGAGCTCGAGTTCGGCGAAGGACTGATCATGGTCGCCGGCATCGACCCGACGCCCGGCAAGGAAGGGCAGGCCTGGCGCGGACGCCTCGCGAGCCCGATGCATCTCGGCGGCAAGATGACCCAGAACCTGGCACTGCACGTCGACGATGCGGACGCGCACTGCGTCCGTGCGCGGGCTGCAGGAGCGGAGATCTGCTACGAGCCGACGACCACGGACTACGGCGCCGACTACTGGGCGGACCGCAGCTACGCGGCCTTCGACCTCGAAGGGCACATGTGGTGGTTCATGCAGCGCGTCCGGACGGGCGACGCCCAGTTCCGTGCGAAGTGACCCGCTCGACCGCGCGTTCCAGGCGCTCGCCGACCGCACTCGCCGCGGCGTCGTCGACCTGCTGCGAGAAGAACCGAGGCGAGCGGGCGACCTGGCGGCGCGCCTGCGCGTCTCTCCGCCGGCCCTGACCCGTCACCTGAAGATCCTGCGCGACAGCCGCATCGTCGAGGAGCTCGACGATCCGACCGACGGGCGTGCCAGCATCTATCGCCTGCGACGCGAGACCTTCTCCCACCTCCGCGAATGGGTCGACCACGTCGAGGCGCTGTGGAGCGAGAACCTCGCGTCGTTCGCCGCGCACGTGGTGAACCGCAGGGACGGGAAGTGAAGGACGCACGCCGCGACGAAGTCACCGCGACGGTGGCCGTGCGCGTCGCGACGACGCCGACGGTTGCATTCGATCTGTTCACGCGCGAGACCGATTCGTGGTGGCGGCGCGGCCCGAAGTTCCGC
The DNA here is from genome assembly GCA_016794565.1 of Planctomycetota bacterium. Lineage (GTDB taxonomy): Bacteria > Planctomycetota > UBA1135 > UBA1135 > UBA2386 > JAEUHQ01. The sequence goes on along the minus strand of JAEUHQ010000122.1, from coordinate 31,170 downwards.
CATGCGACCGGCGCCGACGCGCGGATCACGATCGAGCCGCGTCTGCACGGCGCCGTGTTCGAGACGTGGCGCGACGAGGGCGCCGAGCGGCGCTTCGACCTCGGCCGCGTGACGGCCTGGGACCCGCCGCACCGCCTGTGCTTCACGTGGAGGAACGCGACGTTCGCGCCGGCGGAGGGAACCGAAGTCGACGTGACCTTCGTGGCGGCCGGCCCCGGCACGCTTGTCACCGTTCGCCATCGCGGCTGGACCTCGCTGCGTCCCGACCACCCGGCGCGCCACGGCATGGACGACGCCGCGCTGTCGCGTTCCGTCGGCCTGTGGTGGGGCGATCAGCTCACGGCGCTCCGCGAGCGCACGGCCCGGAAGTAGAGGACGCCGCGCCTCACGCCGGGTGCGGGCAGGCGCACGGCGTCGCGCGACACCGCGGACAGCCCTGGCCGTACTTCTTCCGCCCGATCGCCTCGAGGTCGACGCCGTGCAGCGACGCGAGCGTCGCGAGCCACGCGTAGACGTCGCCGAACTCCTCTTCGAGGTTCTGCCGCTCCTTGCGGCGGATCGCGCGCACGAGCTCACCCACTTCTTCGACGAACCAGAGCAACGTGCCGGGCACGCCGCGGGCGCTGTCGCGATCGAAGTAGACATCCTCGATGAGCCGCTGGAACGAACCGCTCGGTGCGGGGCGCCGCGAGGCAGTCATTCCTGCCCCGCCTTCTTCACGGTCATCAGTACCACGTCCTCGCGCAGTCCGTCGGCCCCGGCGTCCTGTTCGATCCCGCCGAGCACCATGTTCATGAACATGTTGGTGTGCCGCGGCGAGTTCTGCCGCAGCATGTCGAGCAGTCCCTCGGCGCGGTGCATCGCGTCGTTGCCGAGCACGAGACGCGTGCCCGGGCTCATCGTGATCTCCTGCGGCCGCAGTGACTTCTCGAACACCGGCCCGTCGTCGAGGCCGATCGCGATGCCCTCGGCGTTCAGCTCGAGCACTTCGCCCCGCTGGCAGATCAGGAGGGGCAGGCGCGCGCCGGCCTGGTAGAGCTTGCAGCCATCCGGTCCGACCTGGAGCAGCGTGGCCTTGGCGCAGCAACCGGAAGGCAGGTTGTTCTTGCACACCTTGTTCGTGTGCGCGAGCGCCTTGCGCGGCGCGGCACCCGCCACGAGTGCGCGGTGCAGTTCGTCCCGCGCGAGCCGGCAGGCGAACACCGACAGCGCTCCGTGGCCCTCGGCGCTGACGACGTAGAGCACGCTCTGCGCGTTCTCGCCGGTCGTCGTCACGAGATCGAAGTAGTCGAGGCCTCCTCGCGAACCCGCCGCGAGCGCCGCGTCGACCTCGAATCCCGCGACGCCGGCGACCGACTTCGGCACCGTCTTGTCGCGCAGCTGCTTCACGAGCGGATCCATCGACACGAGCGCGACACCGCCCGACGCATCCTGGCTCTTCAGCAGGTCGGCCAGGTCGTTCGCGAGGTACTGCACACCGCGCCCGAGCGCCCCCACTTCGTCGTCACCGGCGACGCGCACCTTCACCTCGGAACCGCCGCGGCCGAGCTTGCTCACCGCCAGCCCGATGTCGGTGACACGGGACGCGATCTTGCCGCCGAGGATCCAGCCGGCCGCACCCGAGAGCGCCGCGGTGAGCACGCAGAGACCGAGGCCCACCTTCCACGCCCGACCGACCACTTCCGGGTCACTGACGGCACCGCTCACGTTGTTGACGAGCGCGACCGTCAGGAGAGCTCCACCGACGAGGCCCGCGATCGCGGTACCGAGCGCCAGGTTGCGAGCCAACTTGCCGGACGACTTCGAGCCTTTGCGCGCCATTCGGCGCGGCATCATGCGGCGGCCAGCCGCCGCCGTCACGTCATCGCCGCGACATCGTGCGCGCCGGGGTCAGACGCCGATCAGAGGCAGCGCGAAGTACAGCGAGAGGCCGGCATAGGCACCCGCCATCTGGTCGTCGGCCATGATTCCGAGAGCGCCCGGCAGGTCCTCGAGCTTCCGCGCCGGCTGGATCTTCAGCACGTCGAACGCGCGGAACGCGAAGAACGCTCCCATGTGCGCCATCGGCGACACCGCCTTCTGGGCGAGGAGGGCGTACACGATGACGGTGACGAGATAGCCGACGACCTCGTCGAGGACGAAGTGGCCCGGATCCTCCTTCGGCCACGTCCGCTTCACGAAGTCGGACTGCGTGCACCCGAACACGAACAGCACCGCCGCGGCGATGCCCCACGCCAGGACGGTGTGTTCCGGCAGGGCCACCTGCAGCAGCACGGCGACGAGCACCCCGCCCAGCGTGCCCACGGTGCCGGGCGCGAACGGCGAACAGCCGAGGCCGCCGCTCGTGATCAGGAGCCAGCGAATCCGATCCGCGATCGACATCAGCGGGGCCCTCCGAAGAGCACGTCGCGCGCTTTCACGACGTAGTTGAGACCGGACACGACGGTCAGGACGAGCGACACCCAGAAGCCCCATTGCGCGGCCCACACCCAGATGTCCGTGCCGGCGACCATCGTCATCAGGGCACCGACGGTCCAGCACTGCGCGACCATCTTCCACTTGCCGAGCCGATCGGCCGGGAACGGCCGGCCCGACGCCTCGACGACGCCGCGGATCGCGGTGACGAGGAACTCGCGCGCGACGACGATCACGACATACCACGTCGTGAGGCACGACATCGCGGCCGGGAACTTGAGCAGCGTGATGAGGGAGCCCGCGATGAGCACCTTGTCGGCGAACGGGTCCGCGACCCGGCCGAACGCCGTGACCATGCCCCACTTCCGGGCGAGGTAGCCGTCGAGGAAGTCGGTGAACGCCGCGATCAGGAACAGCACGAACGCAGTCCACACCATGGCCGATGCCGGGCGACCGACGTCACCCGCGAACTCGAGGCACACGAACACCGCCGCCGTCAGCACGAGTCGAGCCAGCGTGATGAGGTTCGGCAGGTTCATGCACGCCGGCCCTTGCCCTTGGCCATCGCACCGGCTGGTGCGCCTTCGACCTCGTAGTCGTGCGCTTTCGTGATCGCGACGTCGACGATCGTGCCCGGTTCGCCGGCGCCCTTCGGCAGGAGCACGCGACCGTCCACCTCGGGCGCGTCGGCGAACGTTCGGCCGACGAGCCGCTTCGCCTCGGCGTCGTACCCGTCGATCAGGATCGGCATCGTCTTGCCGACGAGCGACTCGTGGAACGAGCGCATGACACCGCGCTGCAGCTCCATCAGCTCGGCGACGCGCGCCTCGGTGAGCTTCGCGGGCACTTGCGCCGGCAGGTCGAACGCCGGCGTGCCCTCTTCCTGCGAGTACGGGAACACACCGAGGCGCTCGAAGCGGTAGCTGGTGACGAGTTCCTTCGCAGCCTGGAAGTCGGCATCCGTCTCGCCGGGGAACCCGGCGATCAGGGTGCTGCGCACCGCGATCCCGGGCACTTCGCTGCGGAGGCGGTCGAGGATCGAGCGCACCTGCTCGCCCGAAACGCCGCGCCTCATCGCCTTCAGCATCGGACCGCTGATGTGCTGGATCGGGATGTCCAGGTACTTCACCGCCTTCTCGTGCTCGCGCAGGAACGTGGTCAGCTCCGGCAGCACGGTGTGCGGATACGCGTACATCAGGCGGATCCACTCGATGCCCTGCACGGAGCCGAGCTTCTCGAGCAGGGTGTGGATCTGGCGCTTGCGCGTCGTGTCGAGCCCGTACGCGGTGCTGTCCTCGGCGACGACGACCAGCTCCTTCACGCCCGCCGCGGCGAGGTTCTGCGCCTCTTCGACGAGCACGTCGATCGGCTTGCTGCGGTTCCTGCCGCGCATCTTCGGGATCGCGCAGAAGGTGCACGTGTGGTCGCAGCCCTCGCTGATGCGGAGGTACGCGAAACTCTTCGGCGTCAGCAGGAATCGCTTCGTGTCGCTGCGCGGCCCCTTCGGCTTGCCACCGTCGACCGTCGCCGTCCAGCGGCGCGTGCTGCCGTTCACGATCTTGCGCACGACGGACGGCACACCCGAGTAGTCCGACAGGCCGAACACCGCGTCGAGTTCGGGGATCTGCTTCTTGAGCTCGTCGCCGTAGCGCTGGGCGAGGCAACCGACGGCGATCACGCCCTTCAGGCTGCCGTCGTCCTTGAGGCGCGCGACCGAGAGGATCGTGTCGATCGACTCCTGCTTCGCAGTGTCGATGAAGCCGCACGTGTTGACGACGACGACGTCGGCGTCCTCGGCCTCCTTCACGACCTGCAGGCCTTCTTCGACGACGTGGCCGAGCAGCACCTCGGAGTCGACCAGGTTGCGGGCGCAGCCGAGGCTGATCAGGGAGACACGGATTGCTTCGTTCACCTTGCGCCTCGACTGGCCGTCGCCGCCGCGAGCGCGAGGCTCGCGGCGAACGGGCTCACTGCGGCTTCTGCTGGACGACCCAGACCTTCACCGTCGTGTCGACGGTTGCGTGCAGGTGCACCGCGACGTCGAACACACCGATCTCCTTGAGCGGCTGCTCGAGGCGGATCTGCTTGTCGTCGACCGGGATGCCCTTCTCGCGCAGCGCGGCCGCGACCTGCGCCGGACCGACCGAGCCGAAGAGGTGGCCCTCCGCGTTCGCACGGCCCTCGATCGTGACCGAGGCTTCGGCGAGCTTGCTGGCGAGTTCCTTCAGTCCGGCGACGCGAGTCTGCTCCTCGGCGAGGGCCGCGGCGCGGGCGCGTTCGATCTCCGCCACGTTGGTCTTCGTGACCATCACGGCGAGACCGCGCGGCAGGAGGTGGTTGCGGGCGAAGCCGGGCTTCACCTTCACCACGTCGCCGATGCGGCCGAGGTACTCCACGTTCTGCTTCAACAGGAGTTCCATGGGTCAGATCCTCCCGACGAACGGCATGAGGCCGATGAGGCGCGCGTGCTTGATCGCCGACGCGAGGGCGCGCTGGTTCTGACCGCTGAAGCCGGTGCGCTTGCGCGACTGGATGCGGCCGTTCGCCGACACGAACTTCGCGAGGTACGCGACGTTCTTGTAGTCGAGGGGTTCTTCGGGGATCGCTTCGCGCCGACGGGCGCCGAAGCGGCCGAACTTGCTGCGACGGGCGCCGTCGCGCGGGGCCGAATCGCGGGAACCGCTCATGCCACTGCTCGTGCCACTGTTCATGGTGCTCATGGGATCAGCTCTCCGTCACGGGTTCGGCCGGGGCCTCGGCTTCCGGCGCCGGTGGCGGCGGAGGCGGGGGCGGCGGTGCATCGTCCGCCGGGATCGCGTTCACGTCGAAGTCGGCTTCCGGCTCGTACGCCGCCTGCGGCACTTCCGGGCAGTCGAGCAGCAGGTAGCGCAGCAGCGACTCGTTGAAGTGGAGGTCGCGACGGATGCCGGCGACCGCCTGCGTGTCAGCGGAGAAGTAGACGAGAAGGTAGGTGCCGCGATGCTGGGCGCGGATCGGGTAGGCGAGACGGCGCTCGTCCCATCGACGGCTGCTGAGGATCGAAGCACCGTGCTTCGTGAACTGGGCGGTGACCGCGTCCTTCAGCGGCTGCCAGCCCTTGCGCACCTCGCGGTTGTCGAGGAGGCACATGCACTCGTAGGTTCGTTTGCGTTGCAAGACTTCATTCTCCCGGGCGCGAGCCCACAGGATCGGAGGTTCAGCAGAGACTCATGGCTCCGTCGGATCGGAGCCGTTCCAGGTTCCCATCAGGGATTGCATGTCCCGGCCATCGAGCCACGCTTCCGCGCAGTCGGCAGCACGTCCGAGGACACGACCGAGAACCTCACGTTCCTCCGGGAGGAATGGAGCCAGGACGAAGTCGGGCCAATCGGCCGAACGCAGCCCTTCGGAGCTTCCGCGCGGCGTGCCGCGGCCGCTCGACGAAGTCGAGTCGGAGCGCGTATCCGACGGAAGCTGCCCGATACCGAGACGGAGACGGGGAAACGCGTCCGTGCCCAGCGATTGCTGGATGGACTTGAGGCCGTTGTGGCCCCCTGCGCTCCCCGACGGCCGGATACGCATCCGGCCCAGCGGTAGGTTCAGGTCATCGACGATCACAAAGAGCGAATCCGGCGAACGCCCCGCGTGCCGAAGCAGCGGAGCAGCGACTTCACCGGACAGATTCACATAGGACTGCGGTTTCACCAGGAGGAACGAACGTCCCTTCCGGCGACCCTCGCAGTACCTCGCCTTCACCTTGCCCGAGAAGGTCCGCGCACCATCGTCCGCGAACCGTTCGAGCCGTTCGAACGCGAGCCCCAGTCGCATGGCCAGGAGGTCCAGCACCATGAACCCGACGTTGTGTCGGGTCTGCTCGTATTCGGGACCGGGGTTGCCGATCCCGAGGACGATGCGGTGCCAGCCCATGGCTGCGTCCGGGGGGCGAGAAGGCTACGCAGCGACACGCGCCGGGACAAGCCCGGAGCTGCCGCCGATCAGCCCTTCGCCGGCTTCTGGTCCTTGGCCGGAGCCGCCGGAGCCGCCGCAGCGGCGCCCGCTGCCGGGGCGGCCGCGCCTTCGGCCGGGCCCGCCGGAGCGGCATCGGGCAGCGCTTGCACGACCATCTTCGCGACGTGGCAGATCGACGTCGTGCCGGGCGTCAGCAGTTCGATGCCCTTCGGCATCGAGAGCTGGCTCGCCGTGACGACCTCGTCGAGTTCGACCTTGCTGACGTCGTGCTCGATGTGGTCCGGGATCTCGGTCGGCAGGCAGCGGACCTTGATCACGAGGTGGTCCTTCATCAGCGTGCCGCCCTTGGCGAGGCCGGCCGGATGACCGACGAGCGCGACCTCGACCTCGGTCTCGATCGGCTTCGTCAGATCGATGCGTTTGAAGTCGGCGTGCTGCGGGCGGTCCTGCGTGGCGAACCAGGACACGTCCAGCAGGATCGCCGCCTGGGCCTGGCCGGCGATGTCGAGCTGGAAGACCTTGTGGTGCGCCTTCAGGTGCTGCTCCATCTCCCATTCGGAAACGGCGATGGACACGGGCTCCTTGCCCTCGCCGTAGACCACGGCGGGCAACCACCCCTGGGCACGCAACTGGGCGACTTGATTGCGACCGAGGGCGGTGCGGCGCTCGGCTTTCATGCGGACGACTTGCATTGGACTACCTCTCTCGAAGGAATGCGGTGGAGTGGACGGCGCGACGTCAGCGATCGCTCTCGAACAACTTGCTGACGCTCTCGCTGCGATGGATGCGATCGATCGCACGCGCGAGCAGTTGCGCCATCGAGCAGATCTCGAGGCGCTGGATCTTCTTGTCGTGCACGGGCACGGTGTCGGCGAACAGGATCTTCTCGACGTCGGCGCTGTTGAGACGCTCGACGGCGTTGCCGCAGAGAACGGCGTGCGTCGCGACGATGAACACCTTGCGCGCCCCCTTCTCCTTGACGATGCGCGCCGCGTCGACGATCGAGCCGCCCGTCGAGACCATGTCGTCGACGAGTACGACGTCGCGGTTCTTCACGTCGCCGATCACGTGCTCGATCACCGTCTGCTCGCCGCTGATGCGGCGCTTGTCGATGATCGCGAGATCGCAGCCGAGGTCCTTCGCGTAGGCGCGCGCGAGCTTCGTGCCGCCGATGTCCGGCGACACGATCATCACGTCGCGGGTGTCGAGCTGACGCACGCGATCGATCATCACCGGGCGCGCGTAGAGGTGGTCGACCGGGATGTCGAAGAAGCCCTGGATCTGCGCGGCGTGCAGGTCGACCGCGACGACGCGGTTGTAGCCAGCGGTCACGAGCAGGTTGGCGACGAGCTTCGCGTTGATCGGCACGCGCCCCTCGTCCTTCCGGTCCTTCCGCGCGTAGCCGAAGTACGGGATCACCGCGGTGATCCGGTCGGCCGACGCGCGACGCAGGCAATCGGCGAACGACAACAGCTCGAACAGGTTGTCGTGCACGTTCGGGCAGGTCGGCTGCACGACGAACACGTCGGCGCCGCGCACGTCGACTTCGATCTTGAGGTTGATCTCGCCGTCGGGGAAGCGCGCGAGCGACGCCGCACCGAGGGGCACGCCCATGTACGAGCAGATGTCCTGGGCGAGACGCGGATGCGCCGTGCCCGTGAAGACCCGCAGCCGTTCACCCCGAATGCTCATGCCTTGCCCCCGCCCTTGTCCGTGCGGTGTGCCGGTGTCTCGCGCATCTTCAGCTTCTTCGCCGGAACACCGACCCACACTTCGTTGGCGCCGACCACGCTGCCGCGCTTCACGATCGCGCCGGCGCCGGTCATCGCGTGATCGCCGATCTCGCTCGGCGCGACGATCACGCTGCCGCTGCCGACGAACGCACCCGCGCCGATCTTCGTCTCGTGCTTGTGCACCCCGTCGTAGTTGGCGGTGATCGTGCCGGCGCCGATGTTCGTCTTCGCGCCGATCGTGGCGTCGCCGAGGTATGTGAGGTGCTTGGCCTTCGCGCCGGCCCCCATGCGCGTCTTCTTCGCTTCGACGAAGTTCCCGATCTCGGCACCGTCCTCGAGCACCGTGCCCGCTCGGAGGTGCGCGAACGGCCCGACCTCGCAGCGGCTGCCGATCACGCAGCCGGTGCCGATCACCGTGCAGGGCAGCACCTTCGTGTCGGCCCCGATCCGCACACCGTGATCGATCCACGTCGTGCCCGGGTCGACGACCATCACGCCGTTCGCGAGGTGCTCGATCAGGATGCGCTCCTGCATCACCATGCGGGCGAGCGCGAGGTCCGCGAGCGAGTTGACACCGAGGATCTCCGCCGCGTCCTCGACCTCGAGGGTCGGCACTTCGAGACCGCGCTGCGCGAAGCTCGCGACGGCGTCGGTCAGGTAGTACTCGCCCTGCGCGTTGTCGGCGCGCAGTCCCGCGAGGGCGGGCCGCAGCGCCTGGCTGTCGAAGCAGTAGAAGCCGGCGTTGATCTCGTCGATCGCTCGCTCCTCCGCCGAACAATCGCGCTCCTCGCGGATGCCGACGAAGCGCCCGTCGTCGTTGCGGAGGATGCGGCCGAGGCCCTTCGTCTCCTCGGGGTAGGCGGTGAGCAGCGAACAGGGCGGATTGGCGGCCGTGCCGCTGCGAAGTTCGCGCAGGTCGCGCAGCGTCCCGGTCGTGACGAGAGGGCAGTCGCCGTAGATCACGAGAACGTCGCCGACGAAGTCGGAGAGTTCCTGCATCGCGACCTGCACCGCGTGCCCGGTCCCCTTCGGCGCGCCCTGGTCGACGAACTGCAGGTGCGTGAACTCGGCGGCCATCGCGGCCTGCAGTTCTCTCTGCACCTGGTCCTTCTGGTGGTGCAGCACGACGACCGTGCGAACCGGCTTCAGCGGCGCTGCCGCCGCGAGCGCCCACGCCGCGAGCCCGCGGCCGCAAAGGGGCAGCAACACCTTGGGCACACTGACCTTGGTGCGCTTGCCGAGGCCAGCGGCCAGGCAGATCACCGCCAGCGGTCGCGACATGGAGAAGGGAGTCCGGGGGAGGGAAAGGGGGCGAGGATTGTGGAGACCCCCTCCACGTCGGTCAAGGACGGATTGGGCCCGTGCGGCGCCGGGAGCACGCGCGCTCGCCGCGGGCGCCGGCTGCCCCCAGGGGGTCGCGCACCAGGACGGCATGCGACGCCGTGTCCCGACGCTGCCGCGACCGGCTATTGCGTTCCGGGCACCCGCCGTCGCGGCGGTCGCAGGGCCGAGTGCTTCAGAACTGCTTCCACTCGGCGTTCGTCTTGAACCAGCCGGTGATCGGGTCGACGCCGACGGCCTGGAACGCCATCGTGTACCCCGTCAGCAGGCCGGCGGGCGGCGTGTAGACCTTCGACAGGCTTGGCGTGCCCGTGCCGCCAGAACCCGCCCATGCGGGGCGCGGGAAGATGTTGAACCCGTCTTCGAGCACGATCGTCGTCGGCACGAACGGATTCGTGACCAGCGGTCCGAAGAACGTCGGCAGGATCGGCGTGTGCGGGAACGACATCATCAGGATGTACGGCACGTTCGCCGGCACGGCCTGCGTCGAGTTCGCGAGCTGCAGCACCATCAGCCCGCCGACCGGGGTCACGGTCAATCGGCGCGTGAAGAGCGCGGCCGCCGCGGGGGCGAGCCCGCCGGGCGTCGTCGCCGAGACGTTCACGGCGCCGCCGACCGTCGCGCTCGCGGTGACGATCGTCTGCGCGAATCCGTTCGCGTCGGCGATCACCGGGTTCGTCGTCGACAACGTGCCGGCGCCGGACACCGAGAAGTTGACCGTGCCGCCCGGCAGCGGGTTGTTCGACGGGTCGAACACGCGCACGACGACCGGCTGCGCGAACACCTCGCCCGAGTTGGCGATCTGGCCCGTGCCGCTCACGGCCGCGACGCTGTTCACCGGCCCGAGCGGACGCACGCGCTTCAGCGAGCCGCCGGACGTCGCGTAGGTGCTCGGGTGCTGCGTGAACCAGATCGCGCCGTCGGGTCCTTGACGGAACGCAGTCGTACCGACGAAGCCCGTGCCCCAGTTCGTGGCGTTGGGCTGACCAGGGACTGTCGGCGCCGCCACCCACGAACCGGTGTTCACGAGGCGACGCACTTCGCCGGCGAAGTAGTCGAGGTAGTAGGCGCAGCCCTCGTAGCCGGGGCCGAAGTCGTACTGACCGTTCTGGTTGCGATAGACCGGACCGCCCATCACCGAGAACCAGTTCGCACTCGTCTGCACGACGGAGGCGATCGGAGCGATCAGGCCGGGCGGCAGCGAGCCGGTGCAGGTGATGTACGAGTTGTTCGCCTCGCGCCACGGCCAGCCATAGTTGCGAAGCGGCAGCGCGCCGACCGACGGATAGACGTATTCGTCGTACTCCTCGACGACGTTCTGGCCGACGTCGCCGATGTAGAGGTTGCCCGTCAACTGGTCGATCTCCATGCGGAACGGGTTGCGGAGACCGTGGGCGATGATGAGCTGGCTGATGTCCGTGTTCGCGCTGAGCGGGTTGTTGCCCGGGTCGAGAGTGGTCAGCAGCGGCGCCGTCGTGCTCGCACCGGCGGGCACGGCGCTCACGTCCATGCGCATCACGCAGCCGAGCCACGTGTTCGTCTGCTGGGCCGGGCAGCCGCTCGCGTCGTCACCGATCGACACGTAGAGCATGTCGTCGGGACCGAAGCGCAGTGAGCCGCCGTTGTGGTTGAACGCGTTGTCGGGCGTCGATCCGAGGATCACGCGCCGGCTCGCCGTGTCGAGCGTCAGCGCCGTGCTGCCCGGATTGTTCAGCGTGCCCGTGCACGTGAAGCGATCGAGATGCATGAACGCGTCGAGACTGCTCGCGTACCAGACGTAGACGTAGCCGTTCGTGTTGAAGTTCGGGTCCGCGGCGATGCTGAGCAGCCCCTGCTCGCTGCTGGTCTGCACGTTCGGAACAGTGCCGATCGTCACCGCCGCACCGCCCGCGTAGATCGCCACGGGGCCCGCGCGATTCGCGACGAGCACGCGGCCGTCGGGCAGGAAGCAGAAGTCGTGCGGTGCAGCGAGGCCGCTGCTCACGAGCGTGTCGATCGTGAAGCCGGTGGGGACGCTCTGCGCAATCGAGGCGCCGACGATCGCCAGGGCGGCGGTGGAGACGAGGAACGGACGGAGCATTCGGGACCTCGGACGTGGTGGCATTCGAGACGCGCGGCGACCACGCCGGCGCCAAGGGGCTTGTGGGTGCGGGAGTGTAGCAGCGGGCGAGGTGGGAGGCAGTGCGAACTCGACGCCCCGATCCCGTCGAACCGTAACGATGGCACGCGGGTCGGCGGTCGCGGCCGAGACCGTCGGTGGCAACGCCGCAATCAAGACGACTCGACGTCACGGCCGATCGACTCCCCATGGCCGTCATCGCGTTCGGGGCACCGGGTATCGCCCGCTTCCACCTGCACGAACGGCTCCGCCGCGAGCTCTTGCAGAACGGCCACCGCGCCGTGGTGCTGTGCCTCGATCGCGTCGAGCACACGTTCTTCCGAGCGCAGGGCGGCGAAGCGGCCCTGATCGGACCCTCGGCACCCGACGCGATGCGGGCGCCGCTGGCGGACCTCGCGGCGCGCGAGTGCCAGCGGCGCGGTATCGCCCCGAACGCCCCGGCCTTCGCGCGCACCGGCGGCGAGCTGCGTGACCGCATGGCGCGACTCCTGCCCACCCTGGTGCGGTGGTTCGAAGCGGAACGGCCCGACCTGTTGTTCCTTCACCAACGGCGCTCCTCGGACCATGGACTCCTCCAGTTCGTCGCACTCGAGCTCGGCGTCCGCGTCCTGTGGACCGGCGACGGCCTGCTCCCTCACACGCTGCAGATCGACGACCGCGGTCTCGACGGAGACGCCTCCGCTCGGCGGCGAGCGCTCGCGGACTTCCGCGTCGTCACCGGCGAACCGTCCCTGATCGACGCCTGTCTCACCCACCTCCTGGCGCGGACCACGCCGGCCGCACTGACGCGCCGCGAGGTCGTCGCGCCGCCGGTCCTCGCTCGCGGTGCCGATGCGCTCGCGGCGTTCTCCAAGGGGCGGCCCGCCGAAGCGTGGCGAGCGTGGAGTGGATGGCGGGAGGCGCTGCCGTCCGCGGCGCGATCCCACCCGTTGCCGATCGCGCTGCCCGAGCCGCCGTACGCAACGCTGCTCCTCCAACCGCACGACGACGAACGCGTTCGCCTGGACAGCGATGCGCCGATCACACCGCGGGCCGCAATCGAAGCCGCAGCGGTCGCGGTGGCGCGCCTCGGGGGTGGAACGAGCCTCGTCGTCGTGGCGCCCGAAACCGGAATCGACGAACGGCAACTGCGCGGACTGCGTGCGCCGGTGCCGCTGCACTTCGCCGGGGCCGGCGACGCGCCGGAAGCCGCGGCCACCGCGATCGCGACGATCACGATCAACCATCCCGGCGCAGCCGCGGCCCTGCTCGCGGGCACGCCGGTCCTGCACTTCGGCCGCGCGCTCTACGGCATCGAAGGCGCCACCACCGCGACGACGACGGCCGGGCTCGCGGACGCACTGCCGGCGAGCCTCGGTCGATCGCCCACGACACTGCGCCGCCGTTTCCTCACGTGGCTGTTCGGGCACGGTCACGTGTGGTGCTCCGCGACCGACCCGGACCACAACGGCCTCGCGGGCCTCGTGCAGACGATCGAGTCGCGGCTCGGAGAACGTTCCCCGGGCGGGCTCCGCCTGCAGTATCGCGCCGGGCCGACGTGGCCTCTCGCCGCCGAAGGCCGCGACCGCTGAGCCGGAACTCCGGCGTGGTGACTCGTCCCCGACACAGTGAACCGCCGATAGGGCCGGCGATGCACACGAAGAAGCCGTGGCGGCTCGGCACGCGCGCTCAGCTCCTGTGGCGCGGTCTGCGCTACGCGAGGATCCTCCCGTACGTGTCGATCGACGGATGGCTCTCCGTGGACGAGGCGATCGCGCTGTACGAACTCGCGCAGACGCTGCCGCACGAGCATCCGCTCTCCGTCGAGATCGGCACCCGTCAGGGCAAGGCCACCGTGTGCCTCGCGCGCGGCCTGCAAGGCAAGAACGCGCCGCGCCTCTGCTGCATCGACCCTTTCGTCGGCGGCGCGACGCAGCGAGCCGACTTCGAACGGAATCTGCGCGGCGCCGGCATCCGCGAACTGGTCGACGTGCAACACGCCTTCGGTCGCGAGTGTGCCGCGAGATGGCACGAGCCGATCGACATGCTGTTCCTCCACGGTGACCACGATCACGAAGCAGTCGCGCGCGACTACCGCGACTGGTCGCCTCACGTGCGTCCCGGTGGCTATCTCGTCATGCACGAAGGTCCGCAAGATGTCGTGCGAGCCGACGCCGAGCACGACCTGCGCTGGGTCGAGGCACACCGCGCAGACGGCATGCTGGTGGTCCGGCGCGCGACGACCTGAGGCGAACCATGGCCGATCCTCGCGCGTGCATCGCCCCACGAGTCCCGACCTCGACGCAGAGGGCTCCGGGCCAGTTCGAGCAGGGCGGACCGACCGTCGTCGCCGTCGTCGTGCACTACACCGACGCAGCGAGCACGCTGCGGTGCATCGCGTCGCTGCGGGCGCAGAGGCCGGCGCCCAGGATCGTGGTCGTCGACAACGCGTCGCCCGACGGATCGGGCACGGTGCTCGCGAACTCCCTGCGCGGGTCCACCGACGTCGTCCCGATGTGCTCCGCGACGAACGGCGGCTTCGGCGCCGGATGCAACCTCGGCATCACCGAGGCTCTGTCCCGCTGGCCCGATCTCGCCCACGTGCTCCTGCTGAATCCCGACGCAGAACTGGCCGAGGGTTCTCTCGAGAACCTGATCGCGACCGCTGCGCGGCATCCTCGCGCCGGCATCGTCGGCTGCCGTGTCGACGACCGGGCCGGGCGCCCCTGGTTCGAGAGCGGACGCTGGCGACCTTGGACCCTCGGTCGGAGCCACACAGCCCCGCCGCACGACTCCGTCGAACACCGGTGCGATCTCGTCACCGGAGCCTGCATGCTGATCGCCGCAGACCTGCTGCGCCGAGGCCTGCGGTTCTGCGAGGACTACTTCCTCTACTGCGAGGACGCGGACCTGTGCCGTGAAGTGATCGCGCGCGGACGCGAAGTCTGGGTCACCCGAAGGGCACGCGCGATCCACACCGGCGGCGGCAGCCAGCCCGGGGAGGCGGTGCTCGGCGAGTTGTCGGCGACGCGCCTCTACTGGCTCACGCGCAGCAAGGCACTGCTCGCCCGGCGACGGCTGTCGCCGCTGCAGCGAGCGGTGTTCCTGCTGCACGCGGCGACGACGAAGCCGCTCGCCGGAGTCCTGTTCGCACGGTCGGTGCGCTTTCTCGGCCCGTACTTGCGCGGTCTGCGCGACGGGCTCTTCGCACCGCTCGGCGCCTGATCGGCCCGCCGATCAACCCTGCATCTGCATGGCGCCCTTCAGCACGCTCTTCGCAACGGGCTTGTTGCGGGGCTTGCGCTGCCCGAGCAGTTCGCGCGAGAGCATCTCCTCGAGTTCCTTGTCGCGCTGCTTCGTGGCGGTCTGGAGGCCAGACTCCAGTTCACGGGCGGCGGCGGCGTTCGGGCAGGTCATCCGCTGCGCCTGCGCGCTGGCGTCGTACTGGCGCGCACCCGGCTGGACCGCGACGAGACGGGCACCGTCGTGCGTCGAGACCATCGAACCCTCGGGAACCTCGAGCCAGGTGCCGCGCGCCACGACCGCGTCGCGCTCGGCCCAGCGGTCACGACCGCTCGGATCGATCGGACGCTCGTCGTCCAGCAGGTAGGTCGGCGTCACGTCGTAGTGCTTGCACAGGGCGAGCAGCATCGGCAGCGTCGGCAGCGACCGACCCTGTTCCAGGTGGGACATCGTCGCCGGGCGGACGCCGAGGATCCGGGCGGTCACGCCCTGGGCTTCCCGCTTGAGACGAGTACGGAGGTAGAACAACTTGAGGTGCAGACGCCGCATGGGAGGAACGGTTGGGGGGTGAGTCGAGGGGGTTGGGAGGAGCCGGCAGATACCGTCGATCGCGTCAGGCTGCGCGATCTGCGAAAGTCTAGCACTCGCCGGAGAGTGCGACCGCCTTCGGGAGATTCAGGTGTCCTGGATCCGGACCGTCGGAAGCGCCTCGGCAACCGACTCGGCCATTGGCATGGGGCCTCGCCCGGTTGCATGCTGTGCGAAGTCGCCGACGATCGGCGAACCGCACTCGAGGTGCATGCCACCTAGCTGGGAACCCCCCGAAGTAACACTGGCGCCCCCTGCACGTGGCCCCGATCTCGCATTGGCAGCGGCCTGCGGGATCCGGCTCGCGCCCGCGCGGAACCAGGCGGAATGGCAGATCGTCCGCGGCGCCTTGGAGCTCGAACTCCGCTCCCCCGTTGCCACCGGCGACTTGCGCATCGAGGTCGGCCTGTCCAGCGGCCCGATCGCGCGCCGACTCCACACCGCACGCCGCACCGACCCGCTGCCACGGGCGATCGGCCTGCCGAGGCGGCAAGCTCCCCCGCGCGTCGTCGACGCCACCGCGGGACTCGGGCGCGACGCGTTGCTCCTGGCCCACCTCGGGTGCGAGGTCACGGCCATCGAACGCATCCCGGCATTCGTGATGCTCCTGCGGGCCGCCGTCCAAGGGACCCCGCTCGAACGGGCGCTGCGCACCGTGCGATCGGACGCGATCGACTGGCTGCGCACGGAGGGCAGCACACTCGGCCCCGACGTCGTCTATCTGGACCCGATGTTCGCGGACGAAGGACGCGCGCAGGTGAAGAAGGACATGCAGGCGTGCCGCGCACTCGCCGGCCCCGCCGCCGATGTCGAAGAGCTGTTCGCCGCGGCCCGCGAGGTCGCGCACGAACGCGTCGTGGTGAAGAGACACCCCGACAGCGCACCGCTCGCCACCTCCCCGTCCTTCGTGGTCGAGGGGGAACGCATCCGTTTCGACGTCTACCTCAGGTCGCCTTCCCTCGGAACACCACCGCGGTGAACGCTTCGACGGTCTCCCGATCGACGATCGGCGCGTCCACCATCGCGACCACCGCGGCGACTTCGTGCGCCCGCATCCCGCTCAGCACGAGGGCGTCCCGCCGCGTCCAGCACCGCAGGATCGCGGGCATCGAAGCGGTGAGCTCGGTTCCGGTCATGTTGGCGACGACACAGTCGCAGGCGCCCATCGTGTCCGCCGCGCCGAGGCGGACTCGCGCCGACGGGAGCAGCTCGCGAGCGGCGGCGACGGCGGGCTCTTCGATGTCGCAGGCCTCGACACGGCGACAGCCGCGCACCGCGGCGTAGAGGGCGAGGATGCCCGAACCCGTGCCGACGTCGGCCACACTCGCCGGCGAGTTCCACGCGCGATGCAGACAACGCAGCGCCGCCTTCGTGCTGGCGTGCTCGCCGCTGCCGAACGCGTTGCCGCGCGGCACGACCAGTTCGACACCGACGAAGTCCGGCGGGCGCGCGACCCACGGCGGACGCACCAGCAGGTCCGCGGCCACGAGGATCGGCGCGTCGTTCTCCAGTCCGGTCGCCTCGATCGAGTCCGCCGACACCACGATCTCGCGCACCGAGACCGACGCGAACGGCAGCTTCGGCAAGGATGCGCGCGAGTACACCGTGAACGTGGAATCGCCCTCGATCACGCCGTCGACGTCACCGTGCACGTGCAACCAGTCCAGCGCCGCAGCGGCGTCCACACCGCCCAGCACGAACGCACGAACGCCGCTCACGCAGAGCCTGCCGCCAGCGCCAGCGCACGCGCCAGGATCGCATCGGGCTCGACCATGCGCCCGATCGCGTCGTAGCCCTCGGCGAGATGGCCTTCGACCGGACCGAGGAACTGCACCCCGCGGCGCCGCAGCTCGGCGCAGTTCGCCTGCACCGCGGCAGACGTCCACATCGCGTCGTTCATCGCCGGACACACGAGCAGCGGGCAGCGACACGTGATCGCGAGCAGCGAGACAGGATCGTCGGCGACACCGAGGGCCAGCTTCGCCAGCAGGTCGGCCGTCGCCGGCGCGACGACGAACACCTGGGCCTCGCGCGCGGCGTCGATGTGCGGCACCCGGCCGTCGGGGTCCACCTGGGTCGACGACAGGATCACCGGACGGTTCGTGAGTCCTTCGAACGTGACTGCGCCGACGAACGCGGTCGCGCGCGGCGTCATCGCGACGCGCACCGCAGCGCCCTGCTGCACGAGGCGGCTCGCGAGATACGCGATCTTGTAGGCGGCGATGCCGCCGCCGACGCCGAGGAGAACGCGCACACTCACGGCCACAGCAGGGCCTCCACCGCGCGGATCGTGGCCTGCAGGTCGACGTTGACGAGGGTCACGTCGTACAGCGGCTGGCCCGCGACAGTCTCCTTCGCCGCGCGCATTTCGTCCTCGGCGATCCGGACGCGCTGCGCGATCTCGGCGGGATCGTTGCTGCCGCGGTGCTCGAGGCGACGGCGCAGCTCCTCGAGACCGGGGGGCGCGATGAAGACGTAGATGCCTGGAACGCCGCGTTCCCGCAGCTGGCGAGTGCCCTTGACCTCGATCTCGACGAGGAACGTCTTGCCGCGCGAGAGAGCCGCGTCCATCGGCCACCGCGGAGTGCCGTACAGGTTGCCGTTGTAGCTCGCCCACTCGAGGAACTGGTTCTCGCCGAGCCGACGCTGGAAGTCGTCGCGCGAGAGGAAGTGGTAGTCGATGCCATCGCGCTCGCCCGACCGCGGCGTGCGCGTCGTCGCGGACACGGAGAACTCGACGTCGGCGTGTTGCTTCAGTGCGCGACAGACCGACGTCTTGCCGGCACCCGACGGACCCGAGATCACGATGAGCCGGCCGCGGTCGTTCATTCGAGGTTCGCCACCTGCTCCTTGCAGCGTTCGATGCACGCCTTCATGGCGACCACGGTGTGCGCGAGCGTCGTGTCGGGCGACTTGGCGCCGAGCGTGTTGGTCTCGCGCAGCAGTTCCTGGAGCAGGAACTCGAGTCGACGACCGACTTCGCCGCCGCGGACGACGACACTCCGGATCTCTGCGAGGTGTTGCTGCAGCCGCTGCAGTTCCTCGGCGACGTCGACGCGATCCGCGAAGACCGCGACTTCGCGCACGACATCCGCTGCCTCGACCGGCTGCGACACGTGCTTCGCCACGAACTCCTGCGCGCGCTGCAGGAGCCGCTCGCGGTAGGCCTCGACCACCGCCGGTGCGCGCGCGGCGGCGGCACGCACATGGCCCTCGAACTCCGCGAACCAGGTTTCCAGGGCCCGCACGGTGCCGAGGCCATCCGCGGCGCGCACGCGTTCGAGTTCGGAGAGCGCGCCTTCCAGGAGACGCCGCAGTCCGGGCGGACACGGCCGCGACACGACGGCTTCGTTGCGCAAAGGGCCGACGAACTGCAGCACGTCGGCGAGCGACGGCGGCGACAGACGCAGCTCCTCGGCGATCGACCGCAGCGTGGCGGCGGCGGCGTGCATCACGGTCCGGTCGGGGCCGGCCGGCGCGCCCGCCTGACGCTCGACCACGACAGCCACGGAACCGCGGCGCAGACGTTCGCGGACGAGCTCTTCGATCGAGGCTTCGAACCCGGCGCAGCCGGACGCGAGCCGCGTCTTGATCGAAAGCGTGCGCCCGTTGACGGAGCGCACCTCGACGCGCACGTCGCCGACCTCGCAGCTTCCCGCGGCGAAGCCGACACCGGTCATGCTCATCGCGGAGCGTTCCATGGCGTCGACGAGGTCAGCCGCGGGTCGCGGCCGACCCGCCCGTCACGACGCGTTCCACGTCGAGTTGATGAGGATTGCGGAACCGCAGAACAGCGCAGCGAGCAGGAACGTGAACCGGTTGATCCCGCCCGACTTCACGCCGAACGTCTCGGCGCCGACGCCGCCGAACGCTTCCGCGAGACCGCCGCCCTTCGATTCCTGCAGCAAGATCACGACGGTGAGCAGGATCGCGGTGACGAAGAACACCACCCATCCGACGATATGCAGCACTTGCATCATGACGTGATTCTCAGCGAAGGTCGTACTCGATGATGGGCAGGAAGGTGTCGGCCTGCAGGCTGGCACCACCGACCAGGAGACCGTCGACACCGTCGACGCCCATGATCTCCTTCGCGTTGTCGGCCTTGACGCTGCCGCCGTAGAGCACGCGCATCAGGTTGGCCGCCTCTTCGCCCACGCGCTGCACGCACCACTTGCGGATCGCGCGATGCGCCTGGCCGATCTGTTCGAGCGTCGCCGTTTCGCCGGTCCCGATGGCCCACACCGGTTCGTACGCGATGGTCAGACGGTGCGCGTCCTCGACGCGGATCTTCTCGAACCCGGTCTCGAGGTGCCGCTTCAGCACGCGGTCGGTGCGGTTGCCCTTGCGCTCCTCGAGCGTCTCGCCGACGCAGTAGATCGGGAGCAGGTCGCAATCGAGCGCCGCGCGCACCTTCTTGCCCATCCACTCGTCGGGCTCGTGGAACACGTGGCGGCGCTCGCTGTGACCGATCAGCACGCGGTCGGCGCCGACTTCGCGCAGCATGCGCGGCGCCACTTCCCCGGTGAACGCACCGTTCGCCTCGAACCACAGGTTCTGGCCACCGACGCCCAGCGGCGAGCCCTGCGCGACGGCGGAGACGTCGGCGAGGTAGATCGACGGCACGAAGAACGCGACTTCGCGGTCGTTGCCGTCGCCGAGGCGCCCCTTCACCGTCTTGATGAGGTCCAGCGACCGCGCGCGGTCGAGGTTCATCTTCCAGTTGCCGGCGATGTAGGGCTTGCGAACTCGGTGGATCACGGTGCCATGACCTCGTCGTCGAAGGGACCGGGCGAGGAGCGACCGAGGCCCCGCCCGTTGCCGTCACCACCCTCGCGGACCGCGGAGCCGGGCGCCGACGGCCCCGTGCGCCACGAGACTTCGCGTGGGACCCGCGACCAGCGCTTCCCGTACAGGGGAGCGAGGCGCCGCAGTTCGGTCGCCAATTCCGCGAAATCCGCCGGGCGCAGCGCCTGCTTGCCGTCGCAGAGGGCGAGCTCCGGAGCCGCGTGGACCTCGATCAGGAGACCGTCGGCGCCGGCGGCGAGCGCCGCCTTCGCCATCGGCGCCACGAGCGACGCGTCGCCGGTGCCGTGGCTCGGGTCGACGAAGATCGGCAGTGGCGTGCGCTGCCGGAGCACCGGCACCGCGCAAAGGTCGAGCAGGTAGCGCGTCTG
Organism: Planctomycetota bacterium; assembly: GCA_016794565.1. Taxonomy (GTDB): domain Bacteria; phylum Planctomycetota; class UBA1135; order UBA1135; family UBA2386; genus JAEUHQ01. The sequence continues at coordinate 10,627 of JAEUHQ010000122.1, read as the reverse complement.
CGGGTCGAAGCCACGCACCCCGCGCTCGCACAGGATGACGTTCTCGTTGCCCTCTTGCAGGATGTAGTCCGCCGCCGCGAGCAGCTCTTCGATCGTCGCTGCCGCGCCGCGCTTCAGGAGGACCGGGCGCGCCTGCCGACCGACTTCGCGCAGCAGCGGGAAGTTCTGCATGTTGCGGCTGCCGATCTGCAGCACCGATGCGTGCGTGGCGACGACGGGCACGTCGCGCGGATCCATCACCTCGGTGACGATCGGGAGTCCCGTCGCCGCAGATGCTTCCGTCAGCAGCGCGAGGCCCGGTTCGCCGAGGCCCTGGAACGACCTCGGCGAAGTGCGCGGCTTGAAGGCACCCCCGCGCAGCATGCCTGCCCCGGCGGCCGCCACCGCCTCGGCCGAGGCGAGGAGCAGTTCCCGCGTCTCCACGGCACACGGCCCCGCCGCGACGACGAAAGCGTCGCCGCCGATCTGCAGTCCGTTGGCGAGAGTGACGGTCTTGCGCACGAAGTCGGGGTTCCTGGGGCTCCGGAGAGCCGGGGGACGATAGGCAGCGGCTCCGACAGGGTCAACGCTGCCGCCGGGCATCCCTTTCGTCGGAATCCAACCTCGCGGCGACACCGCCCCGGACCCTCCCCCTGACACTGGCCCAGGACCGCCGCGCCCATGGGCTGTCGAACCACTCCGCCTGCGGCGGCGGGGTCTACATCCCGGCCTGCAGCGCCAACGTTGCGAAGGCCGTCGAGGACGTCACCATGTAGCTGGACCCGAGGAAGTCGCAGTAGGTGCCGTCCGCTCGCTGCGTCTCCAGCACCCTCTGCCGCAGCTGGCGCCGGAACGGTTCGCGCTGGTCCGGAGGCAGGAGCTCGATGGCGAGGCCGCAGTAGTAGTGGCCGAAGTAGAAGAAGTAGCCCGCGTTCATGTAGTAGGCCTCGTGCGGGATCGGGCGCATCCGGGCAATCGCGAGGAAGCGATGGTGTTCGAAGAACTGCTCGAGCCCCGTCTTGATCATCGCATCGGTGATCCCGGGATCGCCGCTGCGGCGGAGCGCCCAGTTGCACGCCTGGATGCGGCCGAGGCTGCCCTTCACGTCGTTGATGTGTTCGCCGCCGTTCATGCGCGGCACGGGGCTCAGGTCGTACTCGTACGCACCGTTCGGCAGTCGGCATCGGCGGACGTAGCTGGCGGCCCGGTCCCCGGTCGATCCGTCGTCGAGCCAACCGAGCTGCGTCGCGAGGCCGAGGGCAGGCAGCACCGACGCCGTCGAGAAGCTCGTGCTCCACTTCGGCCGGCGCGTGTACGGCGGGTCGTCGTAGTAGCCGAAGCCGCCGAGCGGCTCCTGGTTCTTGGCGAGCCAGCCCGCGAACTCGCGGCCGCGCTTGCCGACCGGCCCCTTCCATTCGTCGGTCGTGTAGCGCGGATCCTGGGCGACGTCGGTCATCGCGACCGTGCCGTAGAGCCAGCCCCACACGGCGTCGTTGTCCCAGGCCGAGCCGCGCATCGTCATGCGGCTGTTGCACAACCACCGCACCGCTTTGTCGAGCGCACGGCGCCGTTCCGGAGTCTCCTTCGCGTGCAACAGCGCCATCGTCGCGAGGCCGTGCGCGGCAACCGACCACGCGTAGTGCGTCTCGACGGCGAACATCGCTTCCATCGTCGTTTCGCACGACGTCGAGCCCCAGCTGCCGTCGGGGTTCTGGGACGTGACAAAGAAGTGCAGGGCCTTGTCGATCCCGGCGAGCGCGTCGTCGCGGGTCTCGAACCGCGGCTTCTGCGCGTCCTGACCGCCCCCCGCCGCCGCGTCCTGGCCCGGGAGAAGCGCGGCGAGCAGCGCGAACGACGCCAGACCGATCCGCGAGCCGGTCACGGCTCCTCCTTGGCGATGGCCTCCTCCAGTTCCTTCACGTCGTCCTCGAGATCCTTGATGCGCTCGGTCGCCTTGCGCGTCGACAAGTCCATCTCGATGCGCGCCTTGTCGGCCTCGAGTTCCGCCTTCTTCCGCTCGACCTCCGCATCCGCGACCTTCTGCCGCAACTCGCGCTCGCGCCACGGCAGCGCGTACGTCTCGAGGTGCGCGGACTCCTTCTTCGCGACGGCCAGGTAGCGCTCGGCCATCTCGAGGTCGCGGCGCCCGCGCTTCAGGACCAGCTCCTTCGTCGTCCGCGCGAACTCGTCGGCCTCGTACATCGCGACGAGTTCGCCGAGTTCGTCCTTGCTGTGCTCTGTGCGGTAGGTGCTCTGGTCCAGCGAGATCTTCTTCTCCTCGATCTCCCGTGGCTTCAGGTCCTTCAGGAAGACCTCGAGCTCGGCCCGCGCCTTCTCCAGTTCGGCAGCCGTTCGGGCGAGCGTCGCCTCGACTCCCATCGCCCGCACGCGCCGATCGATCTCCGTCGTCTGGGCCTCGACCTTCGCGTAGTCCAGTTCGCGCCGCTTGTTGCGGAGGTCCTTCGCCTTCTGGCGCCGCGCGTCATCCTTCGCCTTCTGCTCCTCCTTCGCCTTGTCGTCTTTCTTGACGTCGCCCGGCTTCTCGGACGACTGGTTCGCGGACGATGGGGCCTCGACCGGCGCGGGCGCCGGGCTCGGCGCGGACCCACAGGCTACGAGGAGGAACGACGACGCGGCGGCGAGCAGGCTGCGCATGAGGGCAGCTACGTATAGCACCGCCCGACCGCGAACGCGCTCTGCGTCGCCCGGCTCGCCTCGTGGGAGCGGAACGTGTCCTCCGCGTGCGCAACAGCCCCCGCCGCGGTACACATCAGGGGTCCATGCCTCTCCGGGTTCAGCTCGCCACCGCGGTGGCGCTCGTCGCGGCGCCGGTGCACGTCCACGCGCAGTGGGATCTCCGCGACACGACCACGCGCCCTTCTGGACGAGTCAACGCGGCGATGGTGTTCGACCCGACGAGCGGTGGAGCGATCCTGTTCGGCGGCAGCACGACGCTGCCGGCTCCCAGCAACCAGACGTGGCGCTGGAACGGCACGGACTGGACCCAGCTCGCGCCCGCGACGGCGCCGAGCGGACGGTACGGGATCGAACTGGTGCACGACGTGGCGCGCGGCGTCTGCGTGATGTACGGCGGCTGGACGTCGGCGATCGCGATCGGCTCGGCGAGCAACCAGACGTGGGAGTGGAACGGCACCACGTGGACGCAGGCGACACCCGCGGTCGACCCGGGCGGCCTGTTCAACTATGCGCTCGGCTACGACACGGCGCGGAGTCGCGTCGTCCTCTACGGCGGCAGCACGAGCCTCGCCTTCCCGAGCGCACAGCACGGCACGTGGGAGTACGACGGCACGACGTGGACACTCGTCGCGACCACCGCGGATCCGGGGCCGCTGGACCGCGCCGCAATGGCGTTCCATGGCGGATCGGGCCACACCGTGCTCTTCGGCGGCGTCGACCCCATGGTCGGCGGGAACGACACGACGTGGTTGTACGACGGCGCGACGTGGGCGGTCGCACCGGTGACCGGGCCGCGCCCGCCGGCGCGAACCGGCGCCGTCATGGTGTACGACCCGTTCCGCGACGTGTGTGTGCTCACGTGCGGCGCGAACCCGACGACGGGCCAGCGCTTCGACGACACTTGGGAATGGGACGGAGCCGCGTGGCACCAGATGCCGACGACGACGACCGGCGTGCTGGACGGTTGCGCGGCGTTCCTCCCCTCCGCTCGCCAGGTCGTGAAGTTCGGCGGACAACAGTCGTTCGCCCCGGTCGTGTTGAACATCGAGACGTGGGAGTTCGGGGCGAAGGCGACGCCGTTCGGAACCGGCTGTGCGGGAACCGCCGGCACCCCGACCCTCGTCTGCACCGCGCCGCGCCTCGCGCAACCGTTCCAGGCGGGCCTCACGAACCTGAGCCAACCGGGGAACGCGGCGATCCTGTTCTTCGGGTTCTCGACGTTCCCGGCGATCGACCTCGCCTTCCTCGGCATGTCCACCTGCGCGCTGCTCACGGAGCCGGTCGTCATCCTGCCGATCGGCGGCACTGGCGGCAGTGCGTCGTGGACCTGGCCCGCCGTCTTCGGCTTCGTCGGCGACGCGTTCTACGGTCAGGCGCTCGCACTGGATCCCTTCGCCAACGCGCTCGGCTACACGATCTCCAACGGGGTCTCGGCGCGCATCGGCTGGTGACGCCAGTGCCGTTCCGGCGCGTCGTCGCGCACGCAAATCGCGGTCGGCGAACTCCGCGCGAACACTAGACTCGCCGCATGCGCCACTCCAGCACCTCGCCTGGTCGCCGGCTCCTTCCTCTTCTGCTGGCCGCCGCGGCGTGCTCGAGCAGCGCACCGCCTCCCGTCGCCAACACGTCGTGGTCGCTCACGCTCCACGGCGACAGTGCTGCGACACCGCACCCGGTCCGCGGGCCGGCTTGGGCCATCGCGATCCACGGCGGCGCGGGCACGATCGCTCGCGACGCACCCGCAGCCGAACTGGCCGCCTACCGGACGTCTCTCGAGCGGGCGCTGACCGTCGGCCGCGACATGCTCGCGAAGGACGCCACGGCGCTCGACGTGTGCGAAGCCGTGGTGCGCGTGCTCGAGGACGACCCGCTCTTCAACGCCGGCCGCGGAGCCGCGTGCAATGAACGGGGCGGCCACGAACTCGACGCGTCGATCATGGACGGAGCCACGCTCCGGTGCGGCGCGGTCGCGGGCGTGACGACGGTGAGGCACCCGATCTCGCTCGCGCGCAAGGTGATGACCGAGACGAAGCACGTGCTCCTGATGGGCAGCGGCGCGGAGGAGTTCGCCACCTCGGTCGGAGTCGAGCGCGTGCCGAACGACTGGTTCACCACCGAGCGGCGCCGGCAGATGCTCGACGAAGTGCTGCGCGAACGCGCGGCGAAGAAGACGGCCGCCGCGACCCCGCTGTTGCGCGCCGCGGCATGCGGCACGGTCGGCTGCGTCGTGCGCGACGGCAAGGGCGATCTCGCGGCGGCGACGAGTACGGGCGGACTCACCGGCAAGAAGTTCGGCCGCGTCGGCGACTCGCCGATCGTCGGTGCCGGCAACTACGCGAACCGCTTCGCCGCGGTCAGCGGCACGGGCACTGGGGAGCAGTTCCTCCGCCACACCGTCGCGCGCTCGATCGCGGCACGCATGGAGTTCGGCGGCCAGACACTGGCGCAGGCCGCGGATGCCGTCGTGATGCACGAACTCGACCGGGACGACGGCGGCGTGATCGCCATCGACGGCGCCGGCAACATGGTCGCCGTCTACAGCTCCGACGGGATGTACCGCGGGTTCGCCGACGCGGACGGCCGCTTCGAAGTCGCGATCTTCGAACGATGAGCCCGACCCTTCCCCGGCGCAGCACGTTCGCCGCGTTCACCCTGACGCTCCTCGGGGCGTGCACCGCGACTGCCGACGCCCCTCTCCGGGAACCCCGGGCATCACGACCGCACGGTTCGCTGCTCGCGATCGGCGGCGGACTCGACGACGACCAGCGCGACGTGTTCGTGCGATTCCTCGAACTCGCCCGCGGTCGCACGGGCACGCCGCACATCGTCGTCGTGACGGCCGCGAGCGGCGACCAGGACGACATGGCGACGGGCAAGATCGCGGCGCTGCGGACGTGGCGGCCCGGTCTGCGATGCGTCGTCGTGAAGCGCGAGACCCCGACGGCGGACACCGTGGCCGCGATCGACGCGGCGACCGGACTCTTCTTCACCGGCGGCGACCAGAAGCGCATCGTCGAGCGCTACCGCCCTGGCGACGCCGAATCACCCGAATGGCTCGCGATGCAGCGACTGCTCGATCGCGGCGGGGTGATCGCCGGATCGAGCGCCGGCCTCGCGATGATGGGCCACACGATGCTGCTCGGCGGCAGCAGCGCCGAAGCGCTCGGCACCGACGGTCAGCCGGCGAACCCGCGTGTCGGGCCAGGCATGCACTTCCTGCCGGACGTCGTCACCGACTCGCACTTCTTCGAGCGCGATCGCATCGGCCGCCTCGCGGCAGCACTCGTCACGACGAAAGCGCCACTCGGCCTCGGGATCAGCGAGGACGGGTGCGTCGAGATCGATCTGGAGCGCGGCACCGCGACCGGCATCGGCACCGCGGAGGCGCTCGTCGTCGACGTGCGCGCTGCGAACACGACCGCGTCCTCGGTGCGCGGCGCGCGGGCGATGCGCCTGCCGCGCGGCGCGACCGTCGACCTGCGCGGTCTCGCAGCGGGCACACCCGCCCCCGCGCCTGCGCGACCTCGCGGTGAACCGCTGGTCGAGCCGTACGTCGAGGAAGGCCAGAACCGGCAGCTGGCGTCGTGGCGTGTCTTCGCGCGCGCGAGCCAGGACGGCTGCTGGCTGCTCGAGCGCGAAGGCTGGCGAGTCGTCGCGTGGCCCGCGGGCGGCGGCGAGATCGCGTTCGACGTGACGGTCGGGCCGCCGACCGAGCCCTCCGGCACGGACCGCTGAGGCCGAGAAGGAATCACGACACGCCGCGCAGAACGCCGGTTGGCGTCGCCCTCGCGGCCGCACACGGCCTTCGAGAGAGTCTCCGAGCGCGCGTGTTCGCGGTCGATCTTCCGCGTGGCGCCGCCCGAGGCGATTCGCCGCATTCGTACGACAGACCTCGCATTTCGCCGGAATGTCCCCGACATCCTCGCCGTCCGGTCGCGCGGGTGCGCAGATGGTCCAGGATCCGAATGCCGGCGTCGTCTGGATGTACGGCGGCCTCGCCTCGAGCTTCTTCGGCGGCCCGTCGAAGGACGAGCTGTGGCAGTTCGACGGCGTGACGTGGAGCCAGCCGGTGATCGCCGGCGCCACTCCGGGCGGCCTCGGCCTGTTCGGCATGGCCTTCGACTCCGTCAACAACGTCAGCGTCGTCTACGGAGGCCTGCCGAACAGCTTCTTCCCGATCGACTCCGACGCGACGTGGGTTTGGAACGGCACCGCATGGTCGCAGACGGCGGTCTTCCCCGCGGTGAACCCTGGCCCGCTCGAACGCCCGGCGATGTGCTTCCACGCCGGCATCGGCAGGACGGTGTTGTTCGGCGGCATCGACGTGCAGGGTTCGTGGAACAACGACACGTGGGCATACGATGGCGCCGCCAACACGTGGTCGGTGCTCCCGATCACTGGCAGCAAACCCGGCGCACGCACCGGCGCACGCATGGTCTACGATTCGATGCGCGGCGTGTGCGTGCTCACCGGCGGCGCCGACCCGAGCGATCCGAACGGCACGACCTACTGGAACGACACCTGGGAGTTCAACGGCACGTCGTGGACGCAGGTCGCGACGAACATCACCGGTTCGCGCCTCGATGCGATGATCGGCTACGTGCCGCTGGTGAACCGGGTCGTCGTGTTCGGCGGAATCAACTTCTCGACGTTCACCTACTTCGGCGACACGTGGCAGTGGGAGGCCGGCACGTTCGGCGCCGGGTGCGTCGGCACGAACGGCACGCCCGCGCTGTCGTCGAGCTCGTCGCCGCGTCTCGGCCAGAGCTGGACGGCGACCGTGCAGAACCTCAACCCGTCGCTCAACCTCGCCTTCTTCGTGTTCGGCTTCACCACGTTCCCCGGCGTCGATCTGGGCTTCCTGCCGATGCCAGGCTGCTTCCTGTTCGAGACACTCGACGTCACCGTGCCGATCACCGGCAGCGGCGGCAGCGCGAGCTGGACGTGGGCGTCGGTCGCCGGCGTTCTCGGCACGCGCATCTACGGCCAGGCCCTGTGCCTCGACCCCGTGAACGCCTTCGGGGCCACGATCTCGAACGCGATCACCGCGACGATCGGCAACTGAGCACGATGCGCCCCTCCCACCGGCTGTGCACCGCGCTCGCCGCCCTCTTGGCGGGAGCGCCCCTCGCGGGGCAATGGGGACCGGTGGCGACGGTCTCGGCACCGAGCCCGCGCGCCGACGCGCTTCTCACCTACGACGTGTTCGCCAACCGGCTCCTGCTGTTCGGCGGCAACGGCACCAACGAGGTCTGGAGCCTGGCCGGCTCCGCGTGGACGCAGCTGACGCCGTCGGCACTGCCAGGTCCGCGCATCCATGCGAGTCTGTCGACGATGCCGCTGCTGGGCGAAGTGCTGTTGTACGGCGGCCTCGGCGGCGGCCAGTTCGCACTCGACGAAACCTGGCGCTGGGACGGCACGACGTGGCAGCAGCTGACGCCGACCGCCTCGCCTGGCGGCCTCTACCGCCACGTTGCCGCGTTCGACGACGTCCGGCAGACGACCGTGCTGTTCGGCGGCCGCCAGAACAGCTGGCACCCGACGCAAGCGAAGTCCGGGACCTGGGAATTCGCGAACGGCACCTGGACGCTCGTCACGCCGATCGTGTCGCCGCCCGGCCTCGTCGACGCGGCGATGACCTGGCACCCCGGCCTGAATCAGGTGGTCCTCTTCGGTGGCCGCGACAGTTCCGACGTCGCCCACGACGAGACGTGGACCTACGACGGCACCACGTGGCAGCAGATCAGCACCACCGGGCCGCGCCCGTCACCGCGCATCGGCGCGCGCATGGTGCCTCTGCTCGGCACCAACTCGTGCATGCTCTGCGGCGGCCGCGACCCGGTCACCATGCAGATCCTCAACGACACCTGGCACCACGACGGCGCGGACTGGATCGAAGTGACCCACGTCTACGCTGGCATGTATCCGCCGCGCGCCGATTTCGCGATCGCGCACGACTTCGCACGCAACCGCATCGTCGCGTTCGGCGGCGTCGTCGCCAACAACGGCCTGCGCGACGACACGTGGGAGTACGGCGCCCAGTTCCAACCGTTCGGCATCGGGTGCAGCGGCACCGCCGGAATTCCAACGATGGCGGCGAGCACGCTGCCGGTCGTCGGCGCCCCGTTCTCGGGCCAGATCACGAACTTGCCGGCCGCCAGTCCCCTGGTCGCGGTCCTGTTCGGCGTGAGCCGCACACAGTGGATCCCCGGATCGCTGCCCATGCTGCTGACGCAGTGGGGCATGCCCGGTTGCCGCGTCTACCAGAGCATGGACGAGAAAGTGCTGTTGCCGGTGACGAACGGGACCGCGGCGTGGAACTGGCTGGTCCCGGGCTGGCCTGGCCTCGGTGGCCTGGCGTTGCACATGCAGGTCATGGCGTTCGATCCCGGCGTCAATGCCGCCGGTCAGACGATGTCGGGCGCGGCGACGATCGTGCTCGGCAACTGACCGCCGGCGTGATCACCGGCCATCCTCGCGAAGGCCCGGCGCGGCCGCGGAGGCGGCCGCCGATCGGCGCCCCGAGAGCGTCTTGCAGAGTCTCTTCGACCCGTCAGTCGTCGCGGTCGAGCATGCGCACCATGTAGGCGCCGTTCTCGGAGGGCTCGAGCTTGACCATGTCGCGCGCCTCGGCCTCTTCGAGCAGATCGTTGAACGAACGGAAGCCGTAGTAGGTCTCGTTGAAGCCGGGCTTCCGCCGCTTCAGGGCCTGCTTCACCATCGAGCCCCAGATCTTGTCGTCGGAGCCCCGCTCGTTCGCGAGCGCTTCCAGGGTCTCGAGGATCAGGTCCAGCGCCTCCTGCACACGGTCCTCGCTCCCGCGCTTCCCGCTGGCGACCTGCGACGACTCGCTGCGCGGCGGCGACTTCTTGGGCGGTGCGTGTTTGCGCGCCGGCTTCTCGCGCACGAGGTCGTCGTAGAAGATGAACTCGTCGCAGTTCGCGATCAGCAGGTCCGACGTCGAGTTCTTCACGCCGACGCCGATCACCTTCTTGTTGTTCTCGCGCAGCTTGCTGACGAGCGGCGAGAAGTCCGAGTCGCCGCTGATGATGACGAACGTGCCGACGTGCTGCTTCGTGTGGCAGAGGTCGAGCGCGTCGACCACGAGCCGGATGTCGGCCGAGTTCTTGCCCGACATGCGCACGTGCGGGATCTCGATCATCTCGAAGGCCGCCTCGTGCATGACGCCCTTCCAGCTCTTGTAGCGATCCCAATCGCAGTAGGCCTTCTTAACGACGATGCTGCCCTTCAGCAGCAGGCGGTCCAGGATCTTGCCGATGTCGAACTTCGCGAACTTCGCATCGGCGACGCCGAGGGCGACGTTCTCGAAGTCGCAGAACACGGCCATGTTGGTGTTATCGGTCGGAGCGCTCATGGGATCGGAGTGGCGCCGCACCTTGTCGCGGCCGGCGGATGGTAGTCGGACGCCGCTCGCGGCTCCCGCGCGAAGACGCGAACCTCGCGTCTCTTCCGCGCCGCTCCCGCCCCGGGCATGCTGCGCCGCGATGCACGTGCTCGACCACCTGTTCGTGTTCTGTGACCGCGACGCCCCCGAGCAGGAGGCTCTCGCGGCGCGGGGCATGGTCGTCGGGGTGCGCCGCCAGCACCGTGGCCAGGGCACCGCGAATGCGTGCGTCGGTTTCGCGAACGCATACCTGGAACTGCTCTGGCTCGACGACGAAGCGGGAGCGCGGGACCCGCACGTGAAGCCGCTCGGCCTGCAGGAACGTTCCCGCTGGCGCGAGACCGGCGCGTCGCCGTTCGGCATCTGCGTGCGCCCGACGACCGCGGGCGCCGAGCCGCCCTTCGTCGCGTGGGACTACCGGCCGGCGTGGTTGCCGCCCGGAATGTCCCTGCCCATGGCGTGCAACAGCGGTGTGCTCGGCGAACCGCTGCTGTTCGCCGTCGACCGGCCGTTCGTCCCGTTCGGCGTGCCCCATCGCTTCGCGGC
>JAEUHQ010000091.1 GCA_016794565.1 Planctomycetota bacterium | reverse complement strand
TCTGGCACGGACGGGCCGAACAAAGGTTTTGGCAGCGCTCCGCCCGGAATCTACCATCCGCCCACCCTTGGACATCTTCGAGAAGTGTGAAGGATTCGAGCGGGCCCGCGAGCTGCAGGCGATGGGGATCTACCCGTACTTCATCCCCCTTCACGGGAGCGAGGGGACCGAGGTCGAGATCGGCGGCAAGCGCCTGATCATGATCGGCAGCAACAACTATCTCGGCCTCACGCACCACCCGCAGGTGCGCGAAGCCGCGATCGCCGCGGTGCGCCAGTACGGCACCTCGTGCTCCGGGTCGCGCTTCCTGAACGGCACCCTCGAACTGCACGAAGAACTCGAGCGCCGGCTCGCGAAGTTCATGGGCCAGGAAGCCGCCCTGTGCATGTCGACCGGCTTCCAGACGAACCTCGGTGCGATCTCGGCGATCTGCGGCAAGGACGACCTGATCCTCTGCGACCGCGAGAACCACGCATCGATCATCGACGGCTGCCGCCTCGCGTTCGCCAACGTGCTGAAGTTCCGGCACAACGACGTGAAGGACCTCGAAGGCCACCTGCAACGCGGCAAGTCGCAGGGCCGCGGGATGCTGGTCGTCGTCGACGGACTCTTCTCGATGATGGGCGATCTGGCGCCGCTGAAGCAGATCCGCGCCCTCGCGGACACCTACGGCGCACGACTCATGGTCGACGAGGCCCACTCGATCGGCGTAATCGGGGCGACCGGCCAGGGCGCGGCGGAGCACTGCGGCATCAAGCCCGATTTGGTGATGGGCACGTTCAGCAAGAGCTTCGCGAGCCTCGGCGGCTTCATCGCAGGCCCCGCCAAGGTGATCCACTTCATGCGCCACCACGCCAGGGCGCTCATCTTCTCCGCTTCGATCACTCCGGCTTCGGCGGCCGCCGCCCTGGCCGCCCTGGACCTGATCGAGACCAAGCCGGAGATGCGGCGCCGCGTGCTGCAGACTGCCCACAAGGTGCGCACCGGCCTCGCGGAAATGGGCTTCTCCACCGCCGGCACGCCGGCGAGCCCGATCGTCCCGGTGATCGTCGGCGACCAGGAGCGCATGCTGCGCCTGTGGCGCACGTTGTTCGAGTGCGGCCTGTTCACGAACGCGGTGACGCAGCCGGCCGTGCCGCTGGGCCACGACCTGATCCGCACGTCGTACATCGCCAGCCACACCGACGAACAGATCGCGCAGGTGCTCGCGCGCTTCCAGGAAGCCGGCCACCGGACCGGAGTGCTCGGACAGCCGCAAACGAAGGCGCGGCCGGCGACGAGCGACCTCCTGTCCGACTCGCAGTGAGTCGACGCGCCGGAGCGTGATGGCGGCGCGGGAGACTGGAGCACGCGCGCCGAACGCGTAGCCTGTGGCAGCGATGAGCGAGGCGCCTCCCTTCGTCCACCTGCACGTGCGCTCGCACTACAGCCTGCTGGCTGCGCCGTCCGAGGTGTCGGACCTCGTCGCGGCCGCGGCGGCCGACGGGCAGGCCGCGATCGCCCTCACGGACAACGGCAATCTGTTCGGCGCCGTCGAGTTCTACAAGGCCTGTCGCGAGAAGAAGGTCAAGCCCATCCTCGGCCAAACCACCTACGTCGCGGGCCGCACGCGGCGTGAGACCGCCGGCGCGGACAACCCGACGTTCGACCTCACGCTGCTCGCCACGAACGACCGCGGCTTCGACAACCTGAAGAAGCTGTCCGGTCGCGCGTGGCTCGAGGGATTCAGCTACCGCCCCCGCGTCGACCTCGAAGTGCTGCAGGAGCACCGCGAAGGCCTGATCGCGTTGTCCGGCACAGTGTCGTCGCAGATCGCGACGGCGATCCAGCAGGGCGACCTCGACCACGCGCGCACCGTCGCGAACCGCTACCGCGAGCTGTTCGGCAAGGACAACTTCTTCCTCGAAGTCGCGGAGACCGGGTCGGAAGTACAGCGCAAGGTCACGAACGCTCTGCGCCGGCTGTCGGCGGAACTGGACATCCCGTGTGTCGCGACGAACGACGTGCACTACCGGAACGCGGACGACTGGCTGGCGCAGGACATCATGCTCTGCATCCGCAGCGGCAAGACCGTCGCCGACCAGACTCGCTTTCGCATGGGCTCGCGCGAACTGTTCCTGAAGTCGCGCGAGCAGATGGCGGCGGCATTCGCGGACTGGCCCGAGGCGCTGGCGCAGACGGTCGCGATCGCCGAGCGCTGCTCGGTGGCGATGGAGTTCGGCGTCTACCACCTGCCGGTGTTCCAGCCCGACGACGGCAGCAGCCCGGACAAGCACTTCGAGCGCCTGTGTCGCGAAGGCGCGATGCGACGCTACGGTGAGATCACCGAAGCGGTCGAGCAGCGGCTCGCCTACGAGATCGGCGTCATCCGGAAGCTCGGGTTCACGAGCTACTTCCTGATCGTGCAGGACTTCATCGGGAAGGCCCGTTCGATGGGCATTCCCGTCGGTCCGGGCCGCGGATCCGCGGCGGGATCGATCGTCGCCTACTGCCTCGGCATCACCGACGTGTGCCCGCTGAGGTACGCCCTGCTGTTCGAGCGCTTCCTCAACCCGGGGCGCGTGTCGATGCCCGACATCGACATCGACTTCTGCGGCGATCGGCGCGACGAGGTCATCCAGTACGTCCGCCAGAAGTACGGGGACGACTGTGTCTGCCAGATCATCACCTTCGGCACGATGGCGAGCCGCGGCGTGCTTCGCGACGTCGGCCGCGTCCTCGACTTCCCGATCGCCGACGTCGACAAGCTGTGCAAGAAGGTGCCGCAGGGTCCCGGTGCGTCGCTGCAGGCTGCGCTGGAGAGCGACGCCGAGCTGAAGCAGATCCGCGCGAGTTCGCCCCAGCACCAGCGCCTGTTCGACCTCTCGCTGAAGCTCGAGGGACTCGCCCGGCACAGCTCGATCCACGCGGCCGGCGTCGTCATCGCCGATCGCCCCCTCCGCGACTACGTGCCGCTCGCGAAGAACGGCGAGGACGTGATCACGCAGTGGCAGATGACGGAACTCGAGGAAGTCGGGCTGCTGAAGATGGACTTCCTCGGCCTCAAAACGCTGACGATCCTGACCGAGGCCGAGCGCCTGGTCCGCGAAGTGCACGGCGTGGAGGTGGACCTCGGGAAACTGCCGCTCGACGACGCGAAGACCTACGCGCTGATGACCCGCGGCGAGACGCAGGGTGTGTTCCAGCTCGAATCCGGCGGCATGCGCGAGCTGTTGACGCGCTTGAAGCCGGACACGTTCGAGGACGTCATCGCGGTACTCGCGCTCTACCGACCCGGCCCGCTGGGTTCGGGCATGGTGGACATGTTCGTGCGGCGCAAGCACGGCGAAGAGCCGGTCGTGTATCCACACGAATCGACGAAGACCGTTCTGGAGCCGACGTACGGCGTCATCGTCTACCAGGAACAGGTGATGCAGATCAGCAACCTCGTCGGCGGCTTCTCGATGACGGAAGCCGACAACCTGCGCAAGGCGATGGGGAAGAAGAAGCCCGAGGTGATGGCGAAGTTCAAGGATCAGTTCATCGCCGGCGCGAAGGCGCAGGGCTACGCGGAGAAGTTCGCGAAGGAACTGTTCGAGACGATGGAGTACTTCGCGGGCTACGGCTTCAACAAGTCCCACTCGACGGCCTACGCACTGGTCACGTACCAGACCGCGTGGCTCAAAGCGCACTACCCGATCGAGTTCACTGCCGCGAACCTCACCGTCGAATCGAGCAACAGCGACAAGATCAAGGAGTTCGTCGACGAGGCACGTCGCGCGCACCTGGCGATCCTGCCCCCGAGCGTCAACCACTCGCAGCGCTACTTCGGCGTCGAGCAGAAGGCGATCCGCTACGGCCTCGGAGCCATCAAGGGCGTCGGCACGCGGGTGGCGGACTCGATCGCTGCCGAACGGCGCCGCGGAGGCGCGTTCACGAGCCTCGACGACCTCTGCGATCGCCTCGAAGCGAACCTGCTCAACAAGACGGCGCTCGAGGCACTCGTGCAGGCAGGCGCGTTCGACGGTCTCGGCCGATCGCGCTCCGACCACTTCGCAGCCATCGAGTCCGCTCTCCGCAACTCGGCGAAGGCGCGCGAGGACCGCCGCCGCGGCCAGAAGATGCTGTTCGCCCCGCCGGCCCCGGCCGAACCTTCGGAGCGCGGTGGGCCGTTGCCGAACGAATGGCCCGAGCACGAACGACTCGCGCGCGAGAAGGAGTCGCTCGGCTTCTACCTCTCCGGGCACCCGTTCGAGAAGCGCGGCGCGTTCCTGCGTCGGATCGCCGGCCACACCACCGCATCCCTCGCGGGCGTCGAAGGCGGTACGACGATGCGCATCGCCGGCATGATCAGTTCGGTCCGTGTGCTGCAGATCAAGCAGGGCAAGAACGCCGGGCAGAAGATGGCCCGCTTCCAGCTCGAGGACCTCGATGGCCAGGTGGCGGTGACATGCTTCGCCCGCACCTACGCGGCGATGAAGGACCGCATCGTCGAGGACGCGATCGTGTTCCTGTCGGGTCGCCTCGACGCGAACAGCGAGGAGCGTGCGTTGCTGCTCGACCAGCTCGAACCCGCTGCCGAAGTCGTGCGGCGCGAAGTCTCCGGCATCGTGCTGCATCTGCGCGGCGCACTGGCAACCGACGAGCACCTCGATCGGCTCGCGGCGACGCTGGCGCGCCACCGCGGACAGCAACATCTGCATCTCGACATCGACGATGGGACCGCGTGCTACCGGGTCCGCGCGGACGAGGGCGTGCGCGTGAGCGATGCCCTGCTCGACGACTTGGCGACCCTGGTCGGCCCGGACAACATGTCCTTCACGCGGTCCTGACGGCCCGGGTGCCGCAGGCCGAAACGACTGCGGCCGCGCATTGCGCGGCCGCGATGTCGCGCCCCTGCCGCAGAAACGGCGGGCGGGGCACCTGCTGCAGGCGTCAGACGCCGGCGCTGCTCGCTTCCGTGGGCTCGGCGTTCGCGTCGACCTCGGCCGCCTTCATCTTCTGCTCGAGCACGTTGTTGTCGACGAGCTCGAAGATGACCTTCGAGCCGCCGTCGCCGATGCGGTAGTCGGCGAGGCGCAGGATGCGCGTGTATCCGCCCTGGCGGTTCGCGAAGCGCGGCCCGATCACGTCGAACAGCTTCTTCACCGCGGACTTGTCCTGCAGCATGGAGACGGCGCGACGCACCCGGTGCAGCTTCGTCTTGGCGTCGTTGCTCCGCGCGAGGGTGATCATCTTCTCGACGAACGGCCGCAGCGCCTTCGCCTTCTCGAGGGTCGTGACGACGCGCTCGTGCTTGATCAGCGACACGGTGAAGTTCTTGCGCAGGGCGGCGCGATGCGCGGTGTTCCGCCCCAGTTTCTTGCCAGCGACATTGTGCTTCATGACTCGGACTCCGACAGCTGCTCGGTCAGCGCTTCAGACGGCGCCGCAGCAGGACTTGATGTGTTGTTTCGATCCAGTTGGGACCCGCCAAAGAGGCTTCGATTCGAGCGGCGTCTCCGCGAGCGCGCGGCGACGCCGATGGATCACTTGTATTCCTCGATGCTCATCCCGAGCGAGAGGCCGAGGGCAGCCAGCTTGCTCTTCACTTCCTTGAGCGAGGTCTTGCCGAAGTTGCGCACCTTGAGGAGTTCCGGCTCCGTGAGCTGGACCAGGTCGCGCATCGTCGTGACGCTCTCGCTGTCGAGGCAGTTCTTCGCGCGGACCGACAGCTCGAGCATGTCGATGCTCTTGCTGAGGAGGTCCACCATTTCACGACGGCGGGCGCCTTCGTCACCTTCCGGTGCGAGCACGCCACCTTCGACCGCGAGATCTTCCTTCAGGTCGAAATACTGGACGAACGGGTTCAGGTGCTTGCGGTAGATCTTGCTCGCTTCGACGAGCGCCATCTCCGGAGTCACGGTGCCGTCGGTCCAGATGTCGAGGACCAGGCGGTCGTAGTCCGTGGACTTGCCGACGCGTGTGTTCTCGATCGCGTAGCGCACGCGGTGCACCGGGCTGAAGATCGAGTCGACCGGGATCGTTCCGATCTCCTGCTCGTCGGCGACGTTCTCTTCGGCGGTCACGTAGCCGCGGCCCTTCTTCACCTGCATCTCGCAGAAGAAGCGGACATCCTCGGTCAGGGTGCAGATCTTGAGGTCCGGGTTCGCGATCTCGACGTTGTGGTCGCCTTCGATCTGCTCCGCCTTGACTTCGCCCTTCTTGTTGACGTCGAGGCGCAGCGTGGTCGGCGCGTCGGTGTGCAGCTTGACGCGCAGCTTCTTGATGTTGAGGACGATCTGCGTGACGTCCTCGAGCACGCCCTGGATCGTCGAGAACTCGTGCACGACGCCGTCGATCCGGACCCACGTCACCGCGGTCCCTTCGATCGACGAGAGGAGTACGCGGCGCAGGCCGTTGCCGATCGTCGCGCCGAAGCCCTTCTCGAAGGGTTCGACGATGAAACGGCCGTACAGTGGAGTCGCCGAGTCGCGGTCCATGCGGACCTGCGACGGCAGTTCGAAGTTACGCCAACGAATGCGCATGTGGGTTCTCCTTACTTCGAGCAGAGCTCGATGATGAGCTGCTCGTTGATCTCGACGCTGACGTCTTCACGCTTGGGCAGTTGGATCACGCGGCCTTTCAGCTCCGTCGGAACGGCTTCGAGCCACGCCGGCAGCGGCCGACCCTTGTTCATCTCGATCGCGTCGACTGCCTTCTTCTTCAGCTTGTCGTCGCCGCGCACTTCGATCTCGTCACCCGGCCGCACGAGATAGCCGGCGATGTCGACGCGCTTCTTGTTCACGTAGACGTGGCCGTGCGCCACCATCTGGCGAGCATCGAACCGCGAAAACGCGAGGCCGAGGCTCAGCACGACGTTGTCGAGGCGTCGCTCCATCAGGACCAGCAGGTTCTCGCCGGTGTTGCCCTTCTGCCGTTGGGCGACGCCGAAGTAGTGCTGGAACTGACGCTCGAGCACGCCATAGATGCGCTTGCACTTCTGCTTCTCGCGCAACTGGGTGCCGTAGTCGGTTCCCTTCTTGGGGCGGACGTGCTGGCCGGGCGGATAGTTGCGGCGGTTGACGCCGCACTTCTCGGAGAAGCAGCGCTGTCCCTTCAGGAACAACTTGACGCCTTCGCGGCGGCAGAGCTTGCAGACGTTGGTGCTGTTGCGAGCCATTGCGATCGGAGGATTCGGGCGAGTTTCGTCGGGGGTCGGTTAGCGTCGCTCAGACACGACGGCGCTTGCGCGGACGGCAACCATTGTGAGGCAGGGGAGTGATGTCCTCGATCGACTTCACTTCGATGCCCGCGTTCGAAAGGGCGCGGATCGCCGACTCGCGACCCGACCCAGGGCCGCGCACGAGGACTTCGATCTCGTGCACACCCATCTTCTTGATCTTGTCCGCCACCTTCTCCGCCGCGCGCTGCGCGGCGAACGGCGTGCTCTTGCGAGAGCCCTTGTAGCCGATCGTGCCGGCGGAGTCCCACGCCAGCACCTGGCCGGCGCCATCGACGATCGTGATGATCGTGTTGTTGAAGGACGCCTTCACGTGCGCGACGGCCTTGCCGACGTTCTTGCGCAGCTTGGCCTTCTTCTTCTCCGGCGCAGTGGTCGAGACGGCTGGGTTCTGAGTGCTCATTCGTGCTTCCTGGATGTCAGTGCTGGATCACTGCCGGGTTACTTGCGCAGGATCTTCTTGTTCGCGACCGTCTTGCGCGGACCCTTGCGAGTGCGCGAGTTGCTCCGCGTGCGCTGGCCGCGCACAGGCAGTCCGCGGCGGTGGCGGAGGCCCCGGTAGCAGTAGATCTCCTTCAGCCGGTTGACGTTCTGCATCGTCAGGCGACGCAGAGCACCTTCGACCGGGAAGTTCTTCTCGAGATAGGTGGCGATGTTCGCGATCTCGTCGTCCTTCAGATCCTTCGCGTGCACGCCGGGGTTGATCGCGAGCTCCTTGAGGACCTTCTTCGCCACGGCGGGACCCACGCCGTAGATGTACTGCAGCGCGATCTCGATGCGCTTCTCGTTGGGGATGTCGACGCCGAGGAGACGGGGCATGGTTGGCTACCTGACTGGCTTACTTGCCTTGACGCTGCTTGTGGCGGGGATTGCTGCAGATGACGCGAACAACACCGCGACGTCGAACGACCTTGCAGTGCTCGCAGATGCGGCGGACGCTGGCTCTGACCTTCACGACTGTTCTCGCTGTTGGGGTTGGCTTCGGTGAGACTGGTGTGGCTTCTGCTGTTGGCGCGACAGCACGAGATTGCAGATTCGTCCGCGGCTCGGATCGAACGGCGACACTTCCACCATCACCTGGTCTCCCGGCAGGAGGCGCGTGAACACCTTGCGGAGATCCTTGGCGGCGTGCGCCGTCATTTCGAGACCGTCGGTCAGCTGCAAGCGGAACAGGCCGTTGGTCAGGCTCTCGAGCACCGTCGCCTTTCGAGGCGGAGCAGGCTCGAGCCCATCCTTGCCGTGATCCGTTCGCGTCGTCATTGCATCAGCTTCAGCAACTCCTGGTAGATGACATCCGGGGAGCGATTGGCATCGATCTCCCGCAGGACCTTTCGCTCGCGGTAGTACGTGAGCAGCGGGGCTGTCAACGTACGGTATTCCTCGAGCCGCTTCGCGATCTTGTCCGGGTGATCGTCGGCCCGTTGAACGGTCGCTCCACCACACACATCGCAGACGTTCGGCTTCCGGGTCGGGTTGGTCTCCACGTGCCAGATCGCTCCGCACTTGGAGCACGTCCGTCGCCCCGTGAGCCGACCGAACAGCACTTGCTCGGGAACGGCGAAGTAGATCACGTGGGACAGAGCGTTGGCAACCGACAGGCTACGGTCGAGCGCCTCCGCTTGCGGCAGCGTACGGGGGAAGCCATCCAGGATCCACGCGGACTTCGCGTCCGGCTTCTGGATGCGCTCGTTGACCATGCCGATCAGGATCTCGTCGGGCACGAGCTTGCCAAGGTCCATGAACGGCTTCGCCTTGGCACCGAGCGCCGTGCCGGTGGCGATCTCCTGCCGCAGCATGTCGCCGGTGGAGATGTGCACCAACGACGCCGCCCCGGCAACCCGCCTGGCCTGCGTGCCCTTCCCGGCCCCAGGGCCGCCAAGGAAGACGCAGCGTGCGCGGAGAGAAAGCGCCATGGCCATCAGCTGGACCGGCGGCCCCATCCGCCACCACCACCGCCCCCGGCCGAACCGGCGCCCTGCGGATCGGGCTTGCCGCCCTCTTCGAGGAAGCCCTCGTAGTTCCGCATCACGAGCATCGCGTTGACCTTCTCGACCATGTCCAGCGCGACACCGACGACGATCAGGATCGACGTGCCGGACATGAAGTAGATCATCACTTCGTTGAAGCCACCCGACCGGTGCGCACCGAGCAGGGACGGCACCACGGCGACGACGGCGAGGAACGCCGCACCAGCCAGAGTGATCCGGACCATCGTCTCCTCGAGGAACTGCGCAGTTGGCCGGCCCGGTCGGATTCCGGGGATGAACGAACCGCCTTCCTTGAGGTTGTTGGCGATCTCGTTCGGCTGGAACATCATGGACGTCCAGAAGAACGAGAAGAAGAAGATGAGCGCCGTGTAGAGCAGCACGAACCAGAAGCCGCGCTGACCGCCGAACGCCGTCTCGAGCCACGTGATGCCGAGCGCCTTGCCGATCATCGCCGGGATCACGAGCAGCGCCGACCCGAAGATGATGGGCATCACACCGGTCTGGTTGACCTTGAACGGCAGGAAATGACGCTGGCCGCCGTAGACCCGACGACCGCGGGTGTGCTTCGCCTGCTGGATCGGGATGCGTCGCTGGGCCTTCGTCATGTAGACGACCGCCACCACCGCGAGACCCCACGCGCCGAGGAAGAGCAGAAGGCTCTGCCAGGCGTGCCGATCCATCCCATACTCGAAGTAGATCGTGAGCGACGGGTACAGGTTGGACACGATGCCGGCCATGATGATCAGCGACGTTCCGTTGCCGATCCCGTGCTCGGTGATCTGCTCGCCGAGCCACATGACGAACATCGTCCCCGCCGTCAGCGCGACCATCACGACGATCGCGTAGATGCCGAACAACTGCTGCACGCCCGCGTGCATCAGGCGGCTGCCGTCGGCTCCGAGTGAACCGAAGATCACGAACCACGACTGGATCAGGCAGATGCCGACCGTCGCGATACGCGTGTATTGGTTGATCTTGCGCTGCCCGCTCTGCCCCTCCTTCGCGATCTTCTCGAGCGCCGGCACCGCCTTCGTGAGAAGGCTGAAGATGATGCTCGCCGAAATGTAGGGCATCACGCCGAGCGAGAAGAGCGTCGCGCTCTGCAGCGAGCCGCCCGTCAGCACGTTGATCATGCTGAAGATCTGGCCGACGCCGCTCAGGTTGCCGATCTGCTTCAGCGACTCCGCGATGTTCACGCCGGGGAGCGGGATGAAGTGCCCGATCCGGAACACGAACAGGAGCCCCAGGGTGACCAGGATCTTGTTCCTGATCTCCTTCACCTTGAACAGATTGGCGAGCGTGAGCGTCATGACTTCTTGGCGAAGGAAGCCTTGCCGCGACGACGGCGCGGCGTGCCCGGCGCGCGCTTCGTGCCGTCCTTCGCGACGAACTTCGGCCGGTGCGCAACCTTCTCGTTGACCATGACCTTGCCGCCGGCCTTCTCGATCTTCTCGCGCGCGCTCGGAGTGATCGCGTCGACCTTGACGGTCACGGCCTTCTTGACCTCGCCATCGCCGAGGATCTTGAACAGGTCGGAGTGCTTCTCCTTCGACGTGAGGCCCTTGGCCAGCACGGCCTGGAGATCGACGACCGCGCCGGCGTCGAACGCGTCGAGGTCGCTGACGTTGACGACCGTGAAGACCTTCTCGAAGTTCTTGTTGTTGAAGCCGCGCTTGGGCAAGCGGCGATACAGCGGCATCTGGCCACCCTCCCAGCCGATGCGGCGGGACCAGCCGGAGCGCGCCTTCGCGCCCTTGTGACCGCGACCCGACGTCTTGCCGAGACCGGAGCCGACACCTCGGCCGATGCGCTTGCGTTCGGGGAACTTGAGGCCCAGGGCCTTGGCTTCGGCGAGGTTCATTCGACGTTCACTCCGCGCAGCTTCGCGGTGTCTTCGCGGCTGCGCAACTTGCTGAGGGCGATCATGGTGGCCTTGACGACGTTCAGGGCGTTCGTCGAGCCGTAGTTTTTGGTCAGCACGTCGGTGACGCCCGCGTGCTCGAGCACTTTGCGCACGGCCTTGCCGGCGATGATGCCGGTGCCCGGGGCGGCCGGCAGCAACCGCACCTTCGTCGCGCAGTAGTTGCCTTCGGTCATGTGCGGGATGGTCGTGCCCGACCGAACGACACGCATGATCTGCTTGCGTGCGTCCTTGACCGACTTCTCGATCGCGCCCGGCACCTCGCGGCCCTTGCCGTAGCCGATGCCGACCAAGCCGTTGCGGTTGCCCACGACGCTCAGCGCGCTGAAGGAGAAACGCCGACCACCCTTCACCACCGCCGCGGAGCGGTTGATGGCGACGACGTCGTCTTCGACGTCGGCGGAGAGGGCTTCGTCGATCGGGATCAGGTTGTACTTGCTCTTGGCCATGTGTCCGAACTCCCGTCGAATCAGAACTCCAATCCCGCTTCGCGCGCCGCATCGGCCAGCGCCTTCACGCGGCCGTGGAACTTGTATGCGCCGCGGTCGAACGCGACTTTGGCGACGCCGGCGCGTTTCGCACGCTCGGCCACGAGGGCACCGACCTTCTTCGCGACATCGGTCTTGCGCATGCCCTTCGTCGTCGAGCGGAGGTCCTTCTCGAGCGACGAGGCCGCCGCGACCGTGTGGCCGCGCAGATCGTCGATGACCTGGGCGGAGATGTTGCCGAGGCTGCGGAAGACCGACAAGCGCGGGCGACCGCCGACCTGGCGCGCCTTGTTGCGCACCGAGGTCGCCTTGCCGCGACGCCGTTGATGCTTCTGGAACGTGGAAGTCATTGGTGTTTCCTCGATCTCGCTCCGGCCTACGCCGCGCCACCCGAAGCGAACGCCTTGCCGGCCTTCCGCTTGATGACCTCGTCGCTGTATTTGATGCCCTTGCCCTTGTACGGCTCGGGCTTGCGCAGTTTGCGGATCGCTGCCGCAACGGTGCCGACCTGTTGGTTGTCGATGCCCTTCACGAGCAGCGTCGTCGGATTCGGCACTTCGACCGTCACCGTCCCGGGAACGTTGAACCGCACGGGGCGGTTGAACCCGAGCTTCAGCACGAGCACCTTGCCCTCGAGAGCCGCTTCGTAGCCGACGCCGGCGATCTCGAGCTTCTTCTCGTAGCCCTTCGAGACGCCCTCGATCATGTTGGCGATGAGCGCGCGCGTCGTGCCCTGCAGGGCGCGCGTCTTGCGCTCCTCGTCGGAGGCCGACACGACCACGTTGGTGCCTTCGACGGCGACATTCACTTCCGGGCGGACCGCGAGCTTGCGCTCACCCTTCGTGCCCTTCACCGCGATCGAACCGGGCGCGACCTGGACGGTCACACCCTTCGGAATCACGACGGGCTTCTTGCCGATTCTTGACATGGTCAGTCCACCGTGCAGAGCACTTCGCCGCCGACGCGGCGCTGGCGGCACTCGCGATCGGAGAGCACGCCTTGGTTCGTCGACACGACGGCGATCCCGAGACCACCGCGCACCTTCGGGAGATCGTTGCAGCCGCGGTAGCGGCGACAACCCGGCTTGCTGAACCGGGAGAGCGACGAAATGACGCGTTCGCCCTCGGGGCCGAAACGGAACTCGACTCGCACGGCGGAACGCGGCCCGTCGGACGCGACTTCGTACGAGTGGATGAAACCCTCGCGCTTCATCGCGTCGAGGATCGCGACCTTGAGTCGGCTCCCGGGGACCACGCAGTGCTGCGCTCCGCTCATGAGGGCGTTGCGCAAGCGCGTCAGCATGTCAGCGATCGGATCGGTCATCATGGCTGTCTGCTCCTACCACGAAGCCTTGCGCACGCCGGGGATCTCCCCCTGCAGTGCGAGAGAACGGAAACAGCACCGGCAGATACCGAACTTGCGGTAGTAGGCCCGGGCTCGCCCACAGAGCTGGCAGCGGTTGTAGCGCCGAGTCGAGAACTTCGGCTTCTGCTGCTGTTTTACTCTCAAGCACTTCTTGGCCATGTTTGTCGGCGATCGAGTGTTGTCGGCGATCGGTTGATTGGTACCGGTGTGCGATTACTTGCGGAACGGCATGCCGAGGTTCGACATCAGCGAGAGCCCTTCCTTGTCGGTGGGCGCCGAGGTGACGAACGTGATGTCCATGCCCTGGACGAACTCGACTTTGTCGAGCTGGATCTCGGGGAACACGCTCTGTTCCGACAGACCCATCGTGTAGTTGCCGCGGCCGTCCAGCTTCGTCGGCAATCCACGGAAGTCGCGGATGCGAGGGATGGCCAACGTGATCAGGCGGTCGAGGAACTCCCACATGCGCGCGCCACGCAGCGTGACGGCGACGCCGATGGGATATCCCTCGCGGAGGCGGAAGCCGGACACCGCGCCGCGTGCCTTGCGGATCAACGGGCGCTGCCCGGTGATCGCGGTCAGGTCCTTCGTCGCGGCCTCCATGCGGTTCTTGTTCTCGACCGCCTTGCCGACACCCATGTTCACGACGATCTTCTGCAGGCGCGGGACCATCATCGGGTTCGGGTAGCCGAACTCCTTGCGCATCGCGGGAACGACCTTCTCGCGATAGATCTGCTGCCGACGCGGAAGGGCAGTCGGCTTCTTTTCGGTCGTGGTGCTCATGACGTCAGTGCGGGAAATGCGGTGTTGGCGGCGTTGCGGTGGCTTTCGTCGCGGGAATGCGGGTCAGTCGAACTGGGTACCGCAGGAGACGCCGACGCGCTTCTTCTTGCCGTCGACGACCTGGATCCTGGTGCGGGTACCCTTGCCCAGCTTCTGGCTGAACAGGAGGACCTTGCTCGCGTCGATCGGCTGCTCGAGCTGGACGCGACCACCCTTCGGGTTCTGCTGGGAGCGCTTCTGGTGCTTCCAGCGGAGATTGACACCTTGCACGATCACGCGACCGGTCTCGGCATCGACGCGCAGGACTTCGTGCGGCTCGTTCGACTTGTACTGACCCGAAGTGACGACGACCTTGTCGCCCTTCTTGACGTGCATCGCACGACGGACCTTGGGCTTGTTGAAGAGCATCAGACCACTTCCTCCGCCAGCGAGACGATCTTCATGAAGTTGCGATCGCGCAGCTCACGTGCCACGGCACCGAAGATGCGCGTGCCGCGGGGATTGCCTTCCTTGTCGATCACGACGAGCGCGTTGCGATCGAAACGGATGTAGGAGCCGTCGGAGCGGCGCACGGCCTTGGCCGTGCGGACGACAACGCCCTTCACGACTTCGTGCTCCTTCACTTCGCCGGTCGGCAACGCCTTCTTGACGACCGCGATGACGACATCGCCCACCGAAGCGTAGCGGCGTCCGCTGCCACCGAGGACCTTCACGCACATGGCGCGCTTGGCGCCAGTGTTGTCGGCCACGTCCAGCATCGACATTTCTTGGATCATCGGAATCTCCTCTGCGAACCCCGGCCTCGACGCGCGGGACTCATGAACGGTGGGCTTACGCCTGTGCCTGTGCCTGTGCCTGTGCCTTCTGGACCACGCGCACGAGGCGCCAACGCTTCAGCTTGCTCAGCGGCCTGGTCTGCACGACCTCGACCACGTCCCCCGTCTTCGCTTCGCACTTCTCGTCGTGGGCGTAGAGCTTCGTCCGCCGCGAAACGAACTTCTCGTAGAGCGGGTGGCGGACCTTGCGGTCGACCTGCACCACGATCGTCTTGTTCATCTTGGCCGAGATCACCATGCCGCGGGCGGACTTGCGCTCCGCACGCGCGTTCTCGGGCGAACCACTCGGCTGACTGTTCGTGCTCATGGGGGTCACGGGATTGCTCACTTCGTCTTGCCGCCCTTGGGCGCGGCGGCAGCGGTCTTGGCGCGATCGGCCAGGACCATCAGGATGCGCGCGATCGTCCGGCGGACCTCGCGGTGTCGGGTCGTCTTCGCGACTTCCTCGGCGGAACCACGGAAACGGAGCTGGAACTGCTCCTTGCGCAGGTCGCTGAGCTTGGCCTTCAGCTCAGCCGTGTCCTGGCCGCGGATTTCGGTGATCAGCTTCTTCATCGGGATGCTCGCTGGCTTCCGGGGTGCGCCTTCGGATCAGGTGTGTCGACTGGATCAGGTGTGACGACGCTTCACGAGGCGGACCTTCATGGGCAGCTTGTGCGCGACGCGGTTGAACGCGCGCTTCGCCGCTTCTTCGGTCACGCCATCGAGCTCGAACAGGACCGTGCCGGGCTTCACCACCGCGGCCCAGAACTCAACGTCGCCCTTGCCCGTGCCCATTCGGGTCTCCGCCGGCTTCTTCGAAACCGACTTGTGCGGAAACACGCGAATCCACAGCTTCGCCTCGGGCGCGTTGCGCGACGCGGCCACGCGGCCAGCCTCGATCACGCGCGCGGAGAGCCAACCCGGCTCGAGCGCTTGCAAGCCGTACTCACCGAACGCGACTTCGTTGCCGCGCGTGGCTTCGCCGCGGATCTTGCCGCGCATCTGCTTGCGCCACTTGGTTCTCTTGGGCATCAACATCGCAGTGACTCCAGGCGGTGTGTGGTAGCGGGGTCGGCGCGATCACTCGCGCGGCGAAGGGACGCTCGCCGGACGCACGGGCAGGAGACCGTTCGTCGTCTCGCCCGGGCCGTACTCGCCCTTGAAGATCCAGACCTTGCAGCCGAGCGTGCCGTACTTGGTCGCGCAGATGGCGAAGCCGTAGTCAACCTGCGCGCGCAAGGTGCCGCAGGGCACGCGGCCCTTGCGGTAGTTGCCGATGCGCGACATCTCGGCCCCCTGCAGGCGACCGGCGACGCGGATCTTGATGCCCTTTGCACCGGCGGCCATCGACGTGTCGGCGACCTTCTTCAGCGCGCGGCGGTAGTTGATGCGCTTGCCGAGCTGTTCGGCGATCGCCTCGGCGACGAGGTTGGCCTCCATCTCCGGACGGTGGATCTCGATGATCTTCATGCGCACCGGCTTGCCCGTGAGCTTCTCGAGCTCCTGACGGAACTCGTCGACCTTCGTGCCCTTCTTTCCGATCAGCACGCCCGGACGGGCCGTGTGCACGAACACCGTGACGAGTTCGCCGGTGCGCTCGATCTCGACCTTCGGCACCGCCGCGAACGCCCACTCCTTGCGGATGAAGCGGCGGATCTTCTGGTCCTCGATGAGGTTCTTCGCGAAGTCCTTCTTGTTCGCGTACCAACGCGAGCGCCACTGTTCGGTGACGGCGACGCGGAACCCGGTGGGGTGAACTTTCTGACCCATGGCTATTCCTCGCTCCCTGCGTCTGCACCGGCACCGGCCTTCTGGTCGGCGACGTGAACGTGGATGTGGCACGTGCGCCGCTTGATCGGCATCGCGCGCCCCTGCGGACCCGGCCGCATGCGCATGCCGCCGGGGAGCAGCGGGCCGTCGTGCACCCACGCCTTGGACACGACGAGGCGATTCGGACGCACGTCCGGGTTCTGCAGCGCGTTCGCGATCGCGGACGCCAGCACCCGATAGATGAAGCGCGACGCGCGGTGGCGATCGTTGCGCAGTTCGTCGAGGGCCGCGCTCGCGTTGCGGCCGCGGATCAGCGCCAGGATGCGCCGGGCCTTGTAGGCCCCCATGCGCGCACCGCGGTGCACGGCTCGGACTTCGAAGCTCATGGCGCTGCCTCCTCGACCTTCTTCGTCGAGTGGCCACGGAACGTGCGCGTCGGCGAGAACTCGCCGAGCCGGTGGCCGACCATGTCCTCGGTCACGTAGACCTTCAGGAAGGTGCGGCCGTTGTGCACGTTGAACGTGTGCCCGACGAACTCGGGCAGGATCACACTGGCCCGCGACCAGGTCTGGATCGGATCCTTGACGCCCTTCTTGTTCATCGCCGCGACCTTCTTGGCCAGGCTCGGATGGACGAACGGTCCTTTGGTGATGCTGCGACTCATCGAGGTGCTCCTGATCAGCTACCGCTGCCCACTGCCACGTGCTTGCCCGGCGGACGCCGCCGCAGGATGAACTTGTTGCTGCGCGCCTTGCCGCGGCGCGTCTTGCCACCCTTGCTGAGCTTGCCCGTAGGCGAGCACGGGTGACGACCGCCGCCGGTGCGGCCTTCACCGCCACCCATCGGGTGCGCGACCGGGTTCTGCGCAGTGCCGCGGTTGTGCGGACGACGGCCGAGATGGCGAACGCGACCGGCCTTGCCCCAGCGGACGTTCTGCCAGTCTTCGTTCCCGATCTCGCCGATGGTCGCCCGGCACTTGCTGAGGACCTTGCGCATCTCGCCCGACGGCATCACGACGACCGCATAGTCGCCGTCGCGCGCCATCAGCTGGCACGTGCAACCGGCGGAACGACCGATCTGGCCGCCGCGCCCGGGCTGGAGCTCGATGTTGTGGACCTGCAGACCGAGTGGGATCGACTCGAGCGGCATGCAGTTGCCGACATCAGGCTCGCAACGCTCGCCCGACAGGACCTTCATGCCCACCGACAGACGCTTCGGCGCGAGGATGTAGCGCTTCTCACCGTCGGCATAGTGCAGGAGGGCGATGTCCGCGGTGCGATTCGGGTCGTACTCGATCGACGCAACCACCGCGGGAACCCCGTCTTTGTCGCGCAGGAAGTCGACCTTGCGGTACATCTTGCGGGCACCACCGCCACGGAAGCGGCTCGTGATGTGACCGACGGCGTTCTTGCCGACGCGGTCCGACAGCCGCTCGGTCAGCGACTTCTCACGCCGCTTGCCACGCGTGAGGTGGCCGAAGTCGAGCACCGACGAGTTGCGTCGACCGGCAGACGTTGGCTTGTATACCTTGACTGGCATGGGTCACCCCGAAGGCTGGATATGGTGGGTTCGCGGGAGGGCGATCAGGAGACGTCGATCGTGTCCCCGGCGCGCAGGGTGACGATCGCCTTCTTCCAGGGGCGAGTCTCGCCCGGACGTCCGAACATGCGGCGCGCCTTGCTCGGCACGTTCAGCATGTTGACCTTGAGGACCTTCACCGAGAACAGCGTCTCGATCGCCTTCTTGACCTCGACCCTGTTCGCCGAGGAAGCCACTTCGAAGCGGAACTGATTGCGCAGCCCTTGCAGCTTCGAGGACTTCTCCGTGATCAGCGGGCGGCGGACGACGTCGTAGTACTGGGCAGGGTTCGCCATCTCAGGACTCCTTCTTCGCGAAACGCTGCTGGAGCTCGGCGAACGCGTCCGGGGTCAGCACGATGTAGCGGCGCAGCAGGACCTGGCGCGCGTTCAGATCGGCGACGGTGCGGACGTCGACGAGCGGGACGTTGCGCAGCGAGAGACACAGGTTGCGATCGACCTGGCTCGTGACCACAGTCGCGCTGCCGCCCATCCCGAGCTTGCCCAGGATGGAGACCGCCGACTTCGTGCTCGGCTTGCCGGTCGGCCAGCCGGACGCGATCGCGACTTCGCCGTCGCGGAACTTCGTGAACAGCGCGTTCCGC
Source organism: Planctomycetota bacterium (assembly GCA_016794565.1). GTDB lineage: Bacteria > Planctomycetota > UBA1135 > UBA1135 > UBA2386 > JAEUHQ01. Next base: position 50,267 of record JAEUHQ010000091.1, on the reverse strand, counting down.
AGAGCGGCGCGGCGCGCCTGCTTCGGCATGCTGTACGCGTGGTCCCGCGGCGCGGGCGGATGGATGCGTCCGCCACCGCGCCAGAGGGGCGACTTGGTCGTGCCCATGCGCGCACGGCCCGTGTGCTTCTGCGGCCAGAGCTTCTTGTTGCCGCCGTGCACCATGGCGCGCGTGCGGGCCTGGACCGTGCCGGCGCGCGCGTTGGCCTCGTACATCACGATGGCGTCCTTGAGCGTGCGCCCGAGAACGCGCGAACCGAAGGCCTGCGCGTCGACGCTCGTCGACTTGATCGCGCCGCCCTCGAATACTTTGACCTCGACCATGATCGGACTGTGGGCTCGTGGTTTGGAGTTGCTCGCTCGAAGCTACGTGCGGGTCAGCAGCGCTCCGGCCTCAGCACGCCTTGATGCGAATGTCGACGCCAGCAGGCATGTTCAACTTGCTCAGCGCGTCGACCGTCTTGGTGGTCGGCTCCGAGATGTAGATGAGGCGCTTGTGCGTCCGGATCTCGAACTGCTCGCGGCTCTTCTTGTCGATGTGTGGCGAGCGAAGCACGGTGTAGCGCTCGATACGCGTCGGCAGCGGCACCGGACCGGAGATGCGCGCGCCGGTGCGCTTGCTGGTCTCGACGATGTCCAGGGCAGCCTGGTCGAGGGCCTCGTGGTCGTAGGCCTCCATCCGGATCTGGATTCGCTCTTGCATGGCTCGTTCGCCTCGGCTCGGGCCGAAGACCTGCGCAGTGCACCACGCAGGCGATTCGGGTTCGTTCTGTCGCGACGGCTGCGCACCAGCGCAGATCTGTCGCATCCATCAGCGCGGCAAGGGGTTACATCAAGCGATGTGCTCCCTGGAGCGCTAGCGGGCGTGGCAGGGTAGCGACACCCCCCTGCCAGGTCAAGCTTCGAGACGCACAAAAACAGGCCGCCGGGCGGTCCGGGCTAGCGGGGGGACGGGAGGGACCCGGTCGGAGCAAAGCCCGCGGGCGCCAACGCCACCTCGCCGCGGCCCTTCGTCATGGACCGCAGCTTGGTCACGTAGCCCAGCATGCGGCCGAGGGGCGCACGGCCGTGCAGTCTCGCTCCCAGGCGGCCGGACGACACGCTCGACACCGACGCCCCGCGCGCGCCGAGATCGGCCAGCACCGCGGCCGAAGCCTCTTCGGGCGCCCACAACTCGAACCTCACCCAGGGCTCGAGCTCGACCAGGCCCGCTGCCTCGAGACCCTGCGCCAGCGCCTTGGCCGCCGCCTGCTGCACGAGGGCGTCGCTCGTGCCGGGCTGCGCCACCACCTCGCGAACGACGACCCGCGCGCCGTACACCGGCCCGACGCGCAGGCCGGCGCGCAACCGCGATCGGATCTCGTCGGCCGCCGCCGCGACGGCGAGGTCGTCCGGGGGCGCCACGATCGACGCCGGCTGCTCGTCGGACACCGGCGTCACGGTCAGTGCACACCGCGCAGACCGCTCCGTGCCCGCGACCAGCGCCCGCACTTCCGCTTCTCCGACGCCTTCGCGGACGACGCCTTCGCGCCGATCGACGCGCAACCGCGAACGGCGGAAGTTGGCGGAGGTCCGTTGCCTCACCAGGTCCGCGACGATGTCGAGGTGCAGTTCGCCCATGCCGCGAACGACGATGCTGTCCTCCTCGACGTCGACTCGCAGGGTCGGATCGTCGACCGCGAGTTCGCGCAGCGCGTCGGCGAGCGCGTGGGCATCGCCTGCCTGCAGCGGCTCGAACGTCACAGCGAGCACCGGCGCGGGGAACCGAGGCGTCGGCAACTCCAGCGGCGATCGGGGATCGCACAGCGTGTCGCCGGTACGAAGCCCGAGCTCGCCCGGCAGGACGACGATCTCCCCCGGCACGGCCCGCTGCGTCGCGGAGTGGCGATCGGCCTGCACGAGCCACAGCTCGCCACTTCGCGCCGTCGAGGCGGGCGAGCGGCCAAGACACCACGTGACACCGGCGGCGAGCACGCCACGGACCACGCGGACGAAGTTCCGGACTTCCCCATGGTGCTGGACCTTGAACACGAAGCCGCAGAACGGCGCGCGGTCGTCGCCGGCTCGGTCGACCGCCCAGAGGCCGGTGCGCGGCAGCTCGCGCAGATCGGGCATGAACGCCACGACGGCATCGAGGAGCCAGTCGACTCCGCGATTCCAGAGAGCGGCGCCACCGAGCACGGGCACCAACGAGCCGCCGAGGAAGCGGGATCGGAGCGCAGCGCGCACGCGCCGAGGCTCGATTGCCTGGCCGGCGAGCACGTCGGCGAGGATCGCATCGTCACCGTCCGCGGCGGCCTCGACGACGCGTTCGTTCGCCGCCAGGATCTCGCCCCGCAGTCGCGGCACTTCGGCCTCGGTCGGCCGGCCGTCGAACCACTGGACGGCGCCCGTCACCGCATCGCCGAGACCGGCGAACCGGCCCTCGTCGTCGCGGAGCGGAATCACGAGCGGCAGAGCCGCGCACTCCATCCGCTCTCGCACCTCGTCGACGACGGCATCGAAGTCGGCACCGGCACGGTCGAGCTTGTTCACGAACACGAGGCGGGGCAGGCCGCGGGACGCCGCCTGCTGCCACACCGCCTCGGTTCGCGACTCGACTCCGCGAACGGCGTCGATCAGCACGACGACACCGTCGAGCACGTGCATGCAGCGTTCGACCTCCGCGACGAAGTCCACGTGCCCGGGCGTGTCGACGATCTGAAGCACATGATCGCCCCAGTCGACGCGCGTGGCTGCAGCCGCGATCGAGATGCCACGCGTCCGCTCGGCGGGCATCCAGTCCATCGAGGCCGTGCCTTCGTCGACGCTGCCCACCCATGCCTGGGCCCCGGTGTCGTGCAGGATGCGCTCGGTCAGCGTGGTCTTGCCGGCGTCGATGTGGGCCACGATCCCGAATGTGCGCAGCCGATCCATGACCGGCGCGGACTCTACCGGCGGCCGTGACCGGCCGCACCAGCGCCGCGAAGCGGACCGGAATCAGTTCGACGGACGCAGCGGAGCCGCACCCTGCGTGATGCCGCGCATCTGCATCTTCAGCTCGTCGGGGTTGTCCGACGACGCGAGGGCGTCCTCGAGACTGATGTTGCCCGCCTGGAACAGGCGGATCAGCGACTGGTTGAACGTCATCGTCCCGTAGTAGCTGCCTTCGTTGAGCGCCTTCGGCAGCATGCGGGTCTGCCCGGTCTCGAGCAGTTCGCGGACGGTGGGAGTGTTGATCAGCATCTCGACGGCCGGAACCATCGCATTGCCGTCCTTGTTCTTCACGAGTCGCAGCGAGCAGACACCCGCGAGGTTGAGGGCGAGCTGCAATCGCACGAGTTCGTGCTGGTGTGGCGGGAAGAACGTGATGATGCGCTCGACGGTCTGCACCGCGTTGACCGTGTGCAGCGTCGAGAACACGAGGTGGCCCGTCTCGGCCGCCGAGATCGCCGCGGACACGGTTTCCGCGTCGCGCATCTCGCCGATCAGGATCACGTCCGGCGACTGGCGCATCGCCTGGCGCAGCGCTTGCGCGAAGCTGCTGACATCGCCGCCGACTTCGCGCTGGTTCACGATCGATCGTTTGTCCTCGAACCGGAACTCGATCGGGTCCTCGATCGTGATGATGTGCTTGTTCATCGTCCGGTTCACGTACTCGATCATCGACGCGAGAGTCGTCGACTTGCCGGAGCCGGCAACGCCGGTCGCGAGCACGAGGCCGCGCTTCAAGGACGAGAGGCGCTTCAGCGGCTCGACCGGGAGGTTCAGGTCCTTGAAGGACGGGATCTCCGACTTGATCGCGCGGAAGACGAACCCGACCTCGCCGCACTGGTGGAACGCGTTGCATCGGAAGCGGCCGACGCCCGGGACGGTGACCGCGAGGTCCGTCGCGCCCGACTCCTCGAACTCGTGCTTGCCGTGTTCGGTCAGGATCTCGTCGACGTACGAGCGCATCAGCTCCTGCGGCAACGGCTGGTCGCCGAGGAAGCGGATCACGCCCGCGACCCGGACGGCCGGACAACCGTGGGTCTTCAGGACGAGGTCGGAGGCGTTCTCCTTGACCATGATGCGCAGGAAGTCCCGGAGCTTCGGCATTCGGCTCGCGGTCGTTGCGCTCGGCGCGGCTGGGCCCACGTTCTGGCTGGTCACACGAGTTCCTCCATCCCCCCTATCGGCACGGGTCCCGTGCGGCCGAAGGGCTTCCCGTAGGGACCTTGCCAGCGGTCAGACGAGGTTCGGGCGGGGAAGGCGCTGCAGGATCGACCAGACGGCCAGGCGAAGCTCGCGGAGCCCCGTTCCGGTAGCGCTCGAGATGGGCAGGACCTGCACTCCGATCGCCGTCGCCAGGGCCTGGGCGCGCTCCCTTGCCACGTCGTCCTCGACCTTCGTCGCGACGACGAGGTGCGGGCGGGCCGCGAGGCGGGCCGAGTGGTGCGCGATTTCGTTGCGGATGATGGAGTAGGCGGTCACCGGTTCGTTCATCGGCAGGTCGCCGCAATCGACCAGGTGCAGCAGGACCCGCGTCCGCTCGATGTGCTTCAGGAACTTGTCGCCGAGGCCGCGCCCTTCGCTCGCGCCCTCGATCAGACCGGGAATGTCCGCGATCACGAACGTCGCTTCGTCCGGCCCCTCGGCGATGCCGAGCATCGGCTCGAGCGTCGTGAAGGGATAGCCGGCGATCTTCGGGCGCGCCTTCGTCAGCGTCGCGAGCAGCGTGGACTTGCCGGCATTCGGCAATCCGACGAGGCCGACGTCCGCGATCAGCTTGAGACTGAGCAGCACGCGACGCTCCTCACCGGGCTTGCCCCGCTCCGCCTCGCGGGGCGTACGATGCGTCGCCGACTTGAAGTGCGTGTTGCCGCGGCCGCCGTGCCCGCCGCGGGCGACGACCCACGGCCGATCCGGCGTGTCGAGGTCCTGCAACACGTTGCCGCGCTCGGCGTCGAGCACGACCGTCCCGACCGGCACTTCGATCACGAGGTCCTCGGCGTCCTTGCCGCCGCAGTTCTGCGCGAGTCCCTGGCCACCCTGGGCCGCCGCGAAGGTGCCGCGTCCAGTGAGGTGGTAGAGCGTGTTGCAGTGCGTCGTGGGAAGGAGGACCACATCGCCACCGTCACCACCGTCACCGCCGTTGGGACCACCGCGCAGCGTGCGCTTGTCGCGGAGGAACGACACGCAGCCGTCGCCGCCCTTGCCCGCGCGCACAGAGATCTCGAGTTCGTCGACGAACATGGGCGACTCCTGCGCCGGCGCCCGCGCCGACCGCCGCGATCAGCTCGCGACTTCGGCGTCGACGTGGACCTTGCCGTTGCCCTGGAAGCGGACGACGCCGGCCGCAACCGCGAACAACGTGTCGTCGCCGCCGCGGCGGACGTTGCGACCCGCGTGGAACTTGGTACCGACCTGCCGGACGATGATCGTTCCCGCGGTGACGCGCTGGCCGCCGTAGGCCTTCACGCCGCGGTACTGCGGGTTGCTGTCGCGGCCGTTCTGCGTCGAGCCCTGCCCTTTCTTGTGAGCCATGGTGTGTCTCGCGTGGGGTCGTTGTTGCTTCTGTGATCCGTGGCGCTCTGCCGCTCAGCCGTTGATCGCTTCGATCTGCACCATCGTGTAACGGGCGCGGAAGCCCGTGCGACGGCGGCTGTTCTTCCGCTTGCGGAACTTGCAGATGACGACCTTCGGGCCCTTCATCTGGCGGAGGACCTTGGCGGTGACCGACACACCGGGCACGTGCGGCGTTCCGACGCGATCGCCGACGAGGCAGACCTTGTCGAACGTCAGCGTGTCGCCCTCGGCGGCGCCATCGCGATGGTGGATCTGGATGCGGTCGCCGGGCTGGACCCGGTACTGCTGGTTGCGATCGTCGACGACGGCGTACATGGGCGGTGCTGGGGTCGGGAAGTGAGGGCGGGGGACGATACCGACCGCCGGAGTCGAATCAAGGGGGCGAAGCCCACACCCCCTCGCTCGTTCAGGCCTTCACGCCGAGCCCGGCGGGGATCGCGACCCGAGCTTCCTGCCCGTCGCCGGTCAAGAAGCGGTAGTGCACGACGTCGATCGGGTAGCTCGGCTCCGGGCGGAACAGGATCGACTTGCCCACCGCGTCTTCGAGTTCCAGCGTCGCGCGACGCTTGTAGTTGACGAGGTAGTCGCTGACCGCGGGCGCGGCGAACACCTGGATCACCGAGTAGCCCTTGAGGTGGACCAGCGCGCGGATCTCGCGCAACACGGAGAGCGCCTTGCTCTGGACCGTCCGCGACCAGCCCGCGCCCTTGCAGTGCGGGCACTGCATGAACACCGTGCGCTTCAGACCCGGCCCGACGCGCTGGCGCGTGATCTCGAGCATTCCGAACGGCGAGATGCGCCCCACCTTGATGCGCGCACGGTCGCCGCGCAGCGCGTCGATCAGCCGCTTCTCGACGCCGCGACGATGCTTCTCGTGCGACATGTCGATGAAGTCGATGATGATGAGACCACCGAGGTCGCGAAGCCGCAGCTGCCGCACGATCTCGGGGATGGCGTCCAGGTTGGTCCGGTACGCGGTTTCGTCGGAGTCGCCACCGGCCTTGTACTTGCCCGAGTTGACGTCGATCGCGACGAGCGCCTCGGCCTGGTCGATGACGATCGACGCGCCGTTCGGCAGGTCGACCTTGGGCTGGTAGAGCGCCTCGACCTCCTTCTCGATGCCGAAGTGGTGGAACAGCGGCGTCGTCATCGTGTGCTGCTTGATGCGCTCCGCCATTTGCGGCATCAGCTTGTCCGCGAAGTCGCGGATGCGCAGGTAGACGTCCTCGCTGTCGACCACCACGTCGGCGATGTCGGGCGTGAACTGGTCGCGCATCGCCTTCAGCACGAGGTCCGATTCCTGATAGAGCAGCGCCGGCGCACGCGTGACGCGAACGCGCTGTGCAACCATCTCCCAGATCTTCTTCAGGTAGTCGCGGTCGCGCTCGAGGTCCTGCTGGCTCTTGTTGATGCCAGCCGTCCTCACGATGAAGCCGATACCGCCGCTGCCGGTCTCGTCGAGGCCACGCACGATCTTCTTCAGACGCTTCCGCTCGCGACCGTCCTCGATCTTCCGCGACACTCCGCACTTCGGCAGGCTCGGCATGAGGACGAGGCAGCGGCCCGGCAACGACACGTAGGTCGACAGGGTCGGTCCCTTGCTGCCGATCCCTTCCTTGGTGATCTGGACCACGACCTCCTGCCCCTTCTTCAGCAGTTGGTCGATCGTCGGGCGCGCCCTGTTCGGTCGCCGCTCCTTTCCGACGTCGCGACGAGCGTTCCGGTCCCGGCGACCCCGCCGGCGTTCGCGCCCTTCGCCCCCGCGGCCGGCGGCTCCCGCGCCGATCCCGCCGCCGCCAGCACCTTCGTCGCTTTCCGGCTTGTCGCGCGCAGGCGCGACCGGCGGCGCATCGCCACCGGGAACGTCGTCGCCGCCCTCTTCGGGGCCGCCGGGTGCCGCCATGTTGAGCGGTCGCTCGTCGATCCCGGCGCCGAAGCCGAAGTCCCCTTCACCCGGTGCGGCGTCGCCACCCGGCTCGGGCTCGTCGGCAGCGTCCTCGGGAGAGTCCTCTTCATCGCCGTCGTCCGCCGGTTCGGCCGCTTCGTCGTCCTCGCCGATCGGCTCGTCGTCGTCGGACGGCTCGACATCCTCCGCCGCGATCTCGCCCTCCTCCGCGATCGAGACGTTCGACGGTTCGCTCGAGTCGTCGGCGGGCGTCGCTGCTCCGCCCGGCGAATCGTCGTCCTCGTCGTCGGCGAGCGCCTGCTGGGTCGATTCCGGACTGTCGTCGACGTCCACGCGGGCGCGGCCTTCGATGACGTCATCGAGGACGAAGTCCGGCCGGCCGTAGGCGGGCAGCACGTCGGACACGTGCAGGAAGCCGTTCACCCGGCCACCGAACGCGACGAACGCCGCGCCGATGCTCGGCTCGATGTTGACGACCTTGCCCTTGTAGATGTTACCGAGGTAGGCCTCTCGGTTGGCCAACTCGACGTGCAGCTCCTGCAGCACGCCGTCCTCCACCACCGCGATCCGGCTCTCCTCCGGATCGATGGCGTTGATGAGCATCCGCTTCACGGGGAACTTCCTTCTGGAAACGATCGCTGCGAGACGCGGCGAACCACCCGGATCCGAGACGACGCGCGCGACGGCGAACGGCGGACGATGCCGTTCCAACGATCGCGCCGGAGTCGCCTGAGGTCGACCGGGCGAAGAACTGGGGGGATCCAAGCCGAGCCGGCGCCGTCCCACTCCAGGTGGGGCCTCGGCCGCACGTTGCCGGTGGAACCGGCGAAACGTTTGCGGCGAGGTGGCGCACGACGGGCATTGGCAATTTCGGAGCGAGCTTCGAATCGTCGGCGCGAGGCCCGCAGCTCGCAGGCGCACCCCGCCGAGCTTCCCGAACAAGAGGAAGCGGCGGGATGCTAGCGGCCGGCCAACCGCCACTCAACGCTGCATCACCCGACAGCGGAGGGCGTGGCCGGCGAGGCGCCCGGAGCAGCCCCGGGCGCGGGTTCTCAGCTCTTGCCGAAGATGGCCTCGCGCTGCTGCGCGAGGTTCGACCGGTGATCGCGGACGCGCTCCTCGAGGGCGCGCTGCATAGTCTGCTCCATGTCCTCGGCGGTCCGGATCACGTTCGGCGTGATGAACACGAGCAACGTGGTCGTCGTGTCCTGCTTGACCTTGCCCTTGAACAGGTAGCCCAGCACCGGGATGTCCCCGAGCAGCGGCAGCTTGGTCACCGTCTCGCTCTCCGACTTGGTCTTGAGACCGCCGAGCACGGCGGTCTGGCCGCTGCGCAGCAGCACCGTCGTCGCGAGCGTGCTCGACGAGACGCGCGGCAGCGCGATCTGACCGGCGCCGGCGTCCGTGCCGCCGCCCACCGTGAAGATGTCGAAGCCGGCCGGCGCGATCGCCGACGAGCCGGTGCCCGTGAGCGCGGTGCGCTGCGGGATCACTTCCATGATGACCTTGTCCGAGCCGGGCACGAGGTGCGGCGTCGCGAGCAGCTGGAAGCCCACGTTCACCGGCGACTCGTCGCCTTCCTCGAGCGCGAGCAGCAGGCCGCCGGCCTGGCCTTGCTCGACGCGCGCCTGCGCGTAGCGAACGGCTTCGCCGACGAAGATCGTCGCGGTCTGATGGTCCATCGCCGTGATCTGGGGCGCCTGGACGATCTCGCTGCGGGCGTCCTTCTTCAGGAGGCGCAGCGTCGCCGTCACCTGCTGGAGGTTCAGCGCGCCGAACACGACGTTCGGGATGGTGAGGTTGGCGGGGCCATTGTCGATGTCGTTCGCGAACGGACCGGTGCCGGTGTCGTTGGCGATCAGCTTGTCGTCCCAGCCGCCGGCGCCGAGATCGAACGGCAGGCGCGTCGGGATCTGGCCGAGACCGAGGCTCGCCTGCCAGCCCGTGCCGCCCGGCGAGATGCCGATGTCGAGCACGTCTTCGTTGCTCGTCGTCACGAACTGGACGTTGAGCTGGATCTGCGCGGGCTCGATGTCGATCATCGCGACCGCGCGCTCGATCGACTCGACGACCGGCTTCGTGTCCTTCACCATGAGCACGTTCGTCTCCGCGACGTACTCGAGGCTGCCGACGTCCGGCGTGACCATCTTCTTCAGCGTGTCGAGCAGCGTGAAGTTCAGCTCACCCTTCTGGAGCTGCGTCTTGGCGCGCTTGTTCTCGATGTACTCCGAGTTGATGAACGGCACGTAGACGGACTGCGGCCGCACGAAGCGGAGCTGGATCGTCTTCGTCATCAGGTCCTGTTCGATGTTCGAAGCAGGGACCACGCGGAGGATGTCACGATCCTCCTGGACGACGACGAACCCGAGCGTCTTGACCGACGCCTCGAGGGCGTCGCGCCACGGGATGTTCTTCAGGCGAACCGTGATCGTGCCCTTCACCTCGGGGGCGACGACGATGTTCGCACCGGAGATCTTGGCGATCGTGTCGATCACCTTCTGGATGTCCGTGTTCTCGAACGCGAAGTAGACGCGCGGCGGCTTCTCGACCTTGAGCACGCCACCCGAGGCCTCGCTGACGATGCACCCGGCCTGTTCGGCGACGAGATTCAGCGCCTGGCGCCAGTGAACGTCCTGCAGGTCGATCGTGACGGCGGCCTCGATGCCGGCGTCCATGATGATGTTGACGTTCGCCTTCTTCTTGATGCTCTGGACGACATCGCGAAGGTCGCGGTCCTTGAGCTTCAGGGTGAGGCGGCTGGCTCGATCGCCGTCGGCCTCCGCACGAACGTCTTCCTTGCCCTGGGCCTCTGGAGCCTGGGGCGCTGAGGGCGCCTGCTGCGCCGGTGCGGACGCGATCGCGCCGCACCAGGCGAGTGCGCAGAAGATTCCGATCCTGACTGCCTGCATCGTCGATCCTTCTCCCTCGGGGGGATTGTCGGGTGATTCGCCGTCGATCGACCCCCTTGCCGGGACCGATCGGTGTCCTTCCTTCATCGAACGGCCGACGCGAACGGCTTGAGGAAACCCCTCCGGATTGCCGCCGTCCGCATCGACGTCACATCGTGCGCACGAGCGTGAGCCCGCGGAACACGAACCAGACCTGCTCTTCCTCGACGAGCTTCACGAGCAGCTCGTCCGACACGTAGTCGCCTTCTTCGTAGGTCTGGCCGTTCAGCAGCACGCCGGAGCGGCCGCCGTGGTTGACCACGAGACCCTGGATGCGCAGATCCATGCTCTTGAAGTCGATTGCGGTGCTCGCCTTGACGTGCCACGCTTTGGCCGCGACGGCGAGCGAGTGGCGCGGATCGCCGGGCGGCACGCCGAGCCGCGAAGCGACCGACTCGTACCGCATCTTCGCGTCTTCGAGCTGGCCGTTGTTGCAGTCGCGGGCCATGTCGGCGACGAGGATCTCCATCTCCTTCTGCGGCAGGAACGGATCGGCGCGCTTCACTTCGACCTTCGTCGCCTGCGCAACCTGGTTGCGAAGCTCCTCGATCGGGGCGACGACTTCCTTCGCCCAGCGCAGACGGTACGGAGCGTACGAGACGCGGCCCGAGTCCGCATTGACTTCGTTGGCGAGCTTCTCGAGGCCATCGCGCAACCCCTTCTCGAGTGCGTACTGCTCGAACAGGGTCGTGTCCGGCTTGCGCATTCGCTGCGCCATGTCCTTCAGCTTGCCGACTTCGGAGATGTAGCGCTCCACGAGACCGCGCTGCTCGGCGGGCGACGGCCCGTCCGTGTGTGCGTCGCCGCGCTCACGCGGATCCACGAAGATGTCGCGGCGGCCCTGGTGACCCCGGTGTTCGTACTTGTCGATCCGGATCGCCTGCATGCGCTTCCAGATCTCCTCGCGCAGCGCCTCCTTCTGCGACGCATACTCCGGGATGCTCACTTCCTTGCCGACGACCTTCCCGTTGTAGGTGTAGGTCTGCATCGTGAGCTTCACGGTGTGAACGACGTCGCCTTCGCGCGTCTCGTCGGAACGGCCGTTGCCGCCCGCCGTGATGCTGAAGTCGGTGATGCTGACGAAGCGCTCGTAGTTCTCGATCAAGTTCATGAACTTGAGGAACTGCCACAGCGTCGCCGTCATCTCGTACGTGTACTCGATGGGCGTGAAGCGATCGACGCTCTTCGGATTCGCACGCGAAGGGCGCTGATTCAGGAGCGTGCCCTGGATGCCCGACTGACGCTCGAACTGGTTCAGCATGCGCACGAAGGCGATGAGCTCCCTCGTGTCGGGCAGGATCTTGACGTACTCGTCGAGGTTCTCACGGAGGATGATGACCTCCTTCTCGAGAGCTGGGATCTGCGCGATCTTGCCTTCAGCGGTCGTGATGGCCTGCTGCTTCTGGTCGATCTGTGCGTTGACCTCGTCGATCCGACCCTGCGCATGGAACACGCCGAACGTGGCGAGTGCGCACACCGCGGCCGAACTGGTGCCGATGGCGACGAGCTGCTTCTTCTGGGTCCATTGAACCATGTTCGGTCACCTCACTTCTTGGCCGGCGCAGGGGCCGGAGCCTTGGGCTTCGCCTTCGGGTCCACCACGGTCGGCTGGAAGGTCAACAGGAGCGGGAAGTGCAGCGATTGCGCGGGCACACGATCGCGCGACAGCTCGAGCTTGAAGGTCGGATCGCTCTTCGTGGCGAGGTCCTTGGCGAACGGCGCCGCCTCGATGTCCTCGTGGAAGTTCGCGACGCGCGACTTGTCGGCCTCCTGGACGTTGCCGGGCAGGTTGACCGTCGCACCCTTCACCGGGTCGTTCTTCATGGCGACGCTGTCGAACCACGCGAGGTGCCGCTCGGTGTCGCCGTTGTTGTTGACGACGTCGATCAGCTCGTCGCAGAACTTCGACCAGACACGGCGCGACTTCGCGATGTCCTGGATGGTCTGCACACGCGCCGCGTAGTCCTTGCGGTTCGCCTGCAGGTCGTCGTGATAGACCACGCGCTTCTCGCGCTCCGCGAGCTTCGCTTCGACCTCGCGGAGCGAGTTCTCGCTCGTGCCGAGGTCACCGAAGTAGACGATGCCGAACCACCCGATCGCACCGCTGGTGCAGAGCGCCCCGGCGAACGCGGCCGCGAGCACCTTGGGCGGAATGCGGTTTCCGCGACGCAGGTCGGCAGGAAGAAGATTGATGCGGATCACGTGGGGTCCTCCTAGGAAGCTGCTGCGAGTCCGAGCGCCACCGCGAGCTGCGGGGCGAACTGGTTCAGGGCCTCGACGTCGACGTTGTCGGCCTTGACCTTGAGCCCCTCGATCGGGTTCCAGGTCTTGGTCCGCTTCTCGAACACCTTCTCGAAGCTCTCCTCGAGGAACGGCAGCAGGGCGGTACCGCCCGTCAGCCACACCTCCTGCACCTCGCCGTCGAACTGGTTCTCGAAGAAGTCGAACGACAGGTTGATCTCGTTGCCGAGGTCCTCGAGCACCTGGCTCGTGGCCTCCTGCACGACACTGAGCTGGTCGCCCGGTTCGCGCTTCAGGGTCTCGGCCTGGCCCGGCTCGACGCCGAGGCGCCGCGCGATCGCGTTCGTCAGGTCCTGACCGCCCATCGGCACCTCGCGGGCGAAGTAGCTGACGTTGTCGCGCAGGATGTTGATGCTGGTCTTGGTCGCGCCGATGTCGATCAGCGCCACCGTGCGGCCAGGGTCCTGGATGCCAGGATTGACCTGCTCGCTGAGCTCCCAAGCGTTGCCGAGGGCGAAGCCGTCCACACCGACTGCGACCGGCTGAAGACCGAGGTCGGTCAGCATGCGGCTGTGGTCCGAGACGATCGTCTTCTTCGCCGCGACGAGGAGGACCTTCATCTCGTTCTTGCCGTTCGCGTCGGTCACGCTCGCGAGCTTCTGGGCGTCGATCTCGACCTCGTTGACGTCGAACGGGATGTACTTCTCGGCCTCGAGACGGACAGCCTGTACGAGCTTGTCCTCTCCCATCTCGGGCATGCTGATGTAGCGGAAGATCACGTTCTTCCCGCTGACCGCGGTCGCGACGCGCTTGCTGCGGAACTTCGCCGCGCGCATCAGCTCGGCGATCGCGTCCTGGCGCGCCGCTTCGTTCGGTACGTCGATCTGCGCGTACGCAGTGACGACGTGGTCGTACTTCTCACGAGTGAGCTCGACGGCCTTGATGCAGTTGGTGCCGATGTCGAGACCGACGATGCTCTTCCGCTGCTTCAGCATGACGTGTGGCGCTCCTTCGGGGGGTGCCCGCTTCCGCCCCTATCGGTCGGGACCTCGTCGCATGTTGAGCCCGATCACGAGGCGCGATCCCGCTCCGCCCACCCCACGGCCGCATCCGGCCCGAACGACGCCTTTCGACGAGACGGCCCGCCGGGCCACCCGATTCGACCGCCGTTCCCGACGTGGCCCCTGCGCTGCCGCCAGGGGCAGAGCGGATCAGTCTTCGCCGAATCGCGCCGCGACGAGCTCGCACAAGGCCCGCAAGAGCCCGTCGGCATCGGGACCTTCCGCAGTGAACTCGAGCTCCGTCCCGCGTTCCGCGGCGAGCATCATCATCCCCATGATCGACTTGCCATCGACGCGTTCGGAGTTGTCGGTCCGACCGACCCGCAGCGTCGACGCGAACGAGTTCGCCGTCTGCACGAAGAGGTGCGCGGGCCGTGCGTGCAACCCGTGCTTGTTCATGAGGGTCGCGCGGGCCACCTTCGCCCCTCCCGTCCTGGTCTCCGGTTCGGTCACGATCAGACCTTCGGCGCCATCTCGCGCAAGAGGTCGCGCATCGCACGGTCGTCGCGAGCGTCGAGGAAGAACCGGCGGAAGTCCGCGCTGCGAGCGAGCGTCGCGATCCAGCGCAGGCACTGCAGATGCATGTCCGGATCGTCCTTCGGCGACGCAAGCAGGAACAGGATGTTGACCGCGCGACCGTCGATCGCGTGCCACTCGAGCCCCTTCTTCGCCCGCGCCAGCACCAGCACCACCTTCTCGATCTCGTCGCCCTTCACGTGCGGCACCGCGACGCCGTTGCCGAGTCCGGTGCTGCCGACGGCTTCACGCTCGACGAGCCGCTTGTGCAGTCCCTTGGTGGCCTTCGTGCCGAACGCACCGGCCGCTTGCGCGACGCTCAGCAGCTCCTTCAAGGCAGCGTCCTTGTTGGTGGCAGCGAGGTCGGCGACGAGGGCCGCGGTGTCGACGAGCTGTCCGATCATGCCGCGCAGTGTCGGGAAACGCCGCGCGCCACGCAACGGCCACGACGCCCGGCGGCCTGCGCGGCACGGCGAAACCGGATCTACCCGCGCAGACTCTTGCGCACGACCTGCTCGTAGGTCTCCTCGTCGCCCCGCGACGCGGAACGCGAACGCCCCGTGCCACGGCCGCTGCGCAGTTCCTTGGCCCCCGCGACCTTGTGCGCCTTCCGCAGCTCCTTCTGCTTCCGGAGTTGCTTCTCCATCTTGTCGACGAGGATGTCGATCGTCGCCGAGAACGACGTGCTGCGGTCCTTGGCGACCAGTGGTCCGCCGCGGCGCTGGTGGGCGATGATCTCGACCTCGGGGTTCTTGTGGACGTGGTCGGCGACGATCTCGATGCGCAACAGGCGATCGCCGTAGCGCGCGAGCCGGGCGAGCTTCTTCTGCGCGTGCGCCTGCATGCGCTCGGAGATGTGGTCGTGTCGCCCCTTGAACTCGATCGTCACTTCCGCTTCCTCGGTCATCGATTGCTCCTGGTGTCGGCTTGATCGGCTAGGAGACCGGTGTTCTGCACGGCACGCAAGCACGTTGGCTCGTTCAGAAACCCCAGAACTTGGCCTCGGGCATCAGGTCGATCCCGTGCTTCTGTTTCACGCGCGTCCGCACTTCGTCCATGAGGGCGAGGAAATCGGCGGCCGTGCCGCCCCCGAGGTTCAGGAAGTAGTTGGCGTGGAGTCCACTCACCTCGACCTCGCCCTTGCGCAGCGTCTTGCAGCCGGCCTCTTCGATCAGCTGCCCCGCCGCGCGTCCCGGTGGATTGCGGAACACGCACCCGACGCTGCGCTGCGAAACCGGCTGCGTCGCGTTCCGCTTCTTCAAGGAGGCGCTGAACCGGTCGAAGATCGCCTTCGGGTCGTCGGTCTTCAGTGCGAACGTCGCCTGCACCACGATCGAATCGTCGAGGCGGCCGTCGCGGTACACCGGGTGCATGCGGTCCTTGCCCCGCACCGCGATCGTTCCGTCGGGCTCGACGACGGTGATCGACACGAGATGGTCGAACGTCTCGCCGTCGCGGGTGCCCGCGTTCATCGCGACCGCACCACCGACGACCGCCGGGATCCCGGTCAGCGTCTCGAGACCGGCGAGGCCCACGTCCTTCGTCGCGCGCAGCAGGCTCGGCAGCGTGACACCCGCACCCGCGGTGATGCGCTCGCCGTCGCGCACGATGCGCGACAGGTTGCCGAGGTGCATCACTGCGCCGCGCACGCCGGTGTCGGCGACGACGACGTTGCTGCCGCCTCCGAGCACGCGCAGCGGGACGTCGAGTTCACGGCAGACCCGCATGGCGGTCGCGACGTCCTCTTCGGCGAACGGCTCGAGGAACCACTCCGCCGGACCGCCGATGCGCAGGTGCATCAGAGGACCGAGCGGGACGTTCTCGCGGACGGCGCCGCGCATGCCTCGGAGGGCCGTTCGCAGATCAGAGGCCAACGAGGATCCCCTCCACGGCCTGGTCGATGTCGCCGGCGCCGAGCACGAAGACCACTTCGCCGCTCCGCCGTGCCTCGGCGATCGCGGCGGGCAGGGCCGCGACCGGCCCCGAAGCGACGCAGTCGACGTTGTGCGAACGCACGGCGGTGGCAAGATCCGCCGCCGACACCGACGCCCGCATCTCGGCACTCTCGCGGGCGCCGTAGATGTCCGCGATGCGCACCACGTCGGCGAGCGCGAGTGCCTCGGCGAACTCCGGCAGGAGGCACAAGGTCCGCTGGAACTGGTGCGGCTGGAACGCGACGAGAAGTCGCTGGCCGGGGAAGCGCCGCCGCGCGGTCTGCAGCACCGCGCGGATCTCGGCGGGATGGTGCGCGTAGTCGTTCACGAGCACGCCGCCGCGCGGACCGGTGTGCATCTCGAACCGCCGCCGCACGCCGGTGAACTCCGCGATGCCGCGACACGCCCCGTTCACGTCCGCGCCGACGAGGTGCGCGAGACCCAGCGCGAACAGCGCGTTCTGCATGTTGTGGCGCCCAGACAGCGACAGCTGCACGCGCTCGAGGCGTTTGCCCAGCAGGACCGGGACGAACGAGAACTGGCCCGTGCAATCGCGGACTTCGACGGCGCGAATGTCGGCCCAGAGACCCGAGCCGACGCTCAGGATCTGCACGTCGCTGCGCAGGCTCGCCAGCACGCCCTTCGGCACCGACTCCTCGACGAGGGCGGAGCCGCCCGGGCGCACCCGCGCGAGGTAGCCGGCAAACGCCGCGACGAGTTCTTCGGTCGATGGGTAGCAGTCGAAGTGGTCGTGGTCGACGTTGAGGATCGCCGCGCCGAACGGTCGCAGGTTGTGGAAGCTGCGATTGAACTCGCAGGCCTCGACCACGAATTCGCTGCCGGCGCCGCCATGGCCGTTGCCGCCGAGCTGTGGCACGTCACCGCCGATCAGGTGCGAGGGATCCAGCCCCGCGCCGCGAAGCGCCGCCACCGTCAGGCCGGTCGTCGTCGTCTTCCCGTGCGTGCCCGCGATCGCGAGCGTGCGGCGCCCTTCGCTGAGGCGCCCGACGGCCTCCGCATACAGCAACGACGTGAACCCGCGGCGAACGCACTCCTGGACTTCGGGATCGGTCGCGGGCACGGCGGCGCTGCGGATCACGTAGCCGTCCGCGCCGGAGACGCGATCCGGTTGACAACCGACCCAGACGTCGCAGCGGCGCGTGGTCAGGTCCTCGAGCACCGCGCCGTTCGTCGCGTCGCTGCCGGAGACGACGCCGCCGACGCCTTCGAGCAGGCGGAAGAGACCGCTCATTCCCGCGCCCCCGACGCCGACGAAGTGGAATCGGCGGCTCGAGAAACTCGTGCCCGGGATGCCGCCCGACGCCGCTGCTTGCGGCTCCGCCGAATCGATCATCGCGCCGCCTCCGCCGAGAGCCCCATGTCGCGCAGGATCGTGCCGGTCGGATCACTGCGGCGAAGCCCGGCCGCGGCGGCGCCCATCGCCTCGAGCCGACCGCGATCGCGCAACAGGTCGCCGAGGAGGGTCGCGAACCGCGCGAGGTCGAGGTCCTTCTCCTCCACGACGATGGCCGCGCCCGCGCGCACGAGGACCTCGGCGTTGCGCAGCTGCTGCCGATCCTTGTGGTGCGGGTAGGGAACGATCACGGCGGGTCGACCGGCGGCAGTCAGCTCGGCCACCGTGGTGCCGCCGCCGCGGCAGACCACGAGATCGGCGGCGCCGAACATGCGGTCCATGTCGAGTGCGACCGGACGCACCTGCGCAACGATTCGATCTGACACCGCGTAGCGCCGCCTCACTTCCTCGTCGCGACCGATGCCGGCGAGATGCAGCACGTGGAGGGGCGTCGTCAGGCCCGCCAGCGCCGCCGGCACCGTCTCGTTCAGGACACGCGCACCCTGACTGCCTCCCGTGACGAGCACGACGAGCCCGTCACCCGGCAGCCCGAGCGCGTCACGGCACGCCGCGCGTTCGACGCGCGCGAACTGGGGGCGAAGCGGCGTCCCCGTGACCAGTGCACGTCGCCCGAGCGGTTCGATGGCCGGCAAGCCATGGTAGATCCGGGCCGCGAGCGGCGAGAGCCAACGGTTCACGCGCCCGGTCACCGCATTCTGCTCCAGGAGGAACAACGGCACACCGAGGCTCTTCGCCGCGAGGCCCACGGGCAGAGACGGTCGCCCCCCTGTACTGACGACGCAGTCGACCCGCTCGCGCCGCAGCATGCGGCGTGCACTGACGGTCGCCTTCGCGAGCCACCACGGCAGCGAGAAACGGCCACTGACGGACGGCAGGTTCTCCTCGACGATGTCGGGCAGCTCACGGCGCAGCAGTTCGCGCTCGACCTCGCGACCCTCGGTGACGAGCAACGCCTCGTGGCCGCGTTCGCGCAACGCGCGAGCGAGCACGAGGGCGGGCATGAGGTGGCCGCCGGTGCCACCACTGACGAGGCAGACGCGACGCACCATCGCGTCAGTTCTTGGGCAGCCGGATGGTGGTGCCTTCGCGCAGGCGCAGCGGATCGAGGTTCGGATTCGCGTCGAGCAGCTCGTTCACGCGCTTCGCCGAACCGAGCTTCTTGCGCGCGATGGAGGCAAACGTGTCACCCTTCTCGATCGTGTAGGTGCCGTCGCCGACCGAGGGCTTCTTCGCCGACGACGCATCGGCCACCTTCACGTCGTCCTTGCCCTTCCTCAGCGCGGCCAGCTCCGTCGCCGTCGGAAGCTGCAGTTCGACGCCCGGCTTCATGCGGCTCGGTTCGACCTTCGGGTTGAGCCGTGCGATCTCGGTGCGCAGGGACGCCGAGCCGAGCTTCTCCCTCGCGATGCTGTCGAAGGTGTCCCCCGCCGCGACCTTGTGGACCGGACGCACCGTCTCCGCCGCGGGCTTCGGCGAGCCGGTCGGCGGCTTCGCGGCGGCGCCTGGATCGATCGCCTTCGGCTCGACGGTCTTCGGATCGACCTTCTCCTTGTCGACCTTCACCGGCGGCTTCGTCGAGGGCGGCGGAACCCGTTCGAGCAGGCTGTCGAGGCTCGCGACCGGGGGCGGCGTACGCTCACCGACCGGCGACACGGTGTTTCCGAGCGGACCGCTCGGCGCACCAGCGTGGGCCGTGCGCGGATTCGCGTTCAGCTCCGAACTCGCAGCCGGCGCGTTGCCGCGGCGCGGCGGTTGTTGAAGGTCCCCGCCGCCCCAGATGGTGACGCCGAGGATCAGGAAGATCACGAGACACAGAACGTAGAGGCCGTACTTCTCGAGCTGGCCCATCACACCCTCCCAGAGCTTTCAGTTGACCGCGGATTCTTGTTCGAGGAACGCCCCGCCGCTGTCGGTCCGCGCGGCGTTGCCGATCAGACCGACCGCTGCGAGACAGAACATCAGACTGGTGCCGCCCGTACTGACGAACGGCAGGTCGATGCCCTTGGCCGGAGCCCACCCGCTGACCACGAGCAGGTTCGCAGCCGCTTGCATGCAGATCATCAGAGCGTAGCCGCACACCAGGTACCGAAGGAACGGATCCTTCACTTTGCAGACGAGCCGGTACGCGACCACGCCGAACACCGTGAATGCAGCGAGCACGAAGAGCGAGCCGAGGAAGCCGAACTCCTCCGCGATGATCGCGAACACGAAGTCGTTGTGGGCCTCCGGCACGAAGTCCATCTTCATCCACCCCTGACCGAGGCCGCGTCCCGTGAGTCCGCCGGAGCCGACCGCGATCAGGCCGAGGCCGACCTGGCTGTCAGGACGCGTCTGCAGGAACTCGGTGAGGCGGCCGCGCACGTAGTCGTGCCGCGCCGCGAGCATCGCGAACCCTGCGAGGCCGGCCGCGGCAAAGGGCATGAAGTGCAGGAAGCGCACGCCGGCGACCAGCGAGAGGCAGCTCGCCAGCGCCAGCACGATCAGCGCGTTCCCGTGGTCGGGCTGAAGGAGCAGCGCGCCGGCCAGCAACGCGGCGCAACCGATCGACGGCAGGAACCCGCGCCGGAAGCTGCGCAGGCCGCTCCCGGCGCGCGCCAGCATCCACGACACGGCGATCACCATGAAGAAGCGTGCTGGCTCGACGGGCTGGAACTGGTAACCAGCGACGCGGATCCACCGCGCAGCGCCCTTCACCTCGGTACCGAGGAGCGGCACGAGCAGGCAGCACGCCGTGGCGGCGAGGAACAGCGGGATCGCCGCGCGGCGCACCCACTGCATCGGCACGAGCGCCGCGACCAGGAACGCGACGACACCCACGAGCAGCTTCGTGCCCTGCTGCTTCATCACGACCATCGGCCCGACGTCGATCTGCGAGCCGCGAACGGACACCGCCATCACGAGCCCGAGGCAGCAGAGCGCGACCGTGACCAGCATGAGCCAGTCCAGTTCGCGCAGGTGGTTCGAGCGCGCGGTCGGGACCGCGTCACGAGTGTGTGGCACCGCGGTCATCAGCGCACCTTGAACAGCGCGAGGCTGCACAGGGCGAGGAGGGCCGACACGACCCATGTCCGCACGACGACGCGCGTCTCGGGCATGCCGCCGAACTCGAAGTGATGGTGCAGCGGCGCACAGCGGAAGATCCGCTTGCCACGCAGCTTGAACGACGCCACCTGCAGGATGACGGAGAGAGCCTCGGCGACGAACACGCCACCGACGACCAGCAGGACGAGTTCGGTGCGACTCACGATCGCCGCGTAGCCGAGCGCGCCACCGAGGCCCAGGCTGCCGACGTCGCCCATGAACACGAGCGCCGGCGCCGCGTTGAACCACAGGAAGCCGAGGGCGCCCCCGAGCAGCGCCCCCATCAGCACGGTCATTTCACCCGCGCCCGCCACGTGCGGCACGAGCAGGTACGACGACCAGTCGACGCGTCCGACGGCGTACGTGATCACCGCGTAGGCGATCGCCGCGCTGGCGATGCAGCCCGTCGCGAGACCGTCCATGCCGTCGGTCAGGTTGACCGCGTTCGCCGCGCCCGTGAGCACGAGCACGGCCACGACCAGGAACGGAATGCCGAACGCGATGCCGAGGTCGATCGAGAAGTCCTTCGCGAACGGCACGTACAGGTGCGGACCGCCGAGCGCCGACTGCAGACCGGCGGGCACCAACAGCCACACGGCTACGGCCAGCGCGACGAGCGTGAGAGCGACCTGCTTCTCGCGCTTGCTGATGCCGCGCTTCTTCGGGTTGTGCAGCTTCACCCAGTCGTCCCAGAAACCGACGGCGGCGAAGCCGGCGACGAGCACGACGCCGGGCCACGAGTAGCGATTCGGGCCGTCGAAGCGCAGCCAGCACACGCACGCGATCAGGATCGCGGCGACGATGAAGAGGCCGCCCATCGTCGGCGTGCCCTTCTTGTGGCCGTGCAGTTCGTCGAGCGTCTTCGACCCCGTGCCGTCCACCCGTTCGCCGATCCCCTGCCGACCGAGCCACGCGATCACACGCGGCCCGAAGACGATCGCCAGGAGGAACGCGGTGACCGCCGCCCCGGCTGCGCGCACGGAGATGTAGCCGAGCAAGCGGCCCATGTCCTCCGAGAACAGCCAGGGTGCGAGCCAGTGGAACATGCGATCAGCCGTGCTCCATCGCGACGGCGCTCGCGTCCTTCGGCGGCGCGGCTTCGAGCTCGACGAGCAGCTGGTCGACCAGGCTGTCGAGTGCGACGCGGCGCGACGCCTTGCACAGCAGTCGATCGGTCGGGCGCAGCACGTGCTTCAGCAGCGCGAGCGCTGCGGCGATGTCGGGGACACGATGCACGAGACGCGCCGGCATCCCCGCGGCGACGGCGCCGTCGGCGATGGGCGCCGCACCGGCGCCGACGCACACCAGCAGGTCCTGCTTCGTACGCGGCACTTCGGCCCCCAGTGCACGGTGGAGCTCCTGGCTCGCAGCGCCGAGTTCGAGCATCTCCCCGAACACGGTGATCCGTCGGCCCGGCCCCGACAGCCCCGCGACTGCCTGCAGGGCCGCGCGCGCCGACTGAGGGTTCATGTTGTACGTGTCGTCGAAGATCGTGACACCAGCGGCGCACTTCGGCTCGAGGCGCCGCGCCGCCGACGGAACGGCAGCGAGCGAGGCCAGCACGTCCTCCTCGGCGACGCCGAGATGGCTCGCGGCGGCGATCACCGCCAGTGCGTTGTACACGTTGTGGGTGCCGAGGCGCGGCAGGGTCACCGGGCGCTCGCCCTGCAGAAGGAAGGTCGTTCCGAGCGCGTGGAAGCGAACGTCAGTCGCGAACCAATCCGTCGCGCGCGAGACGCTCGTGAACTGCACCGCCGCTTTCGTCACTTCGGCCATCGCGCGGCACGACGCGTCGTCGCCGTTCAGGATGCACAGGCCGTCCGCGGGCAACGACGCGGGCAGCGACGCCTTCTCGCGCGCCACGCCATCGACCGAACCGAGACCTTCGAGGTGAGCCGGTGCGACGCAGGTCACGATGCCGATGTCCGGGCGGGCGACCGAACTCAGCTGCGCGATCTCGCCGGGAGCATTCGTCCCGATCTCGACGACGGCCGCACGCGTCCGCGGATCGATCGCGAACAGCGTCAGCGGCACGCCGACCTGGTTGTTGAACGAGCCCGGCGAACGCACGGTCGGCATCGCCGCGGCGAGAACCGCCCCGAGCCACTCCTTCGTCGAGGTCTTGCCGCACGAGCCCGTGATGCCGACGACCTTCGCGCGGTGGCGGCGCCGATGTTCGCCGGCGAGGTCGAGCAGTGCGCGGCCGGTATCGGCGACGCGGACCACGAACGGAGCGCTCGAGCGCAACGCGTCGAGCCGATCGAGCGGCGGCAGTTCACCGCACGCACGATCGACGAGCAGGCCGACCGCACCGCGGCGCACCGCGTCGGCGACGAATGCGTGGCCGTCGTGATTGGGACCGCGCAGCGCGATGAACAGCTTGCCCGAGCAGTCACCCCGCGAGTCGGTCGTGATCGTCGCGGCGGCGCCGCCCCGGTGCTGCACCTCGCCGCCGGTCACGCGCGCAACGGCCGCGGGAGTGAGCCACGAGCCGCGCGCGGCGCGTTCGCGGCGACGCGGAGATTCGTCGGAGCCGGCTTCTGCACGGCGGTTCATCGGTGCAACCATCCTGCCTCCTTCGCGGCGAGCGCACGAGCGGCTTCGAGCCGATCGTCGAATGGAACGACGCTGTCCTTGAACACCTGGTAGGTCTCGTGGCCCTTGCCTGCGACGAGCAGCGTGTCGCCGGGCTGCGCGGCGGTCACGGCGCGCCGGATCGCTTCCGCGCGGTCGACGATGCGAACCCGTTCGCAACCGGTCCCGGCGAATCCGGGCTCCATGTCGTCGAGGATGGCTTCCGGATCCTCGCTGCGCGGATTGTCGCTCGTCACGTAGGCGAACTGCGCGTACTTCGCGACCGCCGCCGCCATCGGCGCGCGCTTGCCGCGATCGCGATCGCCGCCGCAACCGAAGACGACATGGAGCCGACCCTCGCCGAGTTCGGCGAGGGTGCGGCAGACCTTGTCCAGGGCATCGGGAGTGTGCGCGTAGTCGACGAAGGCGCGCACGCGGCCGCCGCGACCGATCGGTGCCTCGACGAGTTCGAGCCGGCCCGGAACCGCGCGAGCATCCTCGAGCGCGCTCGCGACGGTGAGCTCGCTCGCACCGAGCGAGAGCGCCGCCGCGGCCGCCGCGAGCGCGTTCTCGACGTTGTGGCGGCCGACGAGGCGGAGGAACATCTCCACGCGGCCGTTCGGCATGACCATCGTGAAGCGAGTGCCGTCGGGGCCCGGCCGAACGTTCTCCGCGCGGATGTCCGCGTCGGGCGACTGCCCGTACCAGAGCGTGCGCACGCCCGTCGCGAGTTCGTCGGCCATCGCGACCGAGGCCGCGTCGTCGCGGTTCAGGACCGCGGTCGAACCCGGCCGCAGGCCCGCGAAGAGCCGCGCCTTCGCCTGCCGGTACGCAGCCATCGTGTGGTGGTAGTCGAGGTGGTCCTGGGTGAGGTTCGTGAACACCGCGGTCGCGAAGCTCACGCCGCGGACGCGATCCTGGTCGAGGCTGTGGCTCGACACCTCCATCACACAGGCGCTCGCGAACCGATCCGCCATCTCGCGCAGGTAGCCGTGGATGCGGACGGGGTCCGGCGTCGTGTTCGCCGCGGGGATGCGGCGACCGCCGAACTCGTAGGCGATCGTGCCGAGCAGACCGACCTGACGCCGATCCGCCTGGAGGCAGGCCCGGATCAGGTGCGCCGTCGTCGTCTTCCCGTTCGTGCCGGTGATGCCCACGACGGACAGTGCGCGCGACGGATCGCGATAGTAGTAACGAGCCGCATCGGCGAGGGCGATGCGGGCGTTCTCGACGACGAGCACCGGCACCGTGCCCGGGATCGGTTCTTCCGCGACGATCGCGACGGCGCCGCGCGCCACGGCCTGCTGCGCATAGCCGATGCCGTCGTTCTTGCTGCCGCGGATGGCGAAGAACAGGTTGCCCGCGCGCACTTCCGCGGAATGGAACGCGAGGCCGTCGACCGCGAGGTCGCGCCAGCGCAGGACTTCACGCGGCTGCAGACAGTCCCGCAGCTCACGCAAGCGAACGTATCCCTGACCGGACGGAAGCCCGGATGGGTATGCCAACTCACTCATCTACCGCCCTACCGACGTTGTCTCTGGAGCTACCGGCTCCAGCCTGAATCACCAGGGGAACCACTCGCGGTCCGGGTCTGACCACCCGCACCGACCTGCGGTTCTCGCTGCAGCATCCGCCGCTCCTCCAGGCTCTGGGTCTGGAGCAGCAGCCGGACTGCCGGCGGCGCAGCATAGCTGCCGCCGTAGAACCGCGCACGATCGTCCTTCTGCAGCACACACACCGCGAGCCAACGCGGGTCGTGTGCCGGCAGGAATCCCACGAAACTCGCGTTGCGGACTTCCATCTTGCCGCCGCCGCGAAGACCGACGCGGCTCGCCGCGGTGCCCGTCTTGCCCGCGATGACTCCGTGCAGGTCGACGCCGAGTTCCTTCAGCATGCGGCCGTGCATCACCGCGCCCGTCGCGTGCGGGTCGTCGCTCACGACGTCGACCATCGCCTCGCGAACGGCGTCCACCACGTCGGGCCGGAACTTCGCGCCGCCGCCGGGATCGGTCGGCACCGGCAGCCAGGTGCCGTCGACGTCGACGCCGCGGCACAAGCGCAGGTCGGCGGACGCGCCGCGGAAGAGGCGCAGGTAGGCCCGCGCGATGTGCATCGCGGTGACATGCATCTCGTAGCCGAAGCTGAACGAGATCGCGCTGTTGCGACGGAAGGAGCGCACCGGGATCGACGGGTCGAACGACTTCTCCGCACCGCCGCGACTCTCGAACGGCACGTGCAGGTTCAGCGGCGCGCCGAACCCGTAGAAGCGCATGTAGTCGTGCCACTGCTCGCGCTCGAGCTGCAGGCCGACGTACGAAGCGCCGATGTTCGAGCTGTTGACCAGGATGCCGTGCGGCGTCAGGACACCGCACGCGTGGTCGTCGCGGACGACGCGGTTCCCGACCGATCCGATGCGCTCGCGATAGTCGCTGCTGCCGGGGGCGCAGTCGAAGGAGTGCGACCAGTCGAGCGCGCCGGCCTCGAGCGCGTAGGCGAACACGAGCGGCTTCACGATCGAACCAGGCTCGTACAGCATCTGGTACGGCGTGAACGCCGCTGCCTCCGGGTGCTTGCCGTCGCGGTGCCACGAAGCCGCGGCCAGCACGTCGCCGGTCGCCATCTCCACGAGGATCAGGGCGCCCCACTGGGGGATCGTGACTTTGCCCTCGCGCGCCCCCGCCTCCGCCTGCGCCGCCAGCTCGCGCACCGCGATGCGCTGCAGGTCGATGTCGAGCGTGGAATGCACGACGTTGGGCCGCGCGACCGCATCGACGGGAGCGCGGAAGTACGTGAGCCCTTTGCCGTCGCGCAACGAAGTCCGCGTCACGGCCTCGTCGGGCAGCAGGGCTGCGAGCGCCTCGAGACCGCACGCGCCGAACGTCGTCAGCTTCGGCACGGCGCCGGCTTCGTCCACCGTCCAGCGCGAGTCGACGTGACCGACGATGCCGTACGTGGATTCACGTTCGGGGTAGGAACGCTGCCACGATCGCAGGAAGTGCATCGACACCGACCCGCGTCGCTCGCCGACCTCACGCAGTGCGTCGACGACGGCCAGCACGTCGACGGCCCCCGCGATGCGAACGTCGGCGACGCGGGGCTGATCGGCGGGAACAGGCCCGTCGGCGGGCAGGCGGTCGGTCCGGAACGCCTTCGCGAGCGACCCTCGGAACCGTTCGCGGTAGAGGCGCTGCGACTCACCGCGGTCCGACAGGGACGTGTCGGCGACCATGGCGCGGGCGAAGTCGTCGGCGACCTCCGCGAGCCAGGATCGCAGCGCAGCGCAGCTCTTGCCTTCCTTTGCCGGCACGGAGATGCGTGCCCGCACGTCGTAGACCTCGCAGTCGACCGCCAGCACCGAACCGTGACGATCGACGATCGATCCGCGCGGCTGCGGCATCACCTCGACCGCCTCGGCCTGCCGATCCGCAGTGGCCGCGACGAGACGCAGCGGCGCCTTGCCGTCCCGCAGGATCTGGCCTCGCTGCCCCACCTGGAGCCAGCCGAGCCACCCCGCGAGGAAGACAGGAACACAGCCCAGTGCACCGAAAACGAAGCGCAGGCGGATCCGCTCGCCCTTCTTCACTGGATCGACTCCTGCCGCCTGTGTGCTTCGGCGCGCAGGTGTTGCCAGTGCACCTTGGCGAGCTTCTCGGGCGTCGCCGCTTCGAGGCGCTCGACCGACAGACGGGTCAGCTCGACGCGGCGATCGTCGATGTCGCGCAGCGCCTGGTCGACGCGGCGTCGGCAGTGCGCGTTCTCGGCCCGGATCGCAGCGGTACCGATCGCGAGCGCCACGGCGAGCGCGAACAAGAGACCCGCGAGCAACCACTTCATGCCGCGTCCTCCCGACGGATGCCGCAACGCAGCTTCGCGCTGCGGGCGCGCGGATTGTCGTGCACCTCGGCGGCGGAGGCCTCGACGGGCTTCTTCGTCACCACGTCGCAGTGCGCGCGCAGGAAGTGCTTCACGACACGATCCTCGAGCGAGTGGAAGGAGATCACCGCAAGACGACCGCCGGGACGGAGGCACTCCAGCGCCGCCGAGAGGCCGCGCTCGAGCTCGCCGAGCTCGTCGTTCACGACCATGCGGATCGCCTGGAACGTCCGCGTCGCAGGGTGGATGCGGCCGTGCCGCGCGGCGGCCGGCATCGCATCGAGGACGATCTGCGCCAGTTGCGCCGTGCGGCGGATCGGCTTGCGCCGACGCGCTTCCACGATCGCCCGCGCGATGCGGCGCGAATGACGCTCTTCGCCGAGCCGGTAGATCGTGTCCGCGAGGTCCTGCTCCCCCGTCCGCGCGAGCCAATCGGCCGCGGAAGTCGGCGCTGCGGAGTCCATCCGCATGTCGAGAGGCCCGTCGGCCCGGAACGAGAAGCCGCGCTCTGCACGATCCAGCTGCATGGAACTGACACCGAGGTCGAGCAGCACGCGGTCGCAGCGGGGCTGACCGGCCGCCGCCAACGCCTCCCGCATGCACGAGAAGGGAAGATGGTGCAGCGAGACCCTGGCCTCTGCGCGATCGCCGTCGGTACCGACCAACGCCGCTCGCGCAGCAGCCAGGATCTCGCTGTCCCGATCGAGCCCCACAAGCACGCCCGTCGGCGCGATGGCGTCCACGATTGCCCTCGCGTGACCGCCTGCGCCAACCGTTCCATCGACGACCACGAGTCCTTCGCGGAGCTCGAGAATCGCCACCGTCTCCCTGAGCAGCACCGGGCGGTGCACGGGTTGCCTTTCCTCGTGACCGCCGTCGCTGCTACTCTTCGTGCCGGAATCGTCCATGCGCTGGATCCCTTGACCACCCTGCAACAGCCGCAGAACGCACACCGTGACCTGCGGTGTGCCGGCACGCCTCGAACGCTCGTCTCAGGCTTCTCCCGAGGACGTCGATGGCTTGGTGGGACTGATCAAACTGGCAAAGAGCGACTCTTCCTCGGGGCTCGCTTCGGCCAGCGCCGTGTCGATCTTGTTCGCCGCCCAGATCTCGGTGACCCGACCGGTTCCGACCAACACAACTGCCTGACCGACTTCGATCCCCGCGTACTTGAGCAACGGGTCGGGGATGCGGATCCGCCGATTGCCGTCAGGCACGACTTCCTCCGAGTGACCGAGAAACCGCCGGCACAGAGTGCGGTGGGCGCGGCTGCCAGCTACGGCTCCACCGATGCGGGCGACGAGTTCTCGGAACCCTTCGGAATCGTGCAGGAGCAGGCAGCGGTCCAGCCCGGCGGTCAGGTGGAACTTCCAGTGGCTCTTCGGGATCTCGTCCAGGATCCGACCGGGCAGGATCAACCTGCCCTTGTCGTCCAGGCCGTGCTCCGAGCTGCCAAAGTAGGTAACCATCGCGCCCGTAACCGGGACCTCTGTGCTCTTGTCGAGATCCACGCTACACCACAGAACACCACCGGTCAACCACGTTCCACCACACAACACCACTGCAGCCCCACCCTGCACCACGACTTTATCCACAGGGACCGCTCCAGTAGGGTCGGCGCCACCGGCTCGCCCCCACCGGCTGGGGGCGTTTTCCACGCGGTGCTTTCGCGATTTTCTTCGACGCGCGGTGCGATCGCGCGCCGCACGGCCCCCGCCAACCCATTCCCGACCATGCAGCGACTGCTCGCCGTCCTCGTCCTCGCTTCCCTGTTCTTCTGCTCGTGCTCCGGCGGCGAACTCGTCGGCGTGCACGTCGCCCTGCAGAAGGACGGGTCCGGAACGGTCACCATGCGCGGCCTCACGTCGCCCCCGGCCAGCGCGGCCGAGGCCGAGGCGCAGGGCGTGCAGTGGTCTGGCCGCGCCGGCGTCACGTGCGCGCAGGGTACGTTCGCCGACGTGAAGGCCCTGAAGCTCGGCGACGGCGGAATCCGGTTCGACGCGGAACTCGGCGACGCACGACCGAGCCTGCGCGTGTTCCTGAAGCGCGGCCCGGACACCGCCTGGGTGAAGGCTCTGGTGCCCGACGTCGCCGAACGACGCAAGATGGCGAAGATCTACGATCCGAGCGGTCGCACCAACGAGATCGGCGACACGTTGCGCGTCGAGGTCAGCGTCCCGGGCGAGGTCTTTGCCTCCGGCGTGCGGCCTGCGGGCCGCGGCGTCGAAGCAGCGCACGAGGGGAAACGCGCCTACCTGCTGATTCCGGTGCGCAGCGCACTCGAAGCCGGCGACGAGTTCGAGTGGTCGTTCAGCTGGTGAACGACCGCGTCACTGCGCAGCATCCGCGCGGGCGCCGGCGTCGTCACCCATCGCGGCGAGCAGCTCGTCCTTGATCGCGCCGAGATTGCTGAGGTCGAGCGCGGGCGCGAACAAGGAGATGGGCTCCATCTCCTTCTGCTTCGGATCGGCCACCACCAGATCGGCGCGCTCCTCGGCCGCATTCCGCGGTCGCACCATCTTGAGCACGCGCTTCCTCAGCAGGAGCAGCGCGCAGAAGTAGCGGAGACTGCGGGCCCGGTCGTCGTCGACGGTGCCGAGCCGGTCGAACAGCATGCGCAGCGACGCGAGGTCGAGCACCGGCTCCTTGCTCCCCGACACCTTGCGCAGCGCGCGCCAGAAGATCGGCGGCTCGGCACCCTGGCAGCGCCGTTCGTAGTCCGCGAAGCACGCATCGCACTGGTCGCGGCGCACGCACGACGGCCACTCGAGAACCGCGAAGTAGGAACGGCTCGTCGGCAGCGGGCACCCCGGCTTGTCGCACACGGCGCGGTCGCGATGGATCTTCCAGTCGTCGCTCATGGTGTCGCGTCAGCGTCGTGTGCGGGCCCCGCCCGCGCCAGGGGCTTCTTCGAGAGCCGCCGCGAACGCCCGCCACTCCGCGACGGAGCGCAGGCCGCGGGTTCCGGCGATCACCTGCAGGCTCGCCTGGGCGACGACTCCACCCTGGCGATCGTTCTCCGCATCGCAACGCGCCAGATAGTCGACCAGGGCCCGCGCCGCGACAGCGTCCGGGAAGTGCGCCAGCGACTGCGCGGCGACGCGGCGCACGAAGGCGTCGTCGTCCTTCGCGACGCGGGCAACCAGGAGGTCGCGCGCCGGCACGCCGCCATCGTGGATGCCGCGAACTGCGTCGGAGCGCACCGTGAAGTCGCTGTCGACCGCGAGTTGCCGCAGGACAGCCAAGGCCTCCGCATCCACGCCGATCGCCGCGAGCGCTCGCGCCGCGGCACGTTGCTCGCGCTTCTCGCCGTGCAGCGCCACGTCGCGCAGGGCCGGCGCCGCCGGCGCGCCGATCCGCACCAACAGCTCGACGCCGAGCTCGCGCGGCTGCGGCTGATCGTGGAGGAGCAGGTCGCCGACGAGAACCGGCACCGCCTTCTCGCCGAGCGCGACGATCTCCGCGATCGCCCGCGACTCCAGCGGAACCCCGATGCGGGCCGCGGCGCGCAGCACGTCCTCGTCCTTGCCGAGCGGCCGCTGTTCGCGGGCGCGGAACACGTCGAGCACGAACACACGGATCAGCCACGCCGTCACTGCCGCATCCTGGACCGCCGCGGCGCGCTGAGCCGGGTAGTCGGGAGCGTTCTCGCGGTACGCGCGCTCGACGCGCCTGCACACGTCCTGCTGCGCGGCGGACAACGGGCCGCCTTGCGGGGACGTCGCACCGCCCGAACAACTCGCCGCCGCGAGAAGGCACACGACCCGCGCGAGGCAACCCACGTTCGTGACAGCGGACCGCGACATCGCCTAACGTCTACCCGGATGAACGCTCCCGCAAAAGAGCCGCGCCCCGCGGCCGTGATCCGCGCGGTGCCGCAGCCGGCGCGATTCCTGGACCTGCAGCGGGACTTCTATCGCGACGACCCGGACTACGTCCCACCCATCACCAGCGCGGAGGCATGGGCGATCGACCGCCGCAAGAACCCGTTCTTCCAGCACGCGGACGTCGAGTTCTTCGCGGCGTTCACGAACGACCGGTGCGTGGGGCGCATCAGCGTGTGCCGCGACTCGCTCCACGACGAGTTCCACGGCGATCGCATCGGGTTCTTCGGTCATTTCGAAGCGCGCGACGAACAGGTCGCACGCCAGCTGCTCGACCACGCCTCGCAGTGGTGCCAGAAGCGCGGCGCCACGGCGCTGCGCGGACCGGTGGACCTGTCGACGAACTACAAGTGCGGACTGTTCGTCGAAGGCGATGCCGGACCGCCGGTCATGATGATGCCGCACAACCCGCCTTCGTACGGCGCGTGGATCGAACACGCCGGGCTGGCGAAGGCGAAGGACCTCCTCGCGCTGCACGTCACGGGCGACACGATCGACCTGCGCCGCGTCGACCGCATCGCCGACCATCTTCGCAAGAAGACCAATGCCGTGATGCGCCCGCTCGACCTGCGCCGCTTCGACGCGGAGTGCGAGATCCTGTGGGACCTCTACCACCGCATCTGGGAACGCAACTGGGGCTTCGTGCCGATGACGCGGCCGGAGTTCACCGCGCAGGCGAAGGACCTGAAGAAGGTCGCGCACCCGGAGCTGATGCACATCGCCGAGGTCGCCGGCGCACCGGTCGGCTTCGTCGTCGCGCTGCCCGACGTGAACGTCGGCGCGCGCGCGTGCAATGGCCGGCTGCTGCCGTTCGGCTGGTGGAAGTTCCTCCGCGCGATGCGCACCGTGCGGCTGATCCGCGTGATCACGCTCGGCGTCGTTCCCGAATGGCGCCGCGTCGGCATCGAGATGCTGCTCATGCACCGCGTGATCCGTCGCGGCCTCGACGTCGGTTTCCGGGCCTGCGAGGCGAGCTGGATCCTCGAAGACAACCGCGACATGCTGGGTCCGCTCGAGACGATCGGCCTGCGCACCTGGCGCCGCTACCGCATCTACGAGAAGAGCCTTCGCTGAATGGACATCAAACTGAACCGCGGCATGCCCGGCATGCCCCAAGTCCCGCCCCACCTGCCGACGCTGCTCATCGGGCTCGGTGTGGTGATCGCCGGTTTCGGTCTCCTGCTGCTCTTCAATCCATGGCTCCTGCAGTGGCTGGTCGCGGGTGTGTTCCTCGTGATCGGCCTGTTCCTCCTCCTCGCCGGCATCCGCGCGAAGAAGCTGCTCGGGTGAGCGACCGACCCCGCACTCCGCGGACCGCGCGGCTCACCTGACGACGGCGACGTCGGCGCTCGGCGCGTAGCCGGACTTGTCGCCGACACGCACCCGAACGAACGAACCCGAGTCGCCGCCCAGCACCTCGACCGCGACCCCCGCCCGCAGCGTCGCGACTGGCACGAGGTCGGCTCGCGGCTCGGACACGACCGCGATCTTCTGCAACGCGATCGCGCGCGGCGGCCGCGCGGGCCCGAGCCACAGCAGGTCGATCGCGAAGAACAGCCCCGGCGCCAGCGCGAACGCACCGACCCAGCGCAGCCCCACGCGACGGTAGCCGAGCAGGAGACAGACCGCGGCGACCAGCATGCACGCGGCACCGACGACCAACCGCTCCGTCGTCGTCATCCCGTCGCGCAGTGCGGTCAGCTCGGCGACGAACCCGGCCTCCGTGTCGTCGACCTCCAGTTTCGTCCGCACCAGCCTCAGGTTCGCGAGCAGCTCCGGATCCCGCGGGTCGCCGAGGCGCGCGGACTCGAACGCCCACAGCGCCCTCGGCAGATCCCCCGCCCGGTAGAAGCAGTTGCCCCGCGCGCGCAGGAGACGCCGATCGCCCGTGGCCTCGTAGCGTTCCGCGAACAGTCTCTCCGCCGCGGCCCAGTCCTTCGCGCGATACGCGGCCTCGGCACTCTGCGGCGCCGGCTCCTGCGCCAGCGCCGGACCGGCCGCCGCGCCGAGGGCGGCGAACGCGAACACCAGCAGCGGCAGCAGCGTGGCGACGCCGAAGCGGAGGCGTTCGAGCCTGCCGACCACGACGCGAACTTCGTCGACGGCGACACCGGCACCGCCGCCGTAGCGCGCCGCGGTGCCGCGTTCGACCAGCCGAACGACTTCGTCGACGAGCGCCGCATCGACACCGGCTCGCACGAGCCGGTCGTGCAGGTCCGGCGCGATCATCGCCGCGCCGGGCACACCCACGCGGGCACCGAGGTAGTCGGCCAGCGCGCTCACGGGATCGACGCCGTCCTGCAGCGCTCGCTCGCAGTGGCGCCCCGCGGCGCGTGCACGCACGGCCGCCGGGTTCGCCGAACGGCGCCGCGCCACCGACAGCGCGAACATCGCGCTCGCCACGAGGACCCACGGCCCGAGGAGCGCGGCCCATCGCTGCCACGGCGCCGGTTCGACCCGAACCCGCGGCGGCCCGTCCAGCGGCGGGAGGTCGAAGACGTCGTCGACGCCGGCCGTGACCGCCTTCGTCGCGGCTTCGGGCAACGGCGCGAGTGTCTCGCCGTTCGCGAGCGGAGTGACGTGCAGGGGCAGCGACGCCGTCTTCACCTCGACGAACTTCTCGACGCCGGGCGTCGTGTCGAACCAGTTCCACGCGATCGGCGGCACGGCCTTCACGTCGACCGACAGCGGCGTGAGGTCGTAGGTGACGACGACCTTGTCGGCGTCGCGCACGGCCTCGGCCTGACCGAGCTTGTGGAAGCCTTCGATCTGGTCGAGCGGCGGCAGTCGGAGGAACTCGAAGTTACCGTCGCCGCGCACGGTCAGCGTGAGCTTGACCGAATTGCCGACGCGCACCGTGTCCTTGTC
The DNA here is from genome assembly GCA_016794565.1 of Planctomycetota bacterium. Classification (GTDB taxonomy): domain Bacteria; phylum Planctomycetota; class UBA1135; order UBA1135; family UBA2386; genus JAEUHQ01. Next base: position 16,460 of record JAEUHQ010000091.1, on the reverse strand, counting down.
CAGCGTCGCCGCGATCGTGAAGCGGCCGACCGCGCCGTAGTACGGCGTCGGTCGTCCCGCCTCCGGGATCGGCAGGACGTCGAGCGTGATCGGCTTGCCGTAGACGAAGAAATTGTCGGACTGCTGGCCGCGGCGGCCGCCGAAGATGTCGGGCTGCCCTTCGCGCACGAGCCGGTGGTAGCGGAGCATCGGTGCGGAGAGTTCGATCCTGCCGAGGCGCGTGGGCAGGAACGACCGTTCGAACGTGAAGCGCTGCCAGCGCTCGCCGTTGCGTTCGTGGCTGCCTTCGCGTGTGGCGAGCACGGGCGTTCGCTGCAGGACGACGATCGCGAGCTCGCCGGGCGGCCGCGGCGGTTCGATCGGCTCGCCGCCGGGGAAGTCGACGAGCCACGGCGCCTGCACCTCCACGTCGGTGTAGATCTGACCGTTGGAAAGCCGGTCCTGCACGAGGCGCAGGCCCTGCTGGACGCCGAAGTCCACGGTCACGCGGATCGGCTCGTGCACGTAGACGCGCTGCGGTTCGACCTTCACGTCGAGCCACGCGAGGTCCTCGCCGCGAAGGTCGCGACGGACGTCGAGCCGCAGCTCCTTCGTCGACTGGTCGCGCGTCCCGGTCCAGATCGTGAACGGCGGAACGACGAACTCGCCCTCCTGCGTGGGCTGGAGCGTGAGCTGGTACTCGACTCCGACGCGCTCGGTCATCGTGCGCCCGTCGAAGAACGTGTAGCTGCTGCGCGACGGAGGCGAGATCTGCATGCGCAGGCCGGCCACGACCGGCAGCGTCGGTGTTCGCGGGTCGGCGCCGCGCCCCTCGACGCGGATCGTGACGCGCGCCGAATCGCCGAGCCGCAGCGTCGCGGGCACGGGGCCCTCGATCTCGAGCTTCTCCTGCGCCAGCGCAGTCGACGCGACGGTGAGCACCGCCAGCACGAAGGAACGGAGCATCGCCATCACCAGTCCCGCTCCACCTTCGGTCGGCTCGACTTGCCGCGCATCACCTTCCGCTTCTGCTCCAGTTCCTTCAGCATCTCGAGCAGGCGCTGGGTCTGCTCCGGCGAGAGCTCCTTCGTTTCGGAGCTCTCGCCCGGCGCGTCGGCACGGGGCTGCGCCTTCTGCGGCTCGCTCTTCTCTTCCGCGGAGTTCTGCTCGGGCGCCGGCTTGTCCTGGGCGTTCTGGTCCCCCGCCTTCGGTTCTTCCGGCTTCTCACCCGGCTTCGGCTCGGGCGGCTGCTGTGGCTCCCCCTGCTGGCCGTCCTTCGGCGGGTCCTTGGCGTCGTCGCCCTTCTTCGGCTCGGGCTCTTTCGGCTCGGACTTGTCGTCCTTCTTCTCGCCGTCCTTCTCGTCGGGTTTCTTCTCTTCGGGCTTCTTCTGCGGATCCTTCTCGTCGTTCTTCTTGTTCTCGTCCTTCTGGTCGTCCTTCTTCTGCTCCTCGCGCTGCTTCTTCAGGTCTTCGATCTTCTTCTGCAGCTCGTCGATCAGGCGCAGCGCGCGCTCCATGTTCCGGGCGATCTCGGCCGACGGCCCGACCTCCGCCGCAGCCACGAAATGGTCGCGCGCCTGCTCGGCCTTGCCGAGCGCTTGTTCGAGCAACGGCAGCGGATCCTCCGGCTGGGCGCCCGGTGCGGCCGAGCCGCTCGGCTGTGCAGGTGCAGGCTGCGCCGCGACCCCGTCCGCCTTCGCCTCCAGCGCCTTGGCCTCGTCGAAGCGGATCGCGCCGAGCAGCCCCCGATGCAGGGCGGGCTGCGCGTTCGACGACAGCGCGGCGTATTTCTCGACCGCCGCCTCCGCCGCCGAGAAGAGTTCCTTTCGCGGCGCCTCGGCATCCGCGACCTGCCCGGCACGCCACCCGGCGAGTGCCAGGTTCCACTGCAATTCCGCGGAGTCGCCGTCGCTTGCGATCGCCGCGCGGAAGGCATCCGCGGCCGCCGCGAACTTGCCTTCGCGATAGAGCTGCAGGCCGCGCTCGCGGTCGCCTCCGGGGACCAGCAGCATCGCCGCCAACCACAGCGCCTTCATCGGTGTCGACCTCCGGCCATCGCGATCTCCCACAGTAGCAGCACGAGCAGCGGGAGCAGCACCCACTGGTAGCGAGCCCGCTTGCCAGCTTCCTCGCCCGCGTCGTAGCTGCGCTTCTGCATCGGCACGAGGCGCTTCCGATGCAGCTCGGCGATCGGCAGCACCATGGAGTCGGCGCGCACGAACTCGCCTCCCGTCGCGGCCGCGACGGCGCGCAGACTCTCGGGGTCCATCTTCGACACGACTTCGCCGCCCTTGCCGTCCTGCAGGAACCGCTCGCCGTCCTTCTCCGCGATCGTGATCTTGCTGCCGTACGCGTCGCCGTAGCCGACGGCGTGCACCACGAGTCCCTGGGCGCCGAGTTCCTGCGCGGCGTCGCGCCCGGCGCCGGTCAAGTCCTCGCCGTCGGTCAGGAGGATCACCGCGGTCGTCTTGCGGTTGTCGGAGTCGGAGAGTTCGAGCGCCTTGCGCAGGGCAGCGGCGATGTCCGTGCCGCCCTTCTTCACGGCGTCGGTGTCCACCTCGTCCAGCAGACCGCGGAACGAGTCGAGGTCGTGCGTCAGCGGGATCCACAAGCGGGCTTCGCCGGCGAAGACGACGAGCGCCGCGCGGTCGCCGCCTTGCAGCGACGGCAGCACGGCGCGGATGTCCTGCAGCGCGCGACCGAGGCGCGTCGGTTCCATGTCGCGCGCCAGCATCGAACGCGACGTGTCGAGGCAGAAGACGAGGTCGAGGCCGCGCCGTTCGACCGCCATCGGCTCGTCACCGAGGCGCGGATCCATCCAGCAGACGAGGCCGAGGCCCAGCAGCGTCGACACCCGGAGCGAACGCAGGAACGGGCTCGCCGCCGGCCCGGTCGGCCGCGCGCCGTAGCGCAACGCCGCGCGCCGCGAACGGTCGAAGAGCGCCCACACGAGCGCCGCCGCAACGGGCACGGCGAACAACCACGGCCAGAGGAATCCGCGTGCGAACACGAGGTCGTTCACGGCGCCCTCCGGAACAGCAGGGTCTCGAGCAGGATCGCGAGCGACAGGAGCGCCAGTCCGGCGCCAAGCGGCCACTCGAAGCGGTCCACCATGCGGTACCGCGGGTCGTCGAGCTCCGTCTTCTCGAGTTCGTCGATCTGCGCGTAGACGTCCGCGAGATCGGCGTCGCTCTTCGGCTGGAAGAAACGGCCGCCCGTCGTCTCCGCGATGTTCTTCAGGTCGCCGAAGTCGAGTGGCTGAAGACCGAACACGGACGGCACGCCGTTGCCGAGTCCGATCGTGTGCACACGGATCCCCGCGTCCTTCGCGAGCTTCGCCGCATCGGCCGGCACGATGTCGTCGACGGTGTTCTCCCCGTCCGTCAGCAGCACCGCGACCTTCGACTTCGCCTCGCTCTTCTGCAGCACCTGCACGACCTTCGCGACGGCGGTGCCGATCGCGGTGCCGTCGAGCGGCGAGTTGGGCGTGACGACGTCGACGCTGCGCAGGAACGCCCCGAGGGCGTTCTCGTCGAGCGTCGGCGGGCAGCGGAGCTCCGCGTAGCGCGCGAACGCGATCAGGCCGACGCGGTCGTGCGTCCGCGCACGGGCGAACTCCTCCGCCCTCGTGCGCGCGGCATCCATGCGTCGGAACGAGCGGTCGCTCGTCATGTCGGGGATGGTCATCGACGAACTCGTGTCGACGACGAGAACGATGTCAACGCCCTCTTCGCGGATCGGCAGCACGTCGCGTTCGACGGGACGCGCCATCGCAACGCAGAGGCACAGCGCGGCGGCGGACTTCACCGCCTGCGGCGCCCATACGAACCGTTGCCGAAGCGTCGGTGCGAGGTCGGCGAACAGGACGGCCGACGCCGTCGGCAATGCCGATCGCGGACGCCGCCAGCGCCACCAGACGGCGACCAGCACCGCCGGCACGGCCACGAGGAACCACGGGTCGAGCAGAGTGATCTCCCCGAGGGTCCATGCCGCGGTCATGCGTGCACCGCCTGCGGCGCAGCCGCCGTCGAACTCCGGTCGGGGCGCGTCGACTCGACGAACGCGAGCGCGAGCGCGTGCACCGCGAGATGCTCGCCCTCGCCGGGCACGAACGCCGCGAACTTGACGAGGTCGCACTGCGAGAGGAACCGCTCGAGTTCGGCCCGGTGTTCGCGCGCGAGCTGTTCGCCGCCCTCGAGTTCGCGCAGGAACTCCTCCGTCGTGCGCTCCGGTGCGCGAAGGCCGAAGCGCTCCTCGAGGTAGGTACGCAGCACGTTCGACACCTCGACGTAGAACGCCTCGACCTGCGCCGGTGACGCGCGCGGCACGTCGCGCAGTCGCGCGAGGGCACGCAGCGCCTTCACGTGCGGCGGCACGGCGACTTCCTCGGCGTGGCGCGCCTGGCGCGGGCGCCGGCGCCACCACCACACGCCGGCGGCCGCGAGCACCGCTGCGGCGACACCGGCGACGAGCCACCGGGAAGCATGGCTCGGCGTCGGGAACGGCTCGCCGGGAGCTTCGATCGCGGCGCCCTTGCCTTCGAGCGCGGTGACGACCGTGATCTTCGTCTCGGGCGTCGTGGCGACCGCGGCGCCGTCCTTGCTCTTTGCAGTGAACGGCGGCAGCACGATCTCGGCCGGACCGCGCACGGGCCGCAACACCAGCGTCGTGCGGCGCCACGTGCCGCCCGGCAACGCGACGTCGGGCGCACGCTTCGTCTCCGCACGGAAATCCTTGGCCTCGACCGCGGGCGCGAAGTCGACCTCGACACCGTCGCGGCGCCACAGATCGAGCTGAACGACGAACGGTTCGAGCAGGCCGACGCGCGCGGCGGACACCGACATGACGAGGTCGACGGCCTGCGTCGGCGGGGCCTTCCACGGCGACTCCGGGCCGGTGCACGCAGCGAGCGTGAACAGCACCAGCGTGCGCGCCGCGGTCCTCATCGTTTCGCCCCGCGCAGTTCGCGCATCCGGAAGAAACGCACGACCGGGTCCGCGACCGAACCCGTGGTCGGCACGTCGAAGAGGTCGACCGAAGCGCGGCGGCATGCATCGAGCAGCCGCGCGCGTTCGTCGCGCCAGCGCCGCTGCAGCTCCTCCCGCACCCTCCTGCTGCTCGTGTCGACGAGCCCGGTGCGGCCCGTCTCCGGATCGGCGAGATGGAGCAGTCCGGCGTTCGGGAGCGCCGCGACGTCGCCGCCGGCGCGGTCGAGGCCCGCGGCGAACGGGTCGCGGACCCGCACGGCGATCACGTCGTGTCGCTGCGCGAGCAGTCGCAGCTTGCTCCCCGGGTCGACGCCGAGGAAGTCGCTGACGACGAACACGATCGCGCGGCGACGCTGCACGCGGCCCGCGTAGTCGAGCGCAGCCTGCAGGTCCGTGCGGGCTCGCCCGACCGGCGGCTGCATCGCCTCGCGGATCAGCCGAAGCACGTGGTTCCGCCCCTTCTTGGCCGGCACGTAGCGTTCGACGCGGTCGGTGAACGTGATCAGCCCCGCCTTGTCGTTGTTGCGTGCCGCGGCGAACGCGACGCACCCGACGAAGAGCGCCGCTGTCGCTGCGACCGCGCGGCGCGGCGCGGCGGGCGGGCTCGTGCCGAACGCCATCGACGCGGAGGCGTCGAGCACGAAGAGCACCGTGAGCTCGCGCTCCTCGACGAACTTCTTCACGAACGGCCGCCCCGTGCGCGCGGTGACGTTCCAGTCGACGGAGCGCAGCTCGTCGCCTTCGGCGAACTCACGCACCTCGTCGAACTCGATCCCGCTGCCGCGGAACACGGAGCTGTAGCCGCCGGCCATCACGTCGGTGACCATGCGGTCCGCGCGCACCTGGATGCGACGCGCCTCGGCGAGCAGTTCGGGATCGATCACCGACGTCACGGTCGCCTCGACCCGGTCAGGGCACGCGCACGGTGTCGAACACGGTCTTCAGCACCTGTTCGCTCGTGACGCCTTCGGCCTCGGCTTCGTACGTCGTGAGCACGCGGTGCCGCAGGACCATCGTGCCGGTCGCCTTCACGTCCTGCGGCGTCACGAAGCCGCGGCCCTCGAGGAACGCGCGCGCGCGGGCGGTGCGGGCGAGAGCGAGCGAGGCGCGCGGCGAAGCGCCGTAGAGGATCAGCGGCTTCAGCTTCGCGAGACCGACCTCCTCGGGCTGCCGCGTCGCGAAGACGAGGTCGACGATGTAGCTCTTCACCTTGTCGTCGAGGTAGATCGTGTCGAGCAGCTGCCGCATCTTCAGGAGTTCCTGCGGCGTCGTCGCGGGCTTCACTTCGTGGTGCGCCGACAGACCGGCCATGCGGTCGATGATCTTCAGCTCCTCCTGCTTGGTCGGGTAACCGACGACGAGCTTCACCAGGAAGCGGTCGATCTGCGCCTCGGGCAGCGCGTAGGTGCCCTCCTGCTCGACGGGGTTCTGCGTTGCGAGAACGAGGAACGGATCGGGCAGACGCCGCGTGTCGCCCGCCAGCGTCACCTGCCGCTCCTGCATCGCCTCGAGCAACGCACTCTGCACCTTCGCCGGTGCGCGGTTGATCTCGTCCGCGAGCACGAAGTTCGCGAACACCGGCCCCTCCTTCACCTGCCACTCGCCGGTCTTCGGGTTGTAGACGTGCGTGCCGACGAGGTCCGCTGGCAGCAGGTCGGGAGTGAACTGGATGCGCCGGAACTGGCCGCCGACGGCGCGCGCAAGCGACGACACGGCGAGCGACTTCGCGAGACCGGGCAGACCCTCGAGCAGCACGTGGCCATCGGCCAGCAGCGCGATCAGGAGGCCGTCGAGCAGTGCGTCCTGGCCGACGATGACGCTCTGCAAGGCGTTCCGCACTGCCTGCAGGGCGCGGCTCTCGGACTGGATGCGTTGGGCGATGGCGACGACGTCGGTCATGCGAGGGGTTCCGCGGGAAAAGTGGCCGCAGACGATACCGTCCGCGAAAGACTCCTCAATCTCGCGGATGCTCGCGATCGGCGAAGCGTTCGCGCACCGAGAGGAACCGGAGCCCGGCCTCCGCCCGGATCCCCACTGCGAAACGTGCCCACGCCGCGTGCGCGTCCGGGGCCGCCGCTCTGGCCGCCATCGCCGCCGACGCGGTCTCGGCGTCGGCCGTCGCGACGACCGCGGCGAGCGGATCGCCGAGGTGCGCCCGCTCCGCGGCGAACCGGGCCGCTGCGGCGCGCCAGCGTGCCGCCGGCGCGTCCGCGCCGACGAGATCGCGCAGGGCCATCGCGTCCGCGACCGGCACACCCGACTCGGCCGCGACGGCAGCGGCCGCGGCGCGATCCCTCTCGATCGCGAGGAACGTCGATCGACTCCGCAACCACGCGAAGGCGGCGAGGAAGCCGGCCAGCAGGACCAGCAACACCGGCCAGGACCCGACCCGACGCACGCCGGGTCGGTGCGTCGACTCGCCGGCGCCGCTCAGCGGCCTTGCGCCGCCTTCGCGGTCTCGACGAGCAGGCGGTAGCGCGCGGCGATGCCGGCGCGCACGTCATCGGAAGTGTTCACGTCGACGACGCCGAAGTCCTCGTTCGTCACCGTGCGCAGCACCGCGGCACACAGGACCCGCAGGCGCGGCGCCTTCGCTTCGACGAGGAGGCGCGACAGTTCGCTCACCGACGCGAGACCGGCCTCGACCTGGAACTGCTCCGGTCGCAGCGTGGTCGCGACGTCGTTCGCTCGCAGCGCGTCGAGGAACCACTGCCACTGCGGGAGCTGCTTGTTCTGGCGCCACCACTTCTCCGCAGTGCCGACGCGGTCCTCGGCGTTCACGACGTCGACGCCCGTGGTGCCCGACAAGAGCGTCGCCGCTTCGAGCGACGACTTCGGATTGCGCAACAGGTCCATCAGGTCCGGCACGGTCGCGGCGTCCTGGTAGGCGCCGAGCAGCATCACGAACTGGTCGCGGATCGCCGGATCGCGCACCGTGGCGATCTGGGCGCGCAAGGCGGGCACGGCGAGCACGCCGCCCTGCCGCAGCAGGTAGAGACGGGCGAGGTCGCCGATCTCCTTGCCGTGGCCGATCGCGGCGAGTTCCGCGAGCAGCCGCGCCGCACGCGCGTCGCGAAGTTCGCCGAGGCCTCGGAGCGCCGCCTCCTTGTCCTCCCGCACCGGCGCAGCCAGCGCACGCTGCAGGACGGCGAACGCCTGGTCGCCGCCGACGCGACCGAGCGCGCGAAGGCACTCCCGCCGCAGCAGAGGATTCGTGTCGTCGGCGGCGATCAATGCGACGAGCGGGTTCTCGGCCGCCGCGCACTGCAGCTGGCCGCACGCATACGCGGCCGCCGTGCGCACGCCGACGTCCGGATCCCCGAGCAGTTCGACCACGCGGGCGCCGGCGCGCTGGTCGCGCACGACCGCGACCTCCGACAGCGCCGCGCGGCGCACGACGGTCCGTTCGTCGCCGAGCGCGGCGAGGATCGCGTCCGTCCCGAGCACCGCGAACACCGCGCGCACCGCCTGCGGACCGCCACCCTTCGCCACCGCCGCGACGCCGACGCATTCGCGCCAGACCTTGTCGCCCGGAACGCCCGCGCACAGCTCGAGCAGCCGCAGGTCCAGGTCGCCGAGCTCGGGCATCTTCTGCAGCATCGCGACCGCGGCGATGCCGTCGTCCTCACCGAGCAGCTGCTTCCGCTGCGGGTGGGCCATGACGTACTCGAGGGCGCGCGCTCGCGGCACCGCCGCGAGGGCCGGCCACTGCTGCACGATGCGCCGCGCGAAGCGACGACCGCGTTCGACGGGATCCGGGTTGGCGTCGAGCCACCGCCGCTCGGCGCGCCAGAAGGCGCCGCGGTCGGGTTCGGTCGACGGATTGCGGTACGCCTGCCACAGCTCGCTCTCGATGCGCTCGGTCACGACCTGCGCCATCGTGTCGAAGGCCGGGTAGTCGCCGGCGGGCACGGCGACCTGCGCGCGGCCGTTGCGGACCTGGACCTGCAGCGACCGCACCGGCGGCAGAGCGGTGTTGACGCGCAGTGTGTCCGGATCCCCGAAACCCTTCGCCTGCAGGGCCGCGACGAGGTCGATCATCTGCGTGTCCGACAGCAGCACCTCGAGTGCGCCTTCGACGGGCGGATTGTCCGCGAGACCTTCGGCGAGCAGCCGGACGTGCCGCTGCCCGTGGCGCATCGACACGACGGCGAACTTCGCCGCGGCGGCGTCCACCGAGACGCGGGAACGAACGCCGACGAACGCGTCCTTCTGCACCTTCCACCACTCGCGCCACGGCAGGGCCTCCGCGGACGCGATGATGCGTCCCGTGAAGCGGAGCAGGCGCTCTTCGGCTGGGCGGCGCAGCATGTCGAGGTTCGGCACGAACTGCAGCGGCGTGACGACCTCGATCAGGGCTTCGACGATGCGCGCATCGGGCATCGCGCCGCCGGCTTCGACACCGCGCCGCGCGAGGTCCGCCAGGGGCACCGCGGCGAGGCTGCGCGTCAGCGACTCGGCGCTGTCCAGCTGCGCGAGCAGCGGCTTCACGATCTCCCCGGGCAGGCTCGGGCGACCGGTGCTGTCCTCGATCTGCGCCAGGGTGAACGCGGCGTACGCGAAACCGCGGTCCACCACCGGTTCGGCGCACAGGCGCTGCAGCGCCGGCACCGCAGCCATGCCGAGGCGAACCAGCGCCACGGTCGACGCGGCGGCGAGAGGCGGGTCCTTCGACAGGAGTTCGACGAGACGCGTCTTCGCCCGTTCGCCGGGAACGGCGGCGAGCAGATCGACACCGCGCAGGCGCAGATCGAGGGTCTGCTCGCTCGAGAGGTGCAGCGCGAACTCGAGGTCATCGGCCGTCACCATGGACACCAGCACGTCGGTCGCGTGGCGGCGCACGCCCGAGATGCGGCCGAGCACGCACTCCTGCAGCGCCTTCTTCGCCTCGGCGCCCTTCAGGAACGCCATCGTCTCGACGGTGACCCGCGTCGCCTCGCCGAGCGGGCGCGACAACAGCTGGAACAGCAGCTCGTCGGCGACGCGCGACGTGCCGGTCGTGTTGCCGAAGCGGCGCGCCGCCACCATCAGGTTCGCCATCTCGGGCGGCCGCGCCTGCCGCGCGACCTCGAGGATCAGCGGCTCGATCTTCTTGTACGCGATGCCCATGTCCTGCAGCTTGCTGTCGACGCGCGGCGCGGGCCCGGACAGGTCGACCAGGTCGCGGCGGAACCGGTCGATCTCCTCGAGCGGACGCTGCTCGGGTGTTTCGGGAGCTACGCTGCGTGGCGGTGGCAGGCGCAGGTCCCCCTGCGGACACGGAACGGCGACGCACAGGGAGAACAATGTGGCGGCGAACGTCATGATTCTGGGGAGGCGCGACGCCGCCGGGGTCGGGCGGCTCGGGGACGCGGGGCCGGGATGATAGCCAACGCCACCGGCGGATGCCCCGCCTTCCCGCGAACGGCGCCATTGCTTCCCGCGGTGCCCTCGCCACGATGCCCGGCTTGCCCGTTTCCGCCCTGCGCGTCCACGTCGCCCTGATCACGGTTTCTCTCGTGTTCGGCGGCAACTACGTGTTCACGAAGCGCATCCTCGCGACGGTGCCGCCGACGACCTGGGTCCTGTTCCGGATCGTCGCTGCCACCGCGGTCCTGGTGCCGCTGGCCCTGGCCCTCCGGCGCCGCCGCGAATGGCCGGCCCGCCGCACCTGGATCGGGCTCCTCGTCGCGTCGTTCTTCGGCGTGGCGGCGAACCAGGTCCTGTTCACCGAGGGAATGGCGCGCACCACCCCCGAACACAGCGCCGTCGTGAACGCCTGCATCCCGACCTGGACGCTGCTCGTGGCGGTCCTCGCGGGACAGGAGCGGCTCGGCCTCGCGCGGGTCGCGGCGATCGGCACGGCGCTGCTCGGTGTCTTCTGCCTGCTCGGCGTCGACCGCATGATCTTCGGCGGGAGCGACGAAGTCGCCGGCGGACACGGGGCGACGCTGCTCGGCGACCTGCTCACGATGGCGAACGGTCTCGTGTTCGCGATCCACCTGGTGCTGATCCGGAAGATCGGGCGCGAGGTCGATCCGTGGACCGCGACCGCCGTGATGTTCGCGTTCGGCGCGCTCCTGATCGGCGGCTGGAGCGGGCCCGGCGTGACCGCCGCCGACGTCTCTGCGGTGCTCACGCCGCCGACGGTCTGGTTCGCGGCGTACGTCGTGCTCCTGGCGACGGTGCTCACCTACATGCTGAACACCTGGGCGCTGCGCCACACCCACAGTTCGCAGGTCGCGCTCTACATCAACGTGCAGCCGCTCGTGGCCGCGGCGCTCAACACGGCGCTCGGCGCACCGGCGCCGGGCATCCGCTTCTTCGGGGCACTGGCACTCGTCGCCGCGGGACTGTGGCTGCAGACGCGCGGCAGACCGTGATAGCCTGCTCGCCCCCATGAACGTCCCCGCGATCGGCCAGCGCCTCGAAGTCACCGTCGAACGGCTCGCGTTCGGCGGCTTCGCGATCGCGCGCCACGAAGGACTCGCGGTGTTCGTTCCGTTCGGCGCGCCGGGCGACCGGCTGTCCGTCGAGGTGTACGAAGTCGAGAAGTCGTTCGTGCGCGCTCGCATCGTCGAAGTCCAAGGACCCGGTCCGTCCCGCGTGGCGCCGCGCTGCGTGCACTTCGGCGAATGCGGCGGCTGCCAGTTCCAGCACGTCGACTACGCGACCCAGGTCGCGGCGAAGGGTGAGTTCGTGCGCGACGCGCTCGTCCGCACCGGCGCCTTCGACTGGCCGGATCCCGTCGTCGTGCACCACGCCGAGCCGTGGGGCTACCGCGCTCGCACGCAGCTGAAACTGCTCGCCACGTCCGGAACGAGACACGACGGCCGCATCGGGCGGCTCGGCAAGAAGCAGCGCCGCGAACTGCACGCCGCGGAGGCCGCCATTGCGACCGCGGAGTCGAAGGCGCCCGTGCTCGGCTTCCACCGCGCGTTCACCCACGACACGCTCGACGTGACGATGTGCCCCGTGCTCGCGCCCGAACTCGAGTCGGGACTCCCGACCGTGCGTGCGGCGGTCGCGGCCATGCAGCCGCGCGACTGGCCGTACCAGATCGACGGCTCGTGCGGCACCGGCGGGGCGTCGTGGTCGCCCGACCTGCCCGGCCTGCGCAAGGACCTCGTCCAGCACGACGTGCAGGGCTTCCGCTACCTGATCGAGCCGGACAGCTTCTTCCAGGGCAACCGCCACCTGGTCGGCGAGCTCGTGCGCGGCGCGATCGGCGACGAACGCGGCGACCTCGCGTTCGACCTGTACGCGGGTGTCGGGCTCTTCTCGCTGCCGCTGAGCCGGCGCTTCGGCAGGGTGCTCGCGGTCGAGGACGAGCGCCGTGCATGCACGCTCGGCCGCGTCAACGTGAAGACGAACGGCTGCGACAACGTCACGTGGCTGCGCGCGACGACGGAGCAGTTCCTGCGCGACAACCGCGAACGCCCGGACTTCGTGCTGATGGATCCGCCGCGCCTCGGCGCGAAGCCGGCCTTGAAGCCACTGCTGCGCCTCGCGGCGAAGCGCCTCGTCTACGTGTCGTGCGACCCGCAGACGCTCGCCCGCGACCTGCGCCAGCTCGTCGACGGCGGCTACGAACTCGAACGCGTCGAGGCGTACGACATGTTCCCGCAGACGTTCCACGTCGAGGCGATCGCGCGCCTCTCGTGGCGCGGACCGAGAGCCTGAGCGGAATCCATGGTACAGGCTCTCGATTGCTCCTTCGTGGCCGCCTTCGCGGCCACGCGGAGCGCTCGAAACCGATCGTTTCTCACGCTCCGAGGTGATCACGATGGACACACGCTTCGTCTCGTTCGACCAGACGCGCCTCGCGGTGCACACGACGGGCAAGGGCCAGCTCGCCGTCCTGCTGCACGGCTACCCGCTCGACCACCGCATGTGGCTCGACACGATGCACGGTCCGCTCGCCGAGCGTCGCACGCTGGTGGCCATCGACCTGCGCGGGCACGGCGCGTCGCCGTGGTGCGGCGACGCGATGCACACGATGGACCTGCTCGCCGACGACGTCGCCGCGGTCGTGCACACGATCAGCGACGAGCCGGTCGACGTGGTCGGCCTGTCGATGGGCGGCTACGTCGCGCAGGCCGTTTGGGCGCGGCACCCGCAGCTCGTGCGTTCGTTGTGCCTCGTCGACACGAAGGCGAAGGGCGACGACGACGCCGGCAAGGCGGGCCGCGACGCCGCGATGCGCACCGTGCTGGAGAAGGGCCGGCCCGCGATCGCGGCGGCGATGGCGGGCAAGCTGCTCGCCCCGCGCGCCGAGACCGACCCGCACGGCATGCTGCTGCGCGCGAGACTGCACTCGATGGTCGAAGGGCAACCCGTCGAGACGATCGTCGCGGACCTGCGCGGCATGCGCGAACGCCCCGACCGCACGCCGATGCTCGCGTCGATCACCGTGCCGACGCTGGTCGTCGTCGGCAGCGAAGACGCGCTGACGCCGCCCGACGAGGCGAAGCGCGTCGCGGGCGCGATCCCCGGGGCACGCTGCGTCGTGGTGCCCGGCTGCGGCCACCTCACTCCGATGGAGAACCCCGCCGCGTTCGCGCGCGAGGTCTCGGCGTTCTGGCCGATGGACTGAGCCGCGTCACCAGCGCAGCACGTTCATCTCGCCGGGACGAAGCGTGATCGGAAAGCGCGCCACTTCTTCGCCGCGGCGGCACAACACCAGCGCGACGCAGTTGTTGAGGGCCTGGAACGCTCGCGACCGGGCGTCTTCGAGAGGGATGTCGCGGGTGCCGTACGCCATGTCCCCGTTCGTGAACACGACGGGTGAACGCGCACCCGTGCCGTCGACGAAGTGCGCAACGTCGACGTCGCGCCAGTTCGGCCCGAGTTCGATGCGCGTCTGGCAGCCGACCGGCACGACGATCCGGACGTCGTCGAAGCGGGGCAGTTCGGCGAGCTTCGTCGTCACCCACTCCGCCATGCCCGCAGCCTTCACGCACAGGGTGCTCACGTCGCGGCTCACCGGCGGATGCTCGATCACGCCTTCGCCGGTCGCGTGCTGCCACGCGCTGGCCAGCGGCTCCCTGGCTCCCGGCGTCGGATCGTCGCGCACGAACAGCCAGTCCGCGCCCGGCACCGGCGCACCGCGGCGGTCGACGACGACGCCGCGCAGCGCCGGCCACGAGCCGCGATCGGGCATGCGGATCTCGACCGCCGCCGGCCCCGTGGCGATCTCGCCGGTGCAGAACACGTCGAGCGTCGCCGGGTGGACCACACGCAGGCGGTAGCGACCGGGCGCGACCCGCGGCGTCTCGAACTCGCCGTTGTTCGCCGCCGGTGCGCTGCCCGCCACCGCCCTGAACGCGAACGGGGCTTCGAACATCGTCCGCCGGATCTGCTCCGGCTCGGGCGGCACGAAGCTCACCCACGGATCGGCGAGCGGCGTCCCGTCGGCGCGTACCACGCGGCCGCGGATCGACTCGGTGCGGCCCCCGACACTCACACGCAGCGGCGACGGCCATGCACCGCGCGTGCGCCAGTCGCCGCCGAGGCACGCGACCCTCGCCGGCAGCCGCTCCGGCGCCGTGACCTCGAGCGTCGGGACTTCGCCCTTCGGCAGGTCGTTCACGCGCCACAGCTCGAAGCGGAACGTGCCGTCGGGCTCGGTGACGACCGCGTGGTCGTGCAGCACGATCACCGCCTGCCGCACGACCTCGCCGTTCTCGTCGACCACGGCGCCTTCGAGCACGTCGCCGCGCACGATCCGTTCGAGCACGAACTGCTCGCGATGTCGTGCGTCCTCGACGGTCATCGTCAGCGTGCGGTGGCCGCGCGCGGTGATCGTGAGCCGCGCGGACTCGGCGAACGGCACCGCGGCAAGGCAGAAGCGGCCGTCGTCGGGCGTCATGGTCTCGAACTTCGCGTCGACGCAACGGTCGAGCACCCGTGCGATCCGCGAGCGCAACGGGACACCGTGGTGCACGGCGAGCTGTGCGCCCGCGACCGGCGCTCCGGTGGTGTCGACGACGACGCCCTGCACGCGCGCCCACGGCGCCACGACGATCGTCAGGTCGAGGCGCAGCGCCGCTTCCGCGGCCCCGGTCCCGAACAGGTCGCCCCACATGGTCGGCACGAGCACCGCGATCACGTCCTTCGAAGCGACCCCGAGGCGGCCGGACGCCGCGGCACGGCAGCGGAACGCGCCGTCGGCGTCGGTCCGCACGGGCGGAACGAAGGGCACGTCGTCCCACGTGAGATCGATGCCGGCCACCGGACGGCCTTCGAGGTCCAGCACGATGCCCGCCAAAGGCGACTTCGACGGCCCGCCGCCGCCGACTTGGACCGCCGGCTGCACCGGTTCGGTCGGTGCACCGGCAGCATCGACTGCCACGGGCTCCCGCGTCGACGCCTCCGCTCCAGTCGGCCCGCTCGCCACCACGGCCGGCGCTTCGGCGTTCCCCGCCGACGGCGCGATCGCGGGCGTCGCGTCGTTCGCGACCCACCACAACGAGACGGAGAGAACGAACGCGACCGCCGCGGCGATCCCGGACTTCGTTGCCGTCGACATGACGAGGACTCCCGAGAGCGGACTGCCCGGCACGAGGAGAGGTGCAGCCACCGTCGCCCACACACCCCGCGACCCGTGCTGCACATCGAGCCGTTCGCGCAGCTGCCGCAGCCCGCGATGGAGCCGCGTCTTCACGGTCTTCACCGGATCGCCGCACGCGGCGGCGATCTCCCGCGGCGAACGGTCCTCGTAGTAGCGCTGCCAGATCGCGGAACGGTACGGCTCGGCGAGCGCGTGCACTGCGGCGAGCAGGCGCTGCTGCAGTTCGACCTGCGCGTCGGTGGGCTGCGTGTTCGCGCGCGTCGCCGCCGCGGCGACCTGTTCCCGGGCGCGGCGACGCCGTTCACCGCGGCGATGGTCGAACGCCGCCCGCGCGACGACCTTCCTCAGCCACGATCCGAGGGTCGCGCGGCTGCGCGGCGGCTGCTCGATCGCCGCGCACATCGCGTCCTGCACGACGTCGTCCGCTCGATGCGGGTCGCGCAGAAGGTCGCGCGCGAGACGCCGCAGCGCGTTCGAGTTCGCGACGAGGTCTTCGTGGAGCGACGCAGAGTCCATGACGAGGAGAAGAGACGCCGCGCCGTGAGGATCGACCTCACGGCCCCCGCGATTCTCACCCGGCCGCGTCGTGGGTGGCAGTCCGAGACGCGCTGCCGCCCTCGCGGCGACGAGCGTTGGAGGCTGCGCCGCGCCTCACGGCACGATGGTCGTGCCGAACACGTCCGACAACAGGATGTTCGCGGGGAAGATCGTCGCGTGCTGGAAGAGCAGGACAAGGCCCGCGAACACCGGGTCGGCCGGAATCGACAGCGTGTGCAGGAACCCGAGGTGCTCCGAACTCGCCGCCAACGCCAGCGCGCGCGGTCCGACGATCGCCAGCGTCGACGACATCAGGAACACTCCGTCGCCCAAGTCGGCGATCGGAGCCGGATAGCCGGGAACCTGCACGCCTATCAACAAATAGGCGTCGCAGACCACGTTCG